>JAGWPE010000314.1 GCA_028870635.1 Gammaproteobacteria bacterium | reverse complement strand
TGAGGGGGGTCGGTGAGACCTGTCGAAGAGAGCGTCGCGAGCGTAGAAAAGGAGTCCGATGCGGGCTCCCGGCGGCCTTTTCCCCCGGCGCTGCTTCCCGACACCACCTGCCCCGAGGCCGCGCTCGCCAAGGCCGATCGCGAGCTGCGGATGCTGATCGACTGCAAGCGCGCGCTCGCGCGCGCGCAGGACGAGCCGCAATTGCTCGCGCAGATCTGCGGCATCCTCGTCGGCCCCGGCGGCTATCGGCTGGCCTGGTTCGGCTTCGCGGAAGGCGAGCCGACTCGCGCCGTGCGCGTTGCCGCGCGTGCCGGCCAGGATGGCGGTTATCTCGAGCGGCTGCGGGTGAGTTGGACCGATGACGAGAGCGGCCACGGCCCGACCGGCCGCGCGATCCGCGAGCGCACCGTGCAGGTGTGCCGGCGGATCGACACGGATCCTGATTTCGCGCCCTGGCGCGAGCGCGCACGCAGCGAGGGTTACCAGTCCTCCATAGCCCTGCCGCTCCTGCTCGATGACATCTGTATCGGCGCTCTCAATATCTACTCCGGCCGTCCCGACGCGTTCGACCGTTGGGAGCTCGCCCTCCTCGAGGAGCTCGCGGCCGATCTGGCTTTCGGACTGAAGGCCCTGCGCGCGCAGGCGGAGACGCGCCGGCAGAGGCGGCAGATCGACCGTCTGGCGCAGATCGTGCGCGTGCACAGTGCGATCAACTCCGCGGTGATCCGCATCCGCGACCGCGATGAGCTGTTGCGGGAGGCATGTTGCCTCCTGACCGACCTCGGTGGATTCTTCGGCTCGGTGGTATGGATGCTGGATGACAGCGGACGCTGGGCATGGATGAAATACCGCGCGGGCGCGGCCGTACGGGACACCGAGACCCTGCAGCGGCTGGAAATCGGCGACGGCACCGGCTCGGACCTCAGTCTCTCGGGGCGGGCGCTGCGCACAGGCAAGGTCACCGCGTGCGCGGATATCGCCCGCGCCGACGTACCGATCTTCGCGCGCGAGCGGCTGCTGGACCGCGGCGTCCGCTCACTCATCGCAATGCCCCTGATCTTCGGCGGCAAGCGTGTGGCGGTGATCACGGTGAGCGCGAAGGACGCCGCGGCGTTGGAAGAAGGGGAGTTGCTGCCGCTGCTCGAGAACATGACGGCGAGTCTGTCGTTCGCGTTGCACTCTCTCGAGAACGCCGACGCCGCGCAGTACCTCGCGGCTTTCGACTCACTCACCGGACTCGCGAAGCGGGCGCTCTTTTGCGAGCGCCTGGACAAGCGCCTGCATGCGATGAGCCATGCCGCGGCGGCGCGGCCGGCGGTTCTCGCCTTCGACGTGCGCGGCCTCGGCAGCCTCAATACCATCCACGGCCAGCGCCTGGCCGATCTTCTCCTGCAGAGCCTGGTCGAGCGGCTGAAGCGGCACGCCGGCGGCGATGAGCGGATCGGCTATCTCGGTGCGGGGACCTTCGTGCTGCGCGAGGAGCAGACGGCGCAGTCCATGATCGACAATCCCAAGCTCGCGCTCGATGCCGCGCTGCTCGAGGAGCCGTTCGAGATCGAGGGACGCAAGGTGCGGTTGTCCGTGAGTTGGGGCGCGGCAGGACACTCACAGGATGTCGCGAGCGGCGCTATCCTGGTGCAGCGTGCGGAGGCGGCACTGAAGCGCGCCAAGGAATCCGGCGAGCACTACGTCAACTACCGCCCGGAGATGAGCCGCGAAACCGTGCGACGGGTGGTCCTCGAGCACAAGCTGCGGTCCGCCCTGGAGGAGCAGCAGTTCGAGCTGCATTATCAGCCGCAGATCGATCTGGCCAGCGGCGAGATCGACTCCGCGGAGGCGTTGCTGCGCTGGCGCGATCCCACCGACGGGCTGGTTCTGCCCGGCCGCTTCCTCCCGGTGCTCGAGTCCTCCGGGCTCATCGTGCCGCTCGGCAACTGGACGCTGCTCAAAGCGGTGGAAGACCTCGAGGGTTGGCGCGAGGCGGGTAGCAGGCCCATGCGCGTTGCCGTGAATGTCTCCGCGCAGCAGCTCAGGCAGCGCGAGTTCCTGCACGGCCTGCTGGGGCTCGCCGAGCGGTTCGCCCCGCTCGCGGGCTTCGGCCTCGACATCGAGATCACCGAGACGACGCTCCTGCAGGACCTCGAGGGTACGAGCGAGAAGCTGCGCACGCTGCGCAAGGCCGGCATCCGTGTCGCCCTGGATGATTTCGGCACCGGCTACTCCTCACTCGGCCTGCTGTCGAAGCTTCCGGTCGACGTGCTGAAGATCGACCGCTCGTTCGTGAGCGGCCTGCCGGAGGATGGGGCCAGCGTGACGCTCGTGGCGAGCATCGTCGAGCTGGCCTCCGCATTCGATCTCATCACCGTGGCCGAGGGGGTCGAGACCGAGGAACAACTCGCGGCGTTGCGGGCACTGCGGTGCAGCCACTCGCAGGGTTTTCTCCACGGCGCCGCCGTGCCTGCGCAGGAGCTCGGGCAGATGCTCACCGGTGCGAACGGCTTGCGGGCGCGAGGGCGCCCGTAAGGCAAATCGGCCAGACGGCCGCAGGCCGGTTTGGCCAAATCAAAGAACGGGGTTTTGAGCTACAATTCCCCGCTGGATTACGTTCGCACATCGCCCTCCGGGCATCCCCGGTAGAGCTCTTCAATGCATGGTACTGCGCGAGGCGCCGCTTGCCTCGAGTTCGGACGATTTCGACTCTTCACCCGCCAGCGTGAGCTGCGCCTCGGTGATGTGACTGTTCCGCTCGGCTCCCGGGCGTTCGAGGTGCTGCTCATTCTGGCGCAGGCCGAGGGCGAGCTCGTCAGCAAGGAGGAGCTGCTCGCACGTGTCTGGCCGGGGGCGGTGGTCGAGGAAAGCAACATCCAGGTGCAGGTCTCGGCGCTGCGCAAGGCGCTGGGCGAGGACCGCAACCTGATCCTCACCGTGCCGTTGCGCGGCTATCGCTTCACGGGCGTGGTTCGCGCGCTCGATGCCGAGGGCCGCGCGTTGCCGCGGGAGCGTCCCGAGCCCGAAGCTCCGCGTCAGGTTCCGACCAACCTGCCGGCGCCGCTGTCCGACTTCATCGGCCGGGAGACCGAGCTCAGGGAGCTGCGCGAGCTCCTGCGCCACAACCGTCTCGTGACTCTGGTGGGCACCGGCGGAATCGGCAAGACGAGGCTCGGACTCGAGGCGGCACGCGCCGTGCTCGAGGAGTTTCCGGACGGCGTGTGGCTCGCCGAGCTCGCGCCGCTCACCGATCCGGACCTGGCCGCGAGCGCCATCAACACGGCTCTGGGCCTGCAAAGCGGCGCGGGCCGCTGGACGTCGGAGCGGCTTGCCGCGGCGCTGCGCGGGCGCAGGCTCCTGCTGGTGCTCGATAATTGTGAGCACCTGATCGGAGCGGCGGCCCGCGAAGCGGAGACGCTGCTGCGCGCCGTGCCGGGCGCCTGCATCCTCGCGACCAGTCAGGAGCCGCTCGGCCTCGACGGGGAGTGCACGTACCGGCTCAGCCCGCTGGAGTTTCCCGCCGAGGAGACCGCGGAGCTCGCGGCCGCTTTGCGCCACGATGCGGTCAGGCTGTTCGCGGCGCGTGCCCGCGCCGCCGATCCGCATTTCAGCCTGAGCGAGCGCAACGCCGCGACGGTCGCGACCATCTGCCGCCGACTCGATGGGATTCCGCTCGCCATCGAGCTGGCCGCCGCCCGCGCCGCGGCGCTCGGGATAGAGGGGCTCGCGCGCCGTCTGGATCTGCGTTTTCACGTGCTCACCGGTGGGCGCCGCACGGCGCTGCCGCGACATCAGACATTGCGTGCGACTCTCGACTGGAGCCACCGTCTGCTCGCGGAGCCCGATCGAACCGTGCTGCGGCGGCTTGCCGTATTCGCGGGCAGCTTCAGCCTGGAAGCCGCGGCGAGCGTCGTGGCGGACTCGGCGCTGCCGGAATGGGAGGTCATCGGACGAATCGCCGAGCTCGTCGACAAGTCACTCGTGGTGGCCGATGCCGGGGGGCGCGAACGACGCTACCGGTTGCTCGAGACCACGCATGCCTACGCCATGGAGAAGCTCGCCGACAGCGGTGAATTCGGCTCGCTCGCGCGCCTGCATGCGCTGCACTTCCGCGGCCATATGCGCAACGCGCTCGCCCTCTGGGAGGAGACGCCCTCGATGCAATGGCTGGAGGCGCAGGCACCGGAAATCGACAACATTCGCGTCGCGCTCGACTGGGCATTCGGCGCCGACGGCGATGCCGCGATCGGCATCGAGCTTGCCGCGGCCTCCTATCCGCTGTGGTACCTCATGTCGCTGATGCAGGAGGGCAGGGCGCGCCTGGAACGTGCGACGAGCGCGGTCGCTCCATCGACTCCGAAGGCGGTCGAGGCGATGCTGTGGTATGCGTACGGCTTTCTGTCGACCGGGGAGCCGCGCGGGCGCGCGCTGCCGGCGCTGCGGCGCGCAGTGTCTCTTTACCAGGAGTGCGGCGAGCCGTTGGAGCGCGGACGCGCCCTCAGCTTCTACGGGCTCAACCTTGCGCGCACGGGCCATCTCTCCGAAGGCCTGGCGGCGCTCGAGGAGGCGCGGGGACATCTCTCCGCATCGGCGCACCCGAAGAGTCTCGCGCTCTGCCTCACCAATCTCGCCATCGCGCGCACCGTGGCCGGAGAGTTCGAGGTTGCTCGCGCTCTGCTCGACGAGTCGCTCGCCGTGGGGGAGCACTCCAGGGCCGACTTCTGGGTCTGGCGTGCGCTCATCTACAAGGCGGAGGTGGCATTCGCCGAGGGGCGGCTCGAGGAGGCGATCGCCGAGGCGCGCGAGGTCGTCGCGCTCGCCCGCGCCGCACGGCGTACGGGAATCCTCGGGCACGCGCTGTGCAATCTGGCGGGCTACCTCATCGCGCACGGCGATCTCGGGGAGGCGGGGAGGGCGCTGCGCGAAGGACTGCCGCTTGCGCAGGAGAGCGAGCTCGATGCCGTGCTGCTCGCCGGCGGCCTGCAGCACCTCGCGGCCATCGCCGCGCGCGAGAACCGCCTGGAGCGGGCGGCGCAGCTGATCGGCTACGCGCACGCCTTCTTCTCCGCGGAGTTCGAAGGGCGCAGTCCCGCAAAGCAACAGATCCAGGCGCGCATCGTCGAGGGCCTGCGCCGCGCGATGCCCGGCGAGCGGCTGACGGAGCTCATGCAGACGGGGGCGCGCTGGACGGAGGAAGAGGCGATGTCGAGCGCCCTCGAGACGTGACGCGCGTCACAACCCGGGACCGTTCAAAAGCAAGTAAGCAAGCGGACCAAGGCCGCCGTTGCTCGGCCCAGCGTGGGCCTCGCTCCTTCGGGGCCGCTGCGCGTCCAAAATCGCACCCGGCGATTTTGTGGCCCGCGGGGTCGAAAGCGGTCGCCAGGCTGGCCGCGCAAAGCGGCAGGATGCCGCACTTTGCGCCAATTTAATAATAATTAAGGGAGATTAGAGGGCAGCTAAGGATTTGGGCGGGTCCGCGGCGCGATCCTCATCGCGTCGAAAAAGACCGGTGATCGCGCTGCCCATCATGAATCGTCCCGTCCGCCGCCTCGTGAGGCTCCTGCCGCTCTCGGCGGCCCTGCTGCTTTCGGGCTGCCAGTGGGCCGTTCTCGATCCGAAGGGCCCCATCGGCCTGCAGGAGCGCTCGATCATCATCACGGCGACGGCGCTGATGCTGATCGTGGTCGTGCCGGTGATCGCGCTCACCCTCATCTTCGCGTGGCGCTATCGGGCCTCCAACGAGAAGGCCGACTACCGGCCGGACTGGTCGCATTCCAACACCATCGAGGCGGTGGTGTGGCTCATCCCCTGCATCATCATCGCCACCCTGGGCGTGATCGCCTGGAGATCCTCGCACTCGCTCGATCCCTACCGGCCGCTCGACTCCAAGGTGAAGCCGATCCGGATCGATGCGGTGGCGCTCGATTGGAAATGGCTCTTCATCTACCCGGACCAGAAGGTGGCCACGGTAAACGAAGTCGCCTTCCCGGCGAACGTGCCGGTCGAATTCCACATCACCTCCGCGACGGTGATGAACGCCTTCTTCATCCCGCAGCTCGGCAGCCAGATCTACGCCATGGCGGGCATGCAGACCGAGCTGCATCTGCTGGCGAACGAGCCGGGCACGTACCAGGGGCTCTCTTCGAACTACAGCGGCGACGGCTTCTCGGGCATGACCTTCAAGGCAACCGCCCTGCCGCAGCAGGGCTTCGACGCCTGGCTCGCCAAGGTCAAAGGCTCGCAGCAGACACTCGGCGCCCCGGCTTACGAGCGGCTCGCCCGGCCGAGTGAGAACAATCCGGTCGCGTACTACTCGCAAGTGCAGCCGAATCTCTTCGCCGACATCATCGCCGGCCGGCTGCAGGCCCCCGCGGCCCCAATGGCCCCGATGGCCGCAATGAGCGGCATGCCCGGCACGTCTGCGACGAGGAGCAACTGATCATGCTCGGCAAGCTGACGCTTTCCGCGATTCCCTATCAGAACCCCATCGTCATGGGGGCGGTTGCCTTCATGGTGCTCGCCGCTATCGCGGTGCTCGGCGCGATCACCGTGCTCGGCAAGTGGAAGTATCTCTGGACGGAGTGGCTGACCTCGGTCGATCACAAGAAGATCGGCGCGATGTACATCATCCTCGCAGGGGTGATGCTGCTGCGTGGTTTCGCGGACGCGGTGATGATGCGCGCGCAGCAGGCGCTCGCCTACGGACCTCATTCGGGATACCTGCCGCCCGAGCACTTCGACCAGGTGTTCAGCGCGCACGGCACGATCATGATCTTCTTCATGGCGATGCCGTTCATGATCGGACTCATGAACTGCGTGCTGCCGCTGCAGATCGG
>JAGWPE010000313.1 GCA_028870635.1 Gammaproteobacteria bacterium | reverse complement strand
GTGGTCATTCTCAACCCGCAGCGCGAGATCGTCTGGTTCAACCGCATGGCCGGCAGGCTCCTCGAGCTGCGGCGCACCGCGGACCTGGGCCTGAGGATCGAGAACCTGCTGCGCGAGCCGGAGTTCGCGCGCTACCTGCGCCTGAAGGATTACGCGAATCCGGTGATCATCCGCCGCGCGAGCCGCGAAGACTGTTACCTCTCCCTGCAGCTCGTGCCTTACGGCGAGGGGCAGCAGCTCCTGCTCGCGGCCGACGTATCGCGGCAGATGCGCCTCGAGGCAGTGCGCCGGGACTTCGTCGCCAACGCCTCGCACGAGCTGCGCTCGCCGCTGACCGTGATCTCAGGATACCTCGAGACACTGAGCCACGACCCCGCGCTCGACGGGGAGCTTGCCGGACCCGTCGCGGAGATGCGCCGGCAGGCGGAGCGCATGACGTCCATCATCCATGACCTGCTCGAGCTCTCTCGCCTGGAGCAGCCGGGGGAGCCCGTCGGCGGGGAGCCGATCGACGTCCCGGCGCTGCTCGCGCTGCTGCGCAAGGATGTGCTGGCCCGTCCGGTGCATCCCCGGGAAGTGCGGGTGCGGATCGATTCCGACGCCGCGCTCATCGGCGTGGAGTCCGAGATCCACTCCGCATTCTCCAACCTGGTCGACAACGCCGCCAAATACACGCCGGCGGAGGGCTCGATCGAGATGCGTTGGTGGGTGGATGAGGACGGAGGCCATTTCTCGGTTACCGATACCGGCATCGGCATACCCTCCGAGCACATCCCGCGGCTCACCGAGCGCTTCTATCGCGTCGATGAGGGCCGCTCGCGCGCAACTGGGGGCTCCGGGCTCGGCCTCGCCATCGTGAAGCACGTCCTGCAGCGGCACGGCGGGGAGCTCGAGGTGCGCAGCACCCTCGGCAAGGGCAGCACGTTCTCGTGCCATTTTCCCCCGCAGCGCGTGCAGGTCGCCCGCGCCGCGACCGCCGTATGAGATGTCACGGATCCGCAATGATCAAAGAGCCTCACACCGCCGCCGCGGAGATGTTTCGGCTATGATCGCGCCACGAGCCGGAGAATCACTCTGATGGAAACCGCCGACCTCAGTCATCACATCTCCCGTCGCTTCAACGAAGATCTCGAGCGCGTGCGCAGCAAGGTGCTCGCCATGGGCGGCTTCGTGGAGCAGCAGCTGCAGAAGGCCATCACGGCGCTCACCGAGGGCGACAGCTCCCTCGGCGAGTCGGTGGCGCTCGGCGATTACCAGGTGAACAACATGGAGGTCTCCATCGACGAGGAGTGCAGCCGGATCCTGGCGACGCGCGCGCCCGCGGCCGGCGACCTGCGCGTCATCGTGGCCATCATCAAGACCATCACCGACCTGGAGCGCATCGGCGACGAGGGCGAGAAGATCGGCTACATCGCCTCGCGGCTGGCGACCATGGAGCGCCCCGCCGACAAATACCGCGAGATCAAGCATCTCGGCCGCATCGTCTCGGAGATGGTGCACGATGCTCTCGACGCCTTTGCCCGCATGGATGCGGAGTCGGCCCTGCGGGTCGCCCGCCAGGACCGCCTGGTCGATGAGGAGTACGAGGCCATCCAACGCCAGAGCATCACCTTCATGATGGAGGATCCGCGTACCATCCGTCGCGCGCTGGACGTCATGTGGGTCGTCCGGGCCCTGGAGCGCATCGGCGATCACGCGAAGAACATCAGCGAGTACGTGATCTACATGGTGTATGGCAAGGACGTGCGCCACACGTCTCTGGATGATGTCGAGCGAGAGCTGAGGGAACGGGCGACCCCCGCCGGCGAGGCGCGCCCGACGGCGGCCCCATGAGCGGCGCGCCGCTGGCCACCGCGCGCCGGCCCGCGGGCATGCTCGAGCGACGCCCGGTCAATTTCGGCGGATTTCTGATTTGCGCCGGGCTCATCGCCTACGCCCTGCACGCGCAGTTCGGTCTCGGGCTCGATCCCTGTCCGCTCTGCATCTTCCAGCGCATCGGCATCGTCGCACTGGGAGTGGTCTTCCTGATCGCCGCCCTGCACAACCCGCGTGAGGCGGGCGCGCGCGTCTACGCCGTTCTCATCGCAATCGCAGCCCTCGGCACCATCGCGGTCGCCGCCCGGCAGGTCTATCTGCAGCACCTGCCGCCAGGCGCCATCCCTTCCTGCGGCGCGCCGCTGTCGATGATGCTGAAGTTCATGCCGCTGACGACGGTGATCCGCAAGGTGCTCACCGGAAGCGGGGAGTGCGGCATCGTCAATTGGACCTTCCTGGGCCTCGCCATGCCCGCCTGGGTGCTCATCTGGGCCGCGTTCCTCGGCGCCGTGGGAGCCATCGCCAACGCCAGGCGCTCCTGATCGCCGGCGCGCCCTCCTAGGCCAGGAGGTTCTTCAGCACGTTGAAGTACATGCGATGGAGCGCATCGATGTCCGTCAGGCGCACGCACTCATTCACCTTGTGAATCGAGGCGTTCACCACGCCGAGCTCCACCACCTGAGCTCCAAGCGGCGCGATGAATCGGCCATCCGACGTCCCGCCTCCCGTGGACATCTTCGGTCCCTGGCCCGTCACGGCCTCGATCGCCGCCCTCACGGCCTCTGACAGCTTTCCGGGAGGGGTATAGAAGGGCTCCCCGGACAGGTACCACTCCAGTGTGTAGCGCACCCCGTGCTTGCGCAGGATCCCCTCGACCGTTTCCTTCAGCCCCTCCAGGGTCTGCACCGGCGAGTAGCGCAGATTGAACCGCGCCTTGAGCTCTCCGGGGATCACATTGGGCGCGCCCGTGCCCGCGTTGAGGTTCGAGACCTGGAAGCTCGTCGGCTGGAAGTGCTCCGTTCCCTGATCCCAGGCTCGGCTGGTCAGCTCCGCGAGGGCGGGTGCGAGCGTGTGCACGGGATTTTCCGCCAGATGAGGATACGCGACGTGTCCCTGAACGCCGTGGACCGTCAGCCGGCCGCTGAATGAGCCGCGCCGGCCGATCTTGATCGTGTCCCCGATCGACAGCTCGCTCGAGGGCTCGCCCACCAGGCACCAGTCGATGCGCTCGGATCGCGCAGCCAGCGTCTCGACGACCCGCTTGGTGCCGTCGACCGAGGGTCCCTCCTCATCGCTGGTGATGAGGAACGCGATCCGCCCGCGATGGGACCGATGAGCGGCGATGAACTCCTCCGTGGCGGTGATCATCGCGGCGAGGCCGCTCTTCATGTCGGCGGCGCCCCGCCCGTAGAGCATGCCCTCGCGGACGGTGGGCAGGAAGGGATCGCTGCGCCACTCTTCCAGCGGTCCCGTCGGAACCACGTCGGTGTGGCCGGCGAAGCAGAACACCGGGCCGTCGTCGCGGCCGTGGCGTGCCCAGAAATTCTCCACGCTGCCGAAGCGCAGCGGCTCGATCTCGAAGCCGAGCGCCTGCAGGCGCCGGACCATCACTTCCTGGCAGCCCTCGTCGGCGGGCGTCACGGAGCGGCGGGCCATGAGATCGCGGGTGAGCTCGAGGGTGGCGGACATGTCTCCGTTTCAGGGTCGCAATCGGCTGGCGCGTTTATAAGGTGCAGCCGCCGGAGGGGCAAGCGCTTTCTTCGTCGCGGCCTGCCTGGACGGCGGGCATGTCACGCGGGCGCAACGTTCGCCGGTGAGAATGCGGGCCGCCCGAACCGGCCTCCGAAGAAGTCGCCTGGCTGGAGCGCGGGCGTGCGGTTGTCATGATGCTGTCACAGTTCCGTCATTAAATGCGCGTGCCCCCGAATGCGGGACATTCGTCGGACGACTGACTGACGACGACACAATAAGTCAACTACGGAGCCACTCATGTTCAAGAAATCTCTCGCCGTGTCCTTCGCCGTAGCCGCCGCGGTCGGCGCTCTGGGGACGAAGGCGGCGCTGGCCGACGTGCCGCTGCCCAGCGTCGGCGGCAAGATCTTCACCGACCTGACCAATATCAAGCAGCAGAACAACGGCACCGACACATCCACCAGCGGCACCGGTGTCGATGTCAAGCGCTTCTACCTGATCGTCAATGAGAAGTTCGACGACATGTGGTCGGCGAAGCTGGAAACGGACGCCACCTACAACAGCGGCCAGCAGGTCGATGTCTACATGAAGAACGCCTGGCTGCAGATGACCCTGGATCAGGCATTCTGGGTCCGGCTCGGCGAGTCCGACATGCCCTGGATCCCCTTCGATGAGGGTATCTACAACCACCGCTACGTCGAGAATACGCTGATCGACCGCCTGCACTTCGGCAATTCGGCCGATTGGGGACTGCACATCGGCGGCGATCTGCTCGGTAAGACGCTGAGCTACCAGATCTCGGCGGTGAACGGCGCCGGTTACAAGAACCCGACGCGCTCGAAGGACATGGACCTCGAGGGCCGGGTGAGCTGGCAGCCGATCGGTGGCCTCACCCTCGCCGTGGGCGGCTACGAGGGCAAGCTGGGGCAGGACAAGTACGCCAACACCGTGACGGTCGCCGGCGCGCCGGTGCAGCAGACGTATCGCACCGCCAGCCGCGTCGATGTACTGGCCGCTTACGTCGCCAACGGTCTGCGGGTGGGCGTGGAGTATTTCTCGGCGAACGACTGGACCAACGGAGTCACCGGCGCGAATGACGTACCGGAGCTCACGAGCGCGGGCAAACCGAACGCGAGCGACAAGGCGGACGGCACGTCCGTGTTCGCTTCGTATGACTTCACGCCCATGTGGGGCGTGTTCGGCCGGTGGGATCAGGCGAAGCTGAGCAAGGATCTCGCCTCGGGCCTCAAGGACCAGTACTTCAACGTGGGCCTCGAGTCGCATCCCATCAAGAACGTGGATGTCGCCTTCGTCTACAAGCATGAGAAGATGGACGGCGGACCCGCCACGGGCAGCTTCAGCACGACCAACGGCAGCGCCTTCAACGAGGCTGACGGCAAGTACGACGAGGTCGGCATATGGGCCCAGGTATCATTCTGAGGCGCGCCGCGCCTTCTCTCGAAGCACGACAAAGTGGAGGTATCATGATTTCATTTCGTTCAAGCGCGGTCTGCAAATCCATGACGACGCGCCTCGCCGCCGTGGCCGCGGCCGCGGTCGTCAGCACGAACGTGTTTGCGGCCGGTGCGATCACCGGCGCCGGCAGCACGTGGGTGTACCCGCTGGTCGCCAAGTGGGCCGACACCTACAAGGCCAAGACCGGCACGCAGGTGAACTACCAGTCGATCGGCTCGGGCGGCGGCATCGCCCAGATCGAGGCGGGCACGGTCGCCTTCGGCGCGAGCGACAAGCCGCTGACTCCGGACGTGTTGCGCCAGCATCATCTGATCCAATTCCCGACGGCGATCGCGGGCGAGGACATCGTCTACAACCTCCCGGGAATCCAGGCCGGGCAGCTCGTCGTGAGCGGTCCGCTCGTCGCCGAGATCTTCATGGGGAAGATCACCCGCTGGAACGATCCGGCGATCCAGAAGCTCAATCCCGGGCTCAACCTGCCGGCCATGCCGATCAGCGTCGTGCATCGCTCCGACGGCTCGGGGACGACGTTCACCTTCGCCAACTACCTCTCGAAGGTGAGTCCCGCATGGAAGTCGCAGATCGGCGCCGACACGTCGATCGCGTGGCCCACCGGCCTGGGCGGCAAGGGCAACGAGGGAGTCGCCTCCTACGTACAGCGCATCAGGGGCGCGATCGGCTACGTGGAGTATGCGTACATCCTCGAGAACCACATGCAGTACGCGCGGATGATCAACAGCGCCGGCAAGGTCGTGAGTCCCAGTCTCGCCGGCTTCCAGTCCGCCGCCGCGAACGTCGATTTCACCAAGGCACAGGACTTCTACGTGATCCTGACCGACCAGCCCGGCGCCAACAGCTGGCCGATCAGCGGCTGCACGTGGCAGATCCTGCGGACGGATGCGCAGAAGTCGGTCAACGAGCAGGTCACCCGGTTCTTCCTCTGGGGCTTCGAGCAGGGGCAGTCGATGGCCCGGTCGATCGCCTTCGGTCCGCTGCCTCCGAGTACCGTCCAGGCGATCAAGGTATACTGGAAGCAGAACCTCGGGATCTGAGCGGGTCCGGCCTGCCGGGCCCACCACCGAGGCGACTCGAGCGGAACGAGCGGCCGAGCGCCATGGCGGCCGGCCGCTCGCTCCCAAGACCTTCCGGACCGGCGACCGCGCCCCATGGCGGTCGCCGATCCGCGCTTATTGAGATGGAGCGAGACGAGTGAGCCATCCAATCGGGCAGAGGCCATGAGCTCTGCCGAAGCTTTCGCGAGACACCTCGCGGGCCAGAGGCTGCGCGAGCGGATCTTCCGAGGCTCGACCCTGGCGGCCGCCATCCTCCTGCTCCTGCTCCTCGGCGGCGTGGTGGTCTCGCTGCTGCATGGGGCCTGGCCGGCGTTCTCGCGCTTCCGGCTGGCCTTCATCACGAAGGATGTCTGGAATCCGGTCACCGACCAGTACGGCGCACTGTCGGCGATCTATGGAACACTGGTGACTTCCGCGCTGGCGATGATCTTCGCGCTGCCGGTGAGCTTCGGTATCGCGGTGTTCCTCACCGAGCTCGCTCCGCCATGGCTGAAACGTCCCGTCGGCGTCGCCATCGAGCTTCTCGCGGCCATTCCCAGCATCATCTTCGGGATCTGGGGGCTGTTCGTACTGGCCCCGGCGCTGCAGAACTCCGTCGAGCCCTGGATGGACGGCCACCTGGGCGAGCTGCCGCTCGTCGGTGCGCTCTTTCGGGGCGCGCCGTACGGCATCGGATTTCTGACGGCGGGAATCGTCCTCGCGATCATGATCGTTCCGTTCATCTCGGCCGTGATGCGCGATGTGTTCGAGACGGTTCCCGATGTCCTCAAGGAGTCCGGATACGGACTCGGCGCGACCACCTGGGAGGTCATCTGGAGGGTCGTGGTGCCGTATTCGCGCACCGGGATGATCGGCGGGATCATGCTCGGGCTCGGTCGCGCGCTCGGGGAGACGATGGCTGTGACCTTCGTCATCGGCAATGCGCATCAGATCAGCGCCTCGCTTCTCTCGCCGGGCACGACCATCTCCGCCGCCATCGCCAACGAGTTCACGGAGGCGACGACGCCGCTCTACACCTCCTCGTTGATCGCGCTCGGGGTATTGCTGTTCGTCATCACTTTCGCGGTGATCGCCGCTGCACGCCTGATGCTGTTGCGGCTCGGCCGCCGCGCGCTCGCATCCGCATGACGCGCCGCACCATCCGCAAGCTCGTCAACCTGCTGGCGCTGGGGATGTCGGCGGTCGCGACCGCGATCGGCCTCATATTCCTTGGCGCGATCCTCTGGACTCTCGTGAAGGACGGCGTCGCGGGCATGTCCGCCGCGGTCTTCACGCAGAGCACCCCGCCGCCGGGAAGCACGAGCGGCGGCGGGCTGCTCAACGCCATCTACGGCAGCGCCATCATGACCGTGCTCGGCGTCCTCATCGGCGCCCCCATCGGCGTGCTCGCCGGCACATACCTCGCCGAATACGGCCGCAACTCCCCGCTGAGCTCCGTGATCCGCTTCATCAACGACGTGCTGCTCAGCGCGCCGTCGATCATCATCGGGCTCTTCGTCTACGAGCTCATCGTCGTGCCCATGGGGAACTTCTCGGCGATCTCGGGCGCGGTGGCGCTCGCGATCATCGCGATGCCGGTGATCGTGCGCACCACTGAGGATATGTTGAACCTGGTGCCGCAAGGCATGAAGGACGCCTCCACGGCGATGGGAGCCTACCCCTGGCGCACCATCACCAGCATCGCCTATCCGGCCGCCCGCAGCGGCATGGTGACGGGCCTCCTGCTCGCGGTGGCGCGCATCAGCGGCGAGACCGCGCCGCTGTTGTTCACGGCGCTCAACAATCAGTTCTGGAGCACGAGCCTCAAGGCGCCGATGGCCAACCTGCCGGTCGTGATCTTCCAGTTCGCCCTCAGCCCCTATGACAATTGGCAGCAGCTCGCCTGGGCGGGGGCGCTCCTCATCACTTTCGCGATCCTGGTCCTGAGCATCATGGCGCGTGTCGCGGTGTCGCGGCTGGGCGCGGGGGCAGGCCGCAAATGAGCGTGCCGCAGAGGCAGTTGGATATCGGGCGCGCGGAGGAGGGATCCGCGGCCGTCAAGATCGAAGTGCGTCATTTGAACTTCTACTACGGCCGCACTCATGCGCTGAAGGAAGTGAGCCTGACGTTGCGCGACCGCAGCATCACCGCTTTCATCGGCCCTTCCGGCTGCGGCAAATCGACCCTGCTGCGTGTCTTCAACCGCATGTACACGCTTTATCCCGGCCATCGGGCGGTGGGAGAGGTCCTGCTGGACGGGCAGGACATTCTCGCGCCGTCGGTCGACGTCTCGGACCTGCGGTTGCGCGTCGGCATGGTGTTCCAGCGTCCGACCCCGTTCCCGATGTCGATTTTCGAGAATGTCGCGTTCGGGCTGCGCCTCTCACGCCGCCTGGGCAGGGGAGAGCTTCGCGAGCGCGTGCACGCGGCGCTGCAGGACGCCGCCATGTGGGAAGAGGTCAAGGACAAGCTGCACGAGGACGGCCGCAGCCTCTCGGGCGGGCAGCAGCAAAGGCTCTGCATTGCGCGTACCATAGCGCTGGAGCCCGAAGTGATCCTGTTCGATGAGCCGACGGCCGCGCTCGATCCGATCTCGACCCTGCGGGTGGAGGAGACCCTGCAGAGCCTGCGCGAGAAGTACTGCATCGCCATCGTCACGCACAACCTGCAGCAGGCGGCCCGCGTATCCAACTTCACGGCCTTCATGTACATGGGCGAGCTCGTGGAGATGGGACTCACGGGACAGATATTCACCGCGCCGAAAAATCGCCGCACCGACGATTACGTGACGGGCAGATTCGGGTGAGCGCCGTGCCGGGAGAAGACATGATCCATGAGCCGAGGCGCGCCGAATCCCACGGTGCGGGCGGCGCGGATGCGGGCCGCCGCTTCGGCGACGGCGGCCTGAATCTGAAGCCGAGCGGCCGGCAGCACGTTTCCGAAAGCCTCGAGGGCGGATCGCCCGTCGGAGAGGTCTCGGTCGCCGACGCGGTCTTTTCCTGCCGCGATGTCAGCGTCTTCTACGGGGACAAGCAGGCGCTGAAAAGCGTGACCATCGACGTCGCGCGCCGCCAGGTCCTCGCCGCCATCGGGCCCTCGGGCTGCGGCAAGTCGACATTCCTGCGTTGTCTCAACCGCATGAACGACACCATCCCCGGCGCCCGTGTGACCGGTACGATCACACTGGATGGCCGGGACATCTACTCGAAGCGCCAGGATGTCGCGCAGCTGCGCGCGCGCATCGGAATGGTCTTCCAGAAGCCGAACCCCTTCCCCAAGTCGATCTACGACAACGTGGCCTACGGCCCACGCATCCACAGGCTGGCCCGTACGCGCGCCGACCTCGATGACATCGTCTTCACCAGCCTGCAGCGCGCGGGGCTCTGGGACGAGGTCAAGGACCGCCTGAGCTCCCTTGCGATCGGCCTCTCCGGAGGACAGCAGCAGCGCCTTTGCATCGCGCGCGCCCTCGCCGTGCAGCCCGAGGTGATCCTCATGGACGAGCCGTGCTCCGCCCTCGACCCCATTGCCACCGCCCACGTCGAGGATCTCATCGAGCAGCTGCGCGCTTCCTATGCGATCGTCATCGTGACGCATTCGATGCAGCAGGCGGCGCGCGTTTCCCAGCGCACCGCCTACTTCTACATGGGTCAGCTCATCGAGGTGGGGGATACCGACCGGGTCTTCACCAACCCGCAGCACCGCCTGACGGAAGACTACATCACGGGCCGATTCGGCTGACCCGGGCGCTCCGGCATTCCCGCGTTCCGAGTTCCCACGGTCAGGCGGCCGGCCAACTGTCCGGGAGGGGACTTGGTTGAAATGGCATTTCCCGGAGCCTCAAAAACAGGATGTTTTTGCGGCAGCCTACATGGACGTATTCACGGCGGTCCGGCAAATGCCATTTCAAGCGAGTCCCCGGAGATCCGTAGGTCAAGGACTATTCCGCCGCCCGCAGCAACTCGTTTATGGACGTCTTGGCCCGCGTCTGCGCATCCACGCGCTTGACGATCACCGCGCAATAAAGCCCGTAGCGTCCGTCGGCCGAAGGCAGCGTCCCCGGCACGACGACCGACCCCGCCGGAATCCGCCCCTGCAGTATCTGCCCCGTGGTGCGGTCGTAAATCCGCGTGCTCTGCCCGATGAATACGCCCATCGAGATCACCGAGCCCGCTTCGACGACGACGCCTTCGACGATCTCCGACCGCGCCCCGATGAAGCAATCGTCCTCGATGATTGTCGGGCTCGCCTGCAGCGGCTCGAGAACGCCACCGATCCCGACGCCGCCCGAGAGGTGCACGTTGCGTCCGATCTGGGCGCAGGAGCCAACCGTCGCCCAGGTGTCCACCATGGTGCCTGACCCCACGTACGCCCCGATGTTGACGTAGCTGGGCATCAACACGACATTCGGGCCCACAAACGCTCCCTTGCGGACGATCGCGTGCGGAACCACGCGGGTCCCGGAGGCACGCAACTCCGCCTCCGTCGAGCTGGCATATTTCAGCGGCAGCTTGTCGTAAAAGCGCGCGAACCCCGCATCCATGACGGCATTGTCGCGAGTGCGGAAGTAGAGCAGCACCGCCTTCTTGAGCCATTCATTGACGACCCAGATGCCGTCCTTCCGCTCCGCGACGCGCGCGCCGCCCGAATCGAGCAGCCCGATGCATTTTCCCAACACGCCCTCGAGCCCCGCCGGGATGTTCTTCGGGGTGATCTCGGCGCGGAACTCGAAAGCGGCGTCGATGGCTGATTGCAGGTTCTTGAGGTCGTCGTTCATGATGGATTCCGTCGCACGAATTCGCAGATGCGCTCGGCGGCCTCGATGCACTGCTGCACCGGCGGTACCAAGGAGATGCGCACTCGGCCGGCGCCGGGGTTGCCGTTCGAGCCGGTGCGCGCAAGATAACTGCCAGGAAGCACCGTGACGGCCTGGCTTGCGTAGAGCTCACGCACGAAGCGCTCATCGTCGCCGCGTACGTGCGGCCAGAGGTAGAACGCTCCGTCGGGCTTCGCCACCTCGAGGCAGGGTGCGAGGATCGGCAGGACCCGCTCGAACTTATCCTGGTAGAGGCGCCGATTGCGCGCAGCGTACTCCTCGTCCCGCCAGGCCGTGACGCTCGCGAGCTGCGTCGGGATCGGCATGGCGCTGCCGTGATAGGTCCGATAGAGAAGAAATCGCGAGATGACTTCGGGATCGCCGCAGACGAAGCCGGACCTCAGGCCAGGTACGCTCGAGCGCTTGGAGAGGCTGTGGAACACCACGCACCGCTCGAAGCGGTCGTGCCCCGCGGCGCGGCACGCTTGCAGCAGTCCAGGGGGAGGGGAGCTCTCCTCGAGGTAGATCTCGGTGTAGCACTCGTCCGCGGCGATGATGAAGTCGTGCCGCTCGGCCAGCGCGAGCGCATGGCGCAGGAACTCGAGCGGCAGCACCCTGCCGGTCGGGTTACCGGGGCTGCAGAGGAACAACACCTGACATTGGCGCCAGATGCTCTGCGGCACCGCATCGAGATCGGGCATGTAGCCGTTGGCCGCCGTGGTGTCGAGAAAATGGGTGCGCGCCCCGGCGAGCAGCGCCGCCCCCTCGTAGATCTGGTAGAAGGGATTAGGCATCAGCACCAGGGGCTCGCCGCGGCCGTCGACGGCCGCCTGCACGAAGGCGAAGAGCGCCTCGCGGGTGCCGTTCACCGGCAGCACCATGGTGGCGGGGTCGACGCTTCCGTCCGCGAGCCGGTAGCGTCTCTCCAGCCAGCGGGCGCAGGCCGCGCGCAGCTCGGGAAGGCCCGCGGTCGCGGGATAGTTGCCCAGACGATGGAGGTTGTCGCGCAGCGTTGCGAGCACGCCCGGCGGCGGCTCGTGCCGCGGCTCGCCGATCCACATGTCGATGGGCGCGAGCCCCGCGGGCGCACTGACGCCCGACTTCAGGCGCGCCAGGCGCTCGAAAGGATACGCATGCAAGCGCGTCAGCAGCGAATTCATCAGGATGCCGTACGCCGGTTACGCCGCATCGCGGCGGTCGAGCGCTCGCGTGAGACTCTCACGCAGCCGCTCCCCCGCCGCCGCACCGAGCGGCCGGCCGTCGAAGTCCGTGACATAGAAGACGTCCTCGGCGCGCTCGCCGACGGTCATGATCTTCGCCGCCTGCAGCTCGACGTGCGCCTCCATCAGGACCTTGCCGACGTCGCAGAGCAGGCCCGGGCGATCGCCGGCGGTGAGCTCGAGCACCGAGCGGCGGTTGCGCTCATCCACGCTGAGCGCGATCAGGGTCGGCGTATGGAACATGCGCGCCTGCCGGGGCGCCCGCCGGTACACGGCGAAGGGCGTATCCTCCGGGCGCTGCAGCGAGCCCCACAGCGCGTGCTCGATCTCCTCCTGGCGGTCGCGGTCGGTGATCGGCGCGCCGTCATCCTCCAATACGTGGTAGAGATCGAGGCTGAAGCCGTCGCCGGTCGGGGTGATCCGCGCATCGACGATGTTGAGTCCGAGCTGGTCGAGCACCGCGGTCGTGCGGGCGAAGCCGTGGCGGCGCGCCCGGGTGTAGATGAGCACGGCGGTGGTGCCGCGCACGCTCTGAGGGTCGAGCGCGATCAGCGGCTCATCGGAGCTCGGGTCGCGCTCGGCGAGCAGGCGCGAGTGCCAGGCGACCTCCTCCGGCGAGTGCTGCAGGAAATAGGTGGCGGAGAAGCGCGCCCAGGCGCGCTCGATGTCGGCCGCGGGAAGATCGCGCTCCTGCATCAGCCGGCGGGCGGCCTCCTGCGTCTCGCGCACCAGCTGCTCCTGATCGATGGGCGTCTCGAGCCCGCGGCGCAGCGCCCGCCGCACGCGGTGATAGAAGTCATGGAAGAGGGAGGCCTTCCAGGAATTCCACAGCTTGGGGTTGGTGCCGCGCACGTCCGCGCAGGTGAGCACGTAGAGATAATCGAGGTGCGCCTCATCGCCCACGGTGCGGGCGAAGGCGTTGATGACCTGCGGGTCGCCGATGTCCTGCTTCTGCGCCGTGATCGAGAAAGTGAGGTGACTGCGCACCAGCCACGCGACGATGCGCGCGTCGTAGGGCGAGAGGCCCTGCTCCAGACAGAAGGCTTCCGCATCCACCGAGCCGAGCTCGGAATGATCGCCGCCGCGGCCCTTGGCGATGTCGTGAAAGAGCGCAGCGAGGTAGGCGACCTCGGGGCGGGGCAGCTGCTGCATGATGCGCGAGGCTTCCGGCAGCTCGTGGTCATAGCGTGAGATGGCGAATCGCCTCAAGTTGCTCACGACGAACAGCGTATGCGCATCCACCGTGTAGGCGTGGAAGAGGTCGTACTGCATCCGGCCGACGATGCGGCCGAAAGCCGGGATGTAGCGCCCGAGCACGCCGTACGCGTTCATCCGCCGCAACTCGTGGGTGACGCCGGCCGGCGCGCGCACGATCTCGAGGAAGAGCCGATGATGGCGCGGGTTCTGGCGGAACTCCTCGTCGATGAGCCAGAGGCACCGCGCGACGGCGCGCATGGTGGCGGCGCGGACGCCCTTGATGTCGGGGTTCTGCTGCAGCAGCACGAAGAGCTCGAGGAGCGCCGACGGTGTGCGGGCGAAGACATCCTCGCTGACCGCCTCGAGCGAGCCGTGACGCACCTGGAAGCGGGCGTTCAGCGGCCGCGGCGGCCCGCTCTCGCTCTGCACCGCCTCGCGGAAGAGCTGCAGCAGCAGCTCGTTCAACAGGCTCACGTCCTTGACCGTACGGTAGTAGCGCTGCATGAGCTGCTCGACCGCCAGCGTGTAGGACGCATCCTCGTAGCCGAAGGTCTGCGCGAGCCGCAGCTGATGATCGAAGAGCAGGCGGTCCTCGCGCCGCCCGGTGAGCACGTGCAGGCCGAAGCGCACTTTCCAGAGGAAGGATTGCGCCTGCTTCAGCCGCCGCAGCTCCGCCAGCGTCAGGAAGCCGTTGGTGACCAGCCCGTCGAGGGTGTCGGAGCCGAAGCGGCGCTTGGCGACCCAGGCGATGGTCTGGATGTCGCGCAGGCCGCCCGGGCTGGTCTTGACGTTGGGCTCGAGGTTGTACGCGGTGTCGTTCGCCTTGAGATGGCGCTCCGACTGCTCGCGCACCTTGGCCTCGAAGAATTCCTTCACGGGCCATATCCGGTCCGGCGCCAGCGCAACCTGCATGTCGGCGAGCAGCGCGGCATTGCCGGAAAGCAGGCGCGCCTCGAGGAGCGTCGTCATGACGCTGACATCGGCGATGCTCTCCGCCGCACATTCCTCCACGGTACGTACGCTGTGGCCGACCTCGAGGCCGATGTCCCAAAGAAAGGCGAGCAGCCGCTCGATCGCTCCCCGCTCCGGCACGTCCGGCGCGCGGGGCACGAGAAGGAGGATGTCGATGTCGGAGCAGAGGTGCAGCTCGCCGCGCCCATAGCCGCCCACCGCGACCAGCGCCCAGGAGATCATCGAGGCGATCGAGTGTGTCCGCCACGACTCCCGCAGCACCACATCGACCAGCGCCGCGCGCGCGTGCACCAGCGTCTCGACCGGCTCATCGGCGAGGAAGCGGGCTTTCAGGTCCTCGTGAGCCTGGCGGAGCAGCTCCCGCCACGCGGCGGGCGATCCGTGTGCTTCGGCGAGAAGCGCGGGCAGGCGTTGCAGCCACGGCCAGCCGGGATCGGCGGGCGGGGCGGGCAGCGCTTCATCGAGGAGATCTACGTCTCCGGCGGCCATACGGTCAGTGCGTCCGCCGGTCGGCGGACCCGAGCGTCAGTACCTCATGGCCCTGTTCGGTTACCAACACCGTATGTTCCCACTGGGCCGAGAGAGAGTGGTCCTTGGTGATCACCGTCCAGCCGTCGGGCAGCAGACGCACGTGGCGTTTGCCGGCATTCACCATCGGCTCGATGGTGAAGGTCATGCCGGGCTGCAGTTCCAGGCCGGTGCCGGGCGCGCCGTAATGCAGCACCTGCGGATCCTCGTGATACACGCGGCCGATGCCGTGGCCGCAGTATTCGCGCACCACCGAGTAACCGTGCTCCTCGGCGTAGCGCTGAATGGCGTGGCCGATGTCGCCGAGCTGCACGCCGGGTTTGACCATGTCGATGCCGGTAAGCATGGCGTCGTGCGTGACCTGCACCAGGCGGCGCGCCGGCACCGAGGGCTCGCCCACGTAGTACATCTTGCTGGTGTCGCCGTGGAAGCCGTCCTTGATGACGGTCACGTCGATGTTGAGGATGTCGCCGTGCTTGAGTTTGCGGTCGCCCGGAATTCCGTGGCACACAACATGGTTCACCGAAGTGCACAATGTCTTGGGGAAGCCGTGGTAGCCGACATTGGCGGGGATCGCATGCTGCACGTTGACGATGTAATCGTGACACACGCGGTCGAGTTCCTCGGTGGTCACGCCTGGCTGTACATAGGACGCGATGGTATCGAGCACTTCGGCCGCGAGCCGCCCGGCCACGCGCATCTTGGCCTGTTCTTCCGCGGATTTGATGGTGACGGGCATGAGAGTTCGGTTGGATAAATGGGGGCCGCCGGCGTGCTGCGCAAGCCCGGGTCGGCGTTGCCGTTGTGGGCGGCTTATGGTATAAAGCGCGGCCTTTTTTGGCAAACCGCCGGTTGCAAGCCGGCGACTTTCACTAAACCCACACATACACCGATACCGCTCGCGGGGTGCCCGCCGGTCCG
>JAGWPE010000031.1 GCA_028870635.1 Gammaproteobacteria bacterium | reverse complement strand
GGGCGCTCGCGAGATCGCGCAGCAGCGAGCTCTCGGTCACCTCGAGGACGATCTGCTCCGCGCGCAGGCCGTGCTGCTGTTGCAACCCGGAGATCTCCTGCACCAGCTCGCCGCGCTCGAGGAGGATGGGCGAGAGGTTGATGGCAATGGAGAGGTCGAGGCCGTGACGGTTCCAGAGCGCCGTCTGGCGCATGGCGGCATCCATGACGTGCAGCGTGAGATCGCGGATGAGGCCGTGTTGCTCCGCCACCGGAATGAAAACGTCGGGCGCGATCCAACCCTGCTTCTTGTCGTGCCAGCGGGCGAGCGCCTCGACCCCGCGGATCAGCCCGGTGTCGATCTCCACCTGCGGGTGGTAGTGGACGGTGATGTCGCCGCGGCCGAGGGCCGCACGCAGTGACTCGGGATCGATGGCCTGGCACCGTGCCGGCCCTTTCTTCTCCACGGCGGTGTGGAGCTTGTTCTGCAGCAGCGCGCCGAGGCTCGCGAGCGTGAGCGGCTTCTGCAGCGCCCCGACGATGCGCAGCCCCAGCGCCGTCCCCATGTCCTGCACGGAGTTCATGAGGGCGCGCTCGCGCGAGGAGGCGAGGACGATCGGCGCCCGCGTGCCGCGCCCGCCGAGCT
Source organism: Gammaproteobacteria bacterium (assembly GCA_028870635.1). Lineage (GTDB taxonomy): Bacteria > Pseudomonadota > Gammaproteobacteria > Steroidobacterales > Steroidobacteraceae > 13-2-20CM-66-19. The sequence continues at coordinate 1,688 of JAGWPE010000031.1, read as the reverse complement.
CCGAGAGGAGCTCGGGACCGTCCATCATCGGCATCTCGAGGTCGATGATGAGGAGCGCGGGCGGGGACGGGAGCTCATCGAGCAGCGCCAGCGCTTCGCGGCCGTTGCCGGCCTCGTGCACCTTGGGGATCCGCAGCTCCCGGCACAACGCGGCGCCGATGCCGCGCTGAACGCCGCTATCGTCGACGATCAGCACGGAATCGATGGTCTGCAAGCCGTTGCCCGAGGACATGGTTCTACGCTACCCCGCGCCGCCCTTCCCGCACGGGGGCGGCTTCGCAATCGAAGGTTTATCGACGCCCCGGGGGGCGGACTTGAGTCACGGGACGGGGATGGAGTGCGATGTGCGTCACGTTCAGCGCCTTCTTCGGGCATGATGTGTAGCGATTCCGCGACGGAACGAAAGTGCTCGTCCCGCGTAGGACATAATCCCGGGAGCGGTCGCATGAACGACGCCGCCATCACCTGGCCAGACCTGTCATATCCCGCGTGGCGCGATACCGCCGCGACCTTGCACCTGTGGACGCAGATCGTCGGCAAGGTCAGGCTGGCGCTGACGCCCTGGGTCAACCACAGCTGGCAGGTTCCTCTCTACGTGACCGCTCGCGGGCTCGGGACCTCGCCGATTCCGACGGGCCGCGAGCTGTTCGAGCTGGAGCTTGATTTCGTTGCGCACAGGCTGGTGATGAGAGCGAGTTGGGGCGCCGAGCGGGCGATCTCACTCGAGCCGCAGGCCGTGGCCGATTTCCATCGGCGGGTCATCGACCTGCTGAATGATATGGGAATCGCCGTGCGCATCGGCGAGACGCCGAACGAAATCGCGAACCCGGTCCCATTCGCCCGTGACCGCATACACGCCGCTTACGACCCGCGCGCGGCTCACGCGTTCTGGCGCGTGCTCGTGCAGGCCGACCGTCTCTTCAAGCTCTTCCGTAGCGGCTTTCTCGGCAAGGCGAGTCCCGTGCACTTCTTCTGGGGAAGCTTCGATCTTGCGGTGACCCGCTTTTCCGGGCGCCGGGCGCCTCTTCACCCGGGCGGAGTGCCGAGCCTGCCGGATTCGGTCACACGCGAGGCGTACTCGCACGAGGTAAGCAGCGCCGGGTTCTGGCCGGGCAATGATGCTTTCCCGCAAGCCGCCTTCTATTCCTACGCTTATCCTGAGCCGGACGGCTTCCGCCAGGCGCGCATCCCGCCGAGCGCGCGCTTCGAGCAGAGCCTGGGGGAGTTCGTCCTTCCCTACGATGCGGTCCGCACAGCCGCGGACCCGGACGCCCTGCTGCTCGATTTCCTCTCGAGCACGTACGGGGCGGCAGCGGACGCGGGCCGCTGGGATCGCGCGGCGCTCGAGTGCGCTCAGGGGGTCCCCGCGAAAGTGCGTCAGCTTTGACGTCCGGGCAGCGCCGGGAGCGCGAATTCTGCGGCGGAGTTCCTGGTGCCCGGGCGGGGGAGAGCGTAATCAGCGTGTCCGATGCGCGGAATCTTCGCCACTCTCGGCACGACTCTCGTCGGCTCGGTCGGCTGGGCCATCGGGCAGCGTGTCGGGCTCGGAACGGCCGTCGTCCTGAGCGCGATCGGCAGCGGCTTCGGACTCTATTGGGGACGCAAGCTGTTCGACCAGTGGCTGGGCTAGGGTCAGGTCGTCTCGAACAGGGCCATGAAGCCGTAGTCCATGTGCAGCTGCGAGTGGC
>JAGWPE010000312.1 GCA_028870635.1 Gammaproteobacteria bacterium | reverse complement strand
GAGCGTGCTCGAGGTATCGATGATCGAGCGCGGCATGGTCTCGCAGCTCACACCGGGAGAATAGGCGTCAGCCGAGTCCCCGCAACGCCCTGAGTGCGAGATCGGCCGTCCGTCCGTACACCCCCGCCTGCCAGGCGGCGCTCTCGGAATAGAACGCCTCGCGCATCTGCTGTTGGATCTGCGCGCGCACGGAGGCGCTGGCGCCGCTCTGGGCGTGGAGCCAGTGATCGGCCCGCAGCGCCGTCAAGACCTCCATCATCGGCCGGGTCCCGAACTCCAGCCCGATGAAGGTCAGCTCCAACTCCGGCCGCACGCGCTCGACGCCCCGCGCCATCGTCCCGACCAGCCGCGCGGAGACCGACTCTCCCGCTGACAGGTCTTTCACATCGGCACCGTACCAGCGCAGCGCCCGCTCGCGGTCCGCCGGGCGGCTGCAGTCGAGTATCGGCTCCCCGTAGGCCGGCGGCCCGAGCCCGGTGTGCAGATCGAGGACGCCCAGGCGGCGGACCGTGGCGGGCAACACCTCGGTGAGGACTCGCGCGAGCGTGCGGGCGGACCAGGACGCCTGCGTGCCCCCGTAGAACAACCCGCCGGCCCGCGTGTACTGGCCGCCCGAGATCGCGCCCTGCAGGGCCGGCATTCCATGACTTTGAGCAAAGCCCAGCAGTGCCGCATCCGCTGCGCGGCGCGCCTCGCCGTTCCAATCCGCTGGTACCAGCCAGTCGTGCACTCCCTCGTAGGCCTTGGAGGACGGCAGAGGCTGGGAGAAATCGAGGAAATTGCGATTGAGATCGACGCCGTCCTCATTGACCCGCCTGAGCCAGGCGAAGCCGTAGGGATTGAGCGCATGCAGCAGGAGCAGACAGGTGGAGCCGGTCAGTGCCTCATGCAGGCGATCCTCGAGCAGACCCACCTGGCAGCCCGATCCCGCGAAGCCTTCGATCCCGTGAGTGCCGGAAATCACGAGCAGCGCGCTCTGCGCGCCGGCGGCGTTGCCGAGCCGCGCCACGTCGATTGCCAGCGCTTCGCCCGCAGGGCCCGCGTGGCCCGGCAGCACGTAGCTGGTGAGCGCGCCGCCCGCGCGGCCGGCAGCCGCCTGAAAGCGTTGGCGCGCGGAGGCGTAATCGCGACTGAAGTACTCGGCGATGGGCATGGCTTCGGACCCCGCCGGCCAGAGGAGCCGGGACCCCATCCTGCCACACCGGGTGGCGGTGGTGGGAGCGGCAGGGACCCGCTCCGGGTACATCAATTCACTTGCGCAGGTCGCGGGGGCCGTTACCATTCCGGGCTCGCCGCGGACGGCGGGCCGCCGTCCCGGGCGTCAGCGAGGGACTGCGCCGGCCGCGCCGGCCACTCGAAGAGGACCCTGTCTGTTGCGCGAAGTGTCATCCGCCAGTCGGCCGGAAGCCGCCGCCGCATCGCCCCCGCCAGCTTCCGCCTGGTGGGTGCGGCTGCTGTCGCACGTGCCGTTTCGGGCGCTTTATCTGCTCGCCGGCTTGCTCGGCTGGCTCGCCTTCCGCGTTTTCCCCCATCGCGAGGAAGTGGTGCGCGCGAACCTCTCGCTATGCTTCCCGGAGCTGGACGAGGCCGGAATGCGCGAGGTCCGCAGGCGCTATTACGCCGGCTTCGCCGAGGTCCTGGTCGAGGTCATCAAGTCCGCAACGATCTCCCCCGCGGAGATCCGCAGGCGCGTGCGCATCGTCGGCATGGAGCAGCCCCGGGCGCTGCTGGCGCAGGGCCAATCGGTGCTGCTCGCCGCGGCGCACCAGTGCAACTGGGAATGGATGCTCCTCGCCCTGTCGCTCGAGCTGGGCTTCCCCCTCGATGCCGCCTACAAGCCGCTCGTCGATAGCTGGGCGGAGCGTGAGATGAAGAAGGTGCGCAGCCGGTTCGGCAGCCGCCTGGTGCCGGCGAAGGAGTTGCTCGCCGACATCATCAAACGCGGCAAGGTCGTGCGCGCCATCGCCATGGTCGCCGACCAGGAGCCGACCACCAGCGAGCACAAACACTGGACGCGGTTTCTCAACCGCGACACCGCCTTCTACATGGGACCGGAGGAGATCGCGCGCGTGACGCGGTTCCCGGTGTTCTTCCTCGGCATGAAGCGCACCGCACGGGGCTTCTACGAGCTGCGCTTCACACCGCTCTCCTCGCCCGGAGAGTCGCTGAAGAGCGGCGAGCTGACCGAGCGCTACGTGCGGCTGGTCGAGCAGCAGATCCGCGATGCGCCGCCGGACTGGCCCTGGTCGCACAAGCGCTGGAAGCTCAGGAAATCGCTGTATGCCCGTTAATTGGCCGCGTCGGCACGCCTGAGCTCGCGCGGGAGCCCGAACGTGACCCGCTCCTCGCGCCCGGCAACCTCGCGCGGCAATTGCGCGCCCCAGGCGCGAAGCTGCTCGAGGACGCGCTGCACGAGGATCTCCGGAGCCGACGCGCCGGCGGTGACGCCGATGGAGCGCTTGCCCTGAAACCACTCCGGCTTCAGGTCCTCCGGGCCGTCGACCAGATAGCCCGGAATTCCGGCGCGGTCGGCCAGCTCCCGCAGGCGGTTGGAATTCGAGCTGGACTTCGATCCCACCACTACCAGAAGGTCACACTCGGCGAGCAGCTTCTTCACGGCATCCTGCCGGTTCTGAGTTGCGTAGCAGATGTCTTCCTTGCGTGGCGTGGCGAGCAGCGGAAAGCGCCGCCGCAGTGCCGCGACGATCTCCGTGGTGTCATCGACGGACAGCGTGGTTTGAGTAACGAACGCGAGGTTGGCCGGATCGCGTACCTCCAGCTTACTGACGTCGTCATCGCTTCCGACCAGATACATCCGGCCGCCGAACGAGGTGTCGAACCGTCCCATCGTGCCTTCGACTTCGGGGTGACCGGCATGGCCGATGAGGATCACCTCGCGTCCCTCGCGCGCGTAGCGCTGCACCTCCATGTGCACCTTGGTGACGAGGGGACAGGTCGCATCGAACACGGTGAGGCCGCGCTCCCTCGCCTCGTCCTCGACGGCATGCGATACGCCGTGTGCGGAAAAGATCACGGTGGCGCCGGAGGGTACCTCTTTCAGCTCCTCGACGAAGACGGCTCCGAGCTCGCGCAGGCGCTCGACGACGTGACGGTTGTGAACCACCTCGTGACGCACGTAGATCGGGGCGCCGAAGAGCGCGATCGCCCGCTCCACGATGTCGATGGCACGGTCCACGCCGGCGCAGAAGCCGCGGGGGTTGGCGAGAAGCACCTGCATCAAACATTCTCCTTCTGCGAGCCGCGGGTCTCGAGCCAGGCATCGATGAGCAAAAGCGCCGCGCCCACGGTGATGGCCGAGTCCGCGACGTTGAACGCCCAGGGGAAATACACACCACGCCAATGGGCGAGGATGAAATCGACCACGTGCCCGATGCGCAGCCGGTCGATCAGATTCCCGATCGCGCCGCCGAGGATCAGCGTGAGGCTCAGGCACAGCAGCCGCTGCCTGCGGGCACCGAGACGCCTCAGCCAGAGCAGGATCCCGGCGCCCACCACCGCAGCCAGACCCGCGAACAACCACTTCTGCCATCCCGAAGCCTCGGCGAGGAAGCTGAAGGCGGCGCCCCTATTGTACGTCAAGGTGATGTCGAGCACCGGCAGGACGCGCACGGTGCGGTAGAGAGCCAGGTGCTGGACGATCCAGAGCTTGACGAGCTGGTCGAGGCCTATCACCCCTACCGTCACCGGCAGCCAGCGCAAGCCGCTCGGCTCGCCCGCCGCAGCGTCCCGTACCCGATCGGGCATGCCGGTCTCCTGCTGGTTGCCTGCATTCATACGTAGCGGCGGTCCTCGCCCGGCCCTTCGACGTTGGTGACGCAGCGGCCGCAGATCTCCGGATGCTTCGGGTTCGACCCGACGTCCGGACGGCGCTGCCAGCAACGGATGCACTTGGGGTCGGAAGTAGGCTTCACCGCTATCCAGACTCCGCTTCGCCCCGTGTTCGTGGCGGGCAGCGCGTCGGCGGGCGGTGCCCCCTCGATCCGGTGAACGCGGGCGTGAGAGGTGATGAAAAAGAAACGCAGCTCATCTCCCAGAGCGTTGAAGCGCGCGTACTCCTGCGAAGCGCAGTACACATCGACCTCGGCATCGAGCGGCGCGCCGATGGAGCCGGCATCACGGAGTCTCTCGAGCTCGCGCGTGACATCGCCGCGAAGCTGCAGCAGCGCGGGCCACTCGACATCCGTCGCGGAGACCTCCGGAGCCGGATACCAGGTTTCCAGAAACACCGACTCGGAGCGCGCGCCGGGCAGGAACTCCCAGATCTCCTCCGCCGTGAAGGACAGCACCGGCGCGAGCCAGCGCACCATGCACTCCGCGATGTGATGCATCACCGTCTGCGCCGAGCGGCGCGCGCGGCCCGCCGCGGGCGTGGTGTACATGCGGTCCTTGAGCACATCGAGATAGAAGCCGCCCAAGTCCACGCTGCAGAAGTTGTGCACCTTCTGGTAGATGAGGTGGAAGGCATAGCGCCGGTAGGCCTCGATGATTTCCGCCTGTAACGCGGCGGTGCGCGCGAGCGCCCAGCGATCGAGCGCGAGCAGATCGGCGCCGGGCACGGCATCGCGCTTGGGATCGAAGCCGTGCAGGTTACCGAGGAGGTAGCGCACCGTGTTGCGTATGCGGCGGTAGGAGTCCGCCATGCGCTTGAGGATCTCATCCGACACGCTCATCTCGTTGGCATAGTCGGTGGCGGAGACCCAGAGGCGCAGCACGTCCGCGCCCAGGGTGCTCATGACCTTCTGCGGCGCGACCACGTTGCCGAGCGACTTCGACTGCTTGCGCCCCTTCTCATCGACGGTGAAGCCGTGCGTCAGGACGCCGCGATAGGGAGCGCGCTCGTAGAGCGCCTCCGACATGAGGAGCGAGCTGTGGAACCAGCCGCGGTGCTGGTCCGAGCCTTCGAGGTAAAGATCCACCGGCGCGGCGATCTCCGGCCGCTCGGCGCCGACACATTCGAAGGACAGGCCGGAGTCGGCCCAGACGTCCATGACGTCCTTGACCTTCTCATACTTGTCGGCCTCGCTGCCGAGCAGCTCCGCCGGGTCGAGCGAGAACCAGGCCTCGATGCCGTCGCGCTCGACGCGCGCGGCCACCTGCTCGATCAGCTCTCGTGTGCGCGGATGCAGCTCTCCTGTCTGTGCATGCACGAACAGCGGAATGGGCACGCCCCAGGTGCGCTGGCGCGAAATGCACCAGTCCGGCCGGTTCTCGATCATGCCGGTGATGCGCTGCTCACCCCACTCCGGAGTCCACTGCACCTTCCTGATGTCGCGCAAGGCATGCTGACGCAGTCCCTCCCGGTCCATGCTGATGAACCACTGCGGTGTGGCGCGGAAGATGACCGGCGTCTTGTGCCGCCAGCAGTGCGGGTAGCTGTGCACGAACGGCTCGTGATGCACCAGCCGCCCCCGCTCCCGCAGCGCATCGAGGAGAACACCGTTGGCCTCCTCGACCTTCAGGCCCGCGACGAGCGGCGTGTCGGGCAGGAAGCGGCCGTCGTTGCCCACCGGATTGGCGACGGGCAGGTTGTATCGCTGCCCGACGGCGAAGTCCTCGTGACCGTGCCCGGGGGCGGTATGGACCGCGCCGGTGCCGGCATCGAGCGTCACGTGCTCGCCCAGGATGACCGGGACCTGCCGGTCCTGGAACGGATGCTGCAGCCTCAGTCCTTCGAGTGCCCGGCCTTCGGCTTGCGCCAGTATGGAGCTCGGTGTCATCCCGAAGCGCTTCAGGCAGGAGTCGAGCAGCTCCGCGGCGAGGATGAGCCGTGAGCGCTCGCCCGCGCGCTGCGCCTCCACCAACACGTAGCGGAAGTCCTCGCGCAGCGCGACCGCCTGGTTCGCAGGCAGAGTCCAGGGAGTGGTGGTCCAGATGACGAGCTCTGCGGGCGCGTTGCCGAGATGCCCCGGAATCAGCGCCATTCGTCGCTCCAGATCACGGAGATCGGCGACGCGGAAGGCAACATCGATGGCCGGAGAGGTCCTCTCCTCGTACTCGACCTCGGCCTCGGCAAGCGCGGAACGGCAATCGAGACACCAGTGCACGGGCTTCACGCCCTTGTAGAGATGTCCGTTCTCGATGATGCGGCCAAAGGCACGCAGCTGTTGTGCCTCGTACCGCGGCGCCATCGTCAGGTAGGGGTGGTCCCAATCCCCCAGCACGCCCAAGCGCTTGAAGTCCGCGCGCTGCAGGTTCACCTGCTCCTGCGCGAATGCACGGCAGGCGGCCCTGAAGGCCGCCGCGTCGAGCTTCTGCCCCGGACGGCCGTGCTTCTTCTCGACCTGCAGCTCGATCGGCAGTCCGTGACAGTCCCAGCCCGGGATGTAGGGCGAATCGAAGCCGTCCAGGGAGCGGGACTTGACGATGATGTCCTTGAGGATCTTGTTGACCGCGTGGCCAATGTGGATGGCGCCGTTGGCATAAGGCGGCCCATCGTGCAGCACGAACCGCGGGCGCCCGCGCGCAACCTGGCGTTGTTTACCGTAAATGCCGCTCTCCTCCCAGGCGGCGACCATCGCCGGCTCGCGCCGGGCGAGGTCCGCCTTCATCGGGAAAGCGGTCTCCGGCAGGTTGATCGTGCTCTTATAGTCAGCCATATCTACGGCCTGCGGCCGGACTCCTATGGGGTCGAAGCGACCCCGAACATGCAGCGGCGCCGATGGCGCCGAAAGAACGAAAACTTCGCATCATCCCAAGATATCCCGGGCCCGCGCCGCGTCCTTGTGCATCTGTGCCGTCAGCGCGTCGAGGGACGGGAAACGCTCTTCCTCGCGCAGCTTCGCCACGAATTCCACCTCGATCTCCCGCCCATAGAGATCACCTGAAAAATCGAACACATGCGCCTCGAGGAGCGTGTGCTCACCGTCGACCGTCGGCCGGGTACCGAGGCTCGCCACGCCAGGCAAAGCCGCCTCACTGGCACCATGTACACGGACGGCGAAGATGCCTTGCACGGGGGGACGCCGCCGCTCGATCTGCAGGTTCGCCGTCGGAAAACCCAGGCTGCGCCCAAGGCGGTTTCCCTGCACCACCCGGCCCGTCATCGAGTACGGCCGGCCCAGCCATCGGCGCACCTGCTCAAAGTCCGCTCTCGCGAGCGCATCGCGTACGCCGCTGCTGCTCACACGCTCTCCATCGATGGTCACCGGCGGCACCACATCGACCTCGAATCCCAGCCGCCGCCCGGCAGCCGAGAGAGTCGCGGCCGTCGCCTCGCCGTTGCGCCCGAAGCGAAAATCATGGCCCACGACGACCAGCGGTGTCCCCAGCTCCTTGCCCAGCAGGCCCGCGAACTCCTCGCCCGAGAGATTGCGCAGCCACGGCCCAAAGCGCAGCAGCCACAGGAAATCGCACCCCAGGCGCGCCAAAATGCGCCACCTTTCCCGGCACGAGGTCAGGCGCGCCGGCGCCAGACCCTCGGCCAGCAGGAACTCCCGAGGCATCGGCTCGAAGGTCAGCACCATCGTCGGGCGGGACAGGCGTCCACCGTGCTCCTTGAGCCTCGTGAGCAGCGCTTGGTGCCCCAAGTGCATGCCATCGAAGGTTCCGATGGTGACGACCGAGCCCCGGTGGCGGCCGTTCAGGCCTTTGAGTCCGCGAATGAGCTCCATGGGGCCGCTAAGCCGCTGATGTCAAAAGGTTAAAGAATACAGGATTCGCGCCGGCGCTTGGCGCCGCATTCACGGTCATCGGCACCGATGCTCGTCCCGACGTCCGTCAGGACGCCTCCACCTTATGTGAAAAGACCGTCCTGATCCGGCTACGTTCTCGTCTAGCGTTGACAACGTCCGGCTACCTGAGCAGACTACCGCCCCCCGCGCCCAGGGGGGAAGATTCCTTTTCCTCAACGGAGACCACGTGGCCAACACCAAGTCCGCCGAGAAGGCGGCTCGCCAAGCCGAGAAACACCGTGCCCGCAACGTCGCTTTGCGCTCGCGGATGCGTACAGCCGTGCGCGATGTAACGGCGGCGATTGCCGGAGGGAACAAGCAGACGGCCCAGGCCACCTACAAGGAGGCTGTTCCGGTCATCGACACGTTGGCGAACAAGCAGATCATCCACCGAAACAAGGCGGCGCGACACAAGAGCCGGCTGGCGGCTCGCATTCGCGCAATGCCGTGAGGCCGACAGCGATGAATGGTCAAGAGAAGGTCCGCTGGACTGCCCCGCCGACTGCGGCTCCGATCCCGCTCAAGCTGAAGCCGGCTGCTCGCCGGCAGTTTCTTCTGCAGGTGATGCGTGGTCGCGTGCCGCGCGAGCCTGCTGCTCCAAAAACTCCATAACCTTTTCGCAGAGCTCTCGCGTTCCGCGGCCAGTGGCCCCGGACACGAGGAAGTGCGGCCCACGATGCCGTAGGCTGCGCACGATCGCGCGTGCGCGCTTCTCGGCTTCCTTCTCGGGCAGCAGATCGCTCTTGTTGATGACCAGCCAGCGCGGCTTCGCTGCCAGCTCCTTGCTGAATTTCTTCAGCTCCCCGACGATGGCCCGGGCGTCCTTCACGGGGTCGGCCTCCGGATCCGCGGGAGCGATGTCGAGCAGGTGAAGCAGCACCCTCGTGCGCTGCAGATGTCTCAGGAAGCGGATTCCGAGCCCCGCCCCCTCCGCCGCCCCCTCTATGAGCCCCGGGATGTCGGCCATCACGAAGCTGCGGTGCTGGCCGACATCGACGACCCCCAGGTTGGGGTGCAGTGTCGTGAAGGGGTAATCCGCCACCTTGGGACGCGCAGCGGAAACCGCCCGAATCAGCGTGGACTTTCCGGCGTTCGGCAACCCGAGGAGACCTACGTCGGCGATGACCTTGAGCTCGAGCTCGAGCGAGCGCTTCTCACCGGGCAGGCCAGGACCGAACTGCCGGGGCGCACGGTTGGTGCTCGATTTGAAGCGCTGATTCCCCCAGCCTCCCTTGCCGCCGCGGGCCACCGCCAGCACATCCCCCTCGCGAGTGAGATCACCCAGCTGCTCGCCGGTCTCCGCATCGCGCACGGTAGTACCCACCGGCATGGGGATATAGAGGTCCTCTCCGCTGCGGCCGGTGCAATCATTGGCCCCTCCGGGCTCCCCGTGCTGCGCGCGCCAGGTGCGCTCGATGCGAAAATCCGCGAGGGTATTGATCCCGGGCGCCGCACGCAGGAAAACGCTGCCGCCGTTGCCGCCATCGCCGCCGTCCGGTCCGCCCAAAGGCACGAACTTCTCGCGGCGAAAGCTCGTGCTGCCGCGGCCGCCGCTGCCGGCCTGCACCTTGATCCTGGCCTCGTCGACGAATTTCATTGTGGGCTTCCGAGACGAAAACCCCGGCACGTGGCCGGGGGTTTCCTGGGACAATGATCGCTCGCGGCGGTGGGTCTCAGAGAGTGTGAGACCGTCCCGCACTCGCGCGGGTGCTGAAACTGACTACGCTTCGGCCGTCTCGGCCGCAGTCTCCGTGACACCGATCTCCGGCACGATGTTCACGTACAGCCGCTGCTCGGCGCCGCGGCGCTGAAACTGCACCTTGCCCGCCACTTTGGCGAACAGAGTGTGATCGGTGCCGACACCGACGTTGGCGCCGGCGCGCACCGGCGTGCCGCGCTGGCGAATGATGATGTTGCCGGCGAGCACATTCTCGCCGCCGAAGCGCTTCACGCCGAGTCGCTTGGAGTGGGAGTCGCGGCCGTTCTTGGTACTGCCGCCAGCCTTTTTGTGTGCCATGTGTGCTGCCTCAGCCCGCGCTGATGTCCGTCACCTTGATCTCGGTGAACGGTTGGCGGTGGTTCTTCTGCCGCAGGTAGTGCTTGCGCCGCTTGAACTTCACGATCGATACCTTGGCGCCCTTGCCGTGGCGGACCACGGTGGCGACCACCTTGCCCCCGGCGACCAGCGGACTGCCGAGCTTCACGTTCGAGCCCTCGCCGACGAGCAATACCTGGCCGAACTCGACCGTGGCGCCGGCCTCGGCGTCGAGCTTCTCGATGCGCAGCACGCCGTCTTTGGTGACGCGATACTGCTTTCCGCCGGTGGCGATCACTGCGTACATAGGCTTGAGGCGAATGGGGTCTTGAGAAAGGCCGCGCATTCTACTGGCGCCCCCCCGGCGGGTCAAACGCCTGTTCCGCGGGGCCGAAAGAGCCGGTATTGAAGCCTCCCGGCCGATCTGCGTCCCCCAGGTCCATTCTCGGCAGCCCCTGTGTCGGATAGGATGCGTGGCCGTAGTCGAGGTCCGTTTGCTAATGACATTGGAAGAAATCCGCGCGCTCGTCCAGTCGGACCTCGGTTCCGTCGACCAGGTGATCCGCGCGCGCCTGAAGAGCGTCGTCCCGCTGGTGGACCAGATTGCCGAGCACATCATCTCGGGGGGCGGCAAGCGGCTGCGCCCGCTGCTCGTCGTCCTGGCCGGCCGCGCCTGCGGCCACCGGCCTCAGGCGCACATCGAGGCGGCCGCCTTCATCGAGTTCATCCATACCGCGACGCTCCTGCACGACGACGTGGTCGACGGGTCCTCGCTTCGCCGCGGCCGCGACACCGCCAACCAGGTCTTCGGGAACCAGGCGAGCGTGCTGGTAGGTGATTTCGTGTACTCGCGAGCCTTCCAGATGATGGCCTCCCTGACCTCCCAGCCGGTCATGGAGATCATGGCGGATGCGACCAATGTGATCGCCGAGGGTGAAGTCATGCAGCTCATGAACGCGCATGACCCCGACACGACCGAGCAGCGATATCTCCAGGTCATCTACCGCAAGACCGCCAAGCTCTTCGAGGCCGGCGCCGAGGTCGCCGCCGTGCTGGCGGGCAGCCCGGAGCAGGTGCGCAAGGCGCTCGCGGCGTACGGCCGCCGTCTCGGCACCGCCTATCAGCTGGTGGATGACGTCCTCGACTACCGCTCCAACCCCGCGGAGCGCGGCAAGAATCTCGGCGACGATCTCGCCGAGGGCAAGCCCACCCTGCCCCTCATCTACGCCATGCGCAACGGCACCGATGCCCAGCGGACTGCGATCCGCATCGCCATCGAGAAGGGCGACCTGGCCCAGCTCGAGCCCATCATCGCGGCCATCGAGTCGACCGGCGGTCTCGAGTACGCGGCGCGGCTGGCGAAGGAATCGGCCGAGCAGGCCCTGCTGTCGTTGAAGCCGCTGCCGGAGAGCATCTACAAGGAAGGGCTCGCGGCGCTGGCGCGATTTGCGGTAGAGCACACGACCTGAGGGACGTCGGACGCCTGCCGCAGCGAAGATCGCTCGTCACTCGTGGCATTGAAGCTCCCGGACCGCTTCAGTACACTGCGCGGCCCGTCCTCGTGCCGCCTCGAGCGGCCCGGAGGTCGGGTCTCGCCATCTCGGGGTGTAGCTCAGCCTGGTAGAGCACTACGTTCGGGACGTAGGTGTCGCAGGTTCAAATCCTGTCACCCCGACCATTGATTTCGTTGGACTTTTTTTCTCGGGAACGCCATTGGTTCCAGGTCCAAAATAACAATTGGTTCCAGTTTTGGTTCCACTTTTCCCGGATGGTCGGGGATAACCATGCGTAGACGCGTGCGAACGGGCCCAGGATGCAGACCAACAGGGAAGCCCGTTCCCCTTCGACGCGATCCGCAGTTTCAACCCTGCGCAACCGAGCCACCGATTCGGGTGCGTGCCCTTTTGCTCGACTCGGCAATTCCGAGAGAACACTGCGCTCAAACGCATCGAGGTCAGTGTAGGTTTCGAGACAATCTAGCAGCCCATCGCCCATCGAGCTCCTGCGCTTGGCGAAAGCAGCGCTGAGCGCGAGGAGCTCACGCGACTGCGGCGTGAGAACCGCAAGCTCAAGGAAGAGCGGGAGATTCTCTCAAAAGCCGCGGCCGAAGGGGCGACCTCGAAGCGCTCTTCGGGTTCGTGAAGGCGAATCAGGCCACCCATTCGGTCGGGGTCATGTGCCGAGTGTTGAAGATCTCGAGGAGCGGGTACTACGCTCGGCTGCAGCGGCCAATGAGCGCCAGGGCCCGTCAGGACCTGTGGCTCACGGGCAAGATCGAGGCGATCCACCGCCGCTCGCGCGGCGCGTACGGCTCGCCCATGATCCACGCTGAGCTCGCCGACGATCACGGTATCCGGATCGGGCGCAAGCGCGTCGCCCGGCTGATGCGTTCGGCGGGGTTGCGCGGGGTGACGTTGCGTCGCTCTGCTGGTCGTTGGTACCGTCAGGATTTCAAGACCGGAGGCTTCCGGCTTATTTGAAGTTTCGGGCGCCGCCAGTGCTGCACGGGGCTCGATGTGAAACGCCCGGGAGGGAGCGCGCTCACCGCGCGCTATCTCGTTCATCTGCTCCATGCTCTCGACGAGCTCGACGAAAAGCTTCTTGTTCACCTGTGACCTCTTGTTCAGCTACTAGGCGGCTCAGTACGCGACATCACCAATTCTCGTTGAGCTTGCGGAGAAGTTCATTCTCCGCCCGCTGTCAAATCTTCCTTCATACCTTTGCGGTAGATGAGCTCGAGGCGTCGTTGGTCGCGTCCACGTGAGGGGGGATGACGATGTTCACGAGACTACCGACGACGTCCTCGAGGGCTCGCATCAGGTCGATTCGCATTTCATTGCGAGTACACGCACTTTTCTGCGAAAGAACAGGGCCATCCGGCTGCGGCTAGAAGCCGCCATTGTTGTGATGATGATGTTGTGCCGTGTTTTGGCGATGGAGAGTGGATCAGAAAGAGCTGGCCCGCGTCTTCAGAATCGATGCGCTCACCGCCAGACCGTGACGCTCGTAGTTCGAGATCATTTCCTCCGCGGTGCAGGGTGGATTTGCGAGGCGGCGGCGAATTCTTCTGATTGCGCCACATACCGCCTCGGAATTGAGATCGAGCAGGTGCTCGATGAAGGTGTCGGGGTGGACGGCCCGAATGCCATAAGGGTGCAGGACAGCGTCCGGAAAATCCCGGATGTTGAACGTGACAATTTCCTGAGCCCTGCAGTGAATGGCTGCGGCGAGCACATGGCGGTCATTGGGATCGGGAAGACCTGTCAGGCCAGCTTCCAAGGATTCAAAGCCCGAAACGAGACAGTCGTCGACCGCCGCATTCATGAGCTCTGCCACGCGCTCGAGCCGTGAACGAACGAGTTCCGGTCTTTGGCGCAGGACAGCGCTGATCCATTCGCTGTGGATGCGCTCCGTCCATTTCGCACGCAGCAGCCCGGTGCGCCCGAGTTCCACGACGAGATCACGGATCGAGGCGGGATATAGCAGGCATGCGTCGTAGACGACGGTAAAGCTCGCCAACTCTGCTCCCCCCGATTATCCGTGCGTCCGCCCTGCCGCTCAGGTAT
>JAGWPE010000311.1 GCA_028870635.1 Gammaproteobacteria bacterium | reverse complement strand
CATGCGCCTATGAGGCGTGGTTCGATATCAGCACTTTCGGCGTTCGCGAGAATTGGGTCTGTCTCTGGGCACGGCGGAACGGCCGCGCGCGCGACTGAATGTTCACGGTCTGTCCCAAATGCGCCTTGACCCTGGTCGTCACCGCGGCAGATCTGCGCATCGCGCAGGGCTATGTCCGCTGCGGACGATGTTTGAACGTCTTCAACGCCCTCGCACGGCTGTCGGAGGAGCGGCCCGTCGCCGCGGCGGAGGCGCCGGCGGCCGCACCGGAGGCGCCGGCAGACACGCCCGCTGCCGCACCGGGCGAGCAGGCCGAATCCGCGCAACCACCCACGCCCCCGCCCACGACCGATGACACCGGCGAGATAGAGATCGAGCTCGATGCCAGCGTCCTCGTGACTTCCGTGCGCCCTCCCATCGCACCGGCGGGCGCAGCCGAGCGACCAGAGCACCTGGATGAGCCGAGTCCCGCCACGACGGCTGTCCCGGGCCCGAGCGAGCCCGAACCCGAACAGGTAGCCGTCGCACAGACGCTCACCCAGACGATGCCGCCGCCTTCCAGCGTCCCTTTGCCCGCGGAACCGGCAGGTGCAAGCGCGCCGAGCCCTCTTGCCAATCAGCCACCTCTGCCAGCGCCGCGCGATCCCGCCGTGCCCTCCGAGGCGGCTGAAGATTCACGATCCACGGAGGCACAGGAGGCACAGGAGGCGCAGGACCGGCAGCAGACCAACAATGCGCAGCAGCCCGACAGCGGCTTCGAGCTCGAAGCGCGGCGGCCGGCGGCCGGTCTCGCCTGGAAGCTCGGCGCCGGCGCGCTGGCAGTCGCTCTCGCACTGCAGGTGGTCAATCATTACCGGGACGCGTTGGCGTCCAACCCGGCGCTGAGCCGGCCTCTGAGCACCGTCTATTCGGCACTGGGCGTGAAGCTTGCTCCGCGCTGGAACATCCACGCGTATGAGGTGCGTCAGCTTGGCGCATCCGTTGCCGGTACGGCAGCAGGCGAAATAGTCGTGCGCGCAAGCGTCAAGAACTCCGCGAGTCGCGCGCAGCCACTGCCGCTTCTGCGGGTGACGCTGCAGGACAGGTTCGGTAACCGCATTGCTGCACGCGATGTGCCGCCGAACGATTACCTGCCCTCGTCCATCGCGCCGAGCTCGCTTCTGGCCGCCGGCAGCCGCGTGGATGCCACGATGGTGTTCGTCGATCCGGGACCGCAGGCGGTGGGCTTCGAGATCGACGCCTGCCTGCGACAGCGCAGCGGCGAAGTGGCGTGTGCGCACGGGCCTTAGTGGCAGCGAGCGCGCGTGATATGATTCGCCGCTTCCCGGAGAGGGCCTTCACAGTCCGGCTTCAGCGCCGAAATTCCGCGCCGGAGAACTCATGACAGCAAAAAAGAGGGGTCGGCAGCGGGACGTCTCTGGCGCCGGATTCAACGGGCGCACGGCGAGCGACCTGCTGCTGCCGCAAAGGCCGCTGCTGCCGTTGCGAAGCCACGCGGAGCGCGCCTTGAGCGACTACTTCACGAGTCTCAACGGCTCGCGGCCGGCGGATCTCTATGATCTGGTACTGCGCGAGGTCGAGGAGCCGCTCTTTCGCGTGGTACTGGACTACGCGGAGGGCAACCAGAGCCGCGCGGCCGGGATCCTCGGCATCAATCGCGGCACCCTGCGCAAGAAGCTCAAGCAACTCGGTCTCGCACATTGACTGAGAAAATGTTGCCTATACGGCGCGCGCTGCTGTCCGTCTCCGACAAGACCGGCCTCGTGGAGCTGGCGCGTGCGCTCGCGGCGCGCAACATCGAGATCCTCTCGACGGGAGGCACCGCCCGGCTGCTCGCCGACAGCGGACTCACGGTGCGCGAAGTGTCGAGCTACACGGGGTTCCCGGAGATCATGGACGGCCGCGTCAAGACGCTGCATCCGAAGATCCACGGCGGACTGTTGGGGCGGCGCGGCATCGACGATGCGGTGATGGCGCTGCACGGCATTCAGCCTATCGATCTGCTCGTAGTGAATCTCTAT
>JAGWPE010000310.1 GCA_028870635.1 Gammaproteobacteria bacterium | reverse complement strand
TTCGGGGCGGTGTTCGACAATCCGGGCCTCACCGTGGCCTGCGTCATCGGCGACGGGGAGGCGGAGACAGGTCCGCTCGCGGCCGGATGGCACAGCAACAAGTTCCTGAATCCCGCCACTGACGGGGCAGCATTGCCGATCCTGCACCTCAACGGCTACAAGATCGCGAACCCCGCGGTACTCGCCCGCATCGGCAATGAGGAGCTCGCCGAATACCTGCGCGGCTGCGGCTACAGGCCGTACTTCGTCGAGGGCGACGACCCGCCGCGCATGCACCAGCTCATGGCGGCGACGCTCGATACCGTGATCGGCGAGATCCGCCGCATTCAGGCCACGGCACGCGCGGAGGGCACGCGTGACCGGCCGCGCTGGCCGATGATCGTGCTGCGCACGCCCAAAGGCTGGACGGGGCCGAAGGTCGTCGACGGAGAGCGGGTGGAGGGCACCTTCCGCGCGCACCAGGTGCCGCTCGCGGAGGTGCGCAGCAACCCCTTGCACCTGAAGCTTCTGGAGCAATGGATGCGCAGCTACCGGCCGCAGGAGCTGTTCGATGCCGGCGGCACGCTGCGTCCCGAGCTCGCCGAGCTTGCACCCGAGGGAGCTCGGCGGATGGGCGCCAATCCGCACGCCAATGGCGGCCTTCTGCTCAAGGACCTCGCCCTTCCCGATTTTCGCGAGTACGCCGTCGAGGTGCCGCGCCCCGGTGCCGTTGATGCGGAAGACACACGCGTGCTCGGAAGCTTCCTGCGGGATGTCGTGAAGCTCAATCAGCATCCGCGCATATTCCGGCTCTTCGGTCCGGACGAGACCAACTCCAACCGCCTGGGCGCGGTATTCGAGGCGACGGAGCGGCAATGGGTCGCGGAGCGCATCCCGGGGGACGATCATCTGGCGCCCGAGGGCAGCGTGATGGAGGTGCTGAGCGAGCATCAGTGCCAGGGCTGGCTCGAGGGGTACCTGCTCACCGGGCGCCACGGCATGTTCAATTCCTACGAGGCGTTCGTGCACATCGTGGACTCGATGTTCAACCAGCACGCCAAGTGGCTGAAGGTGACGCGGGAGATCCCCTGGCGGCGGCCGATCGCCTCGCTCAACTACCTCCTTTCCTCGCACGTGTGGCGGCAGGATCACAACGGCTTCACCCATCAGGATCCCGGCTTCATCGACAATGTGGTCAACAAGAAGGCCGACATCATCCGGGTCTATCTGCCTCCGGACGCCAACTGCCTGCTGTCGGTGATGGATCACTGCCTGCGCAGCCGCCACTATGTCAACGTGGTGATCGCGGGCAAGCATCCGGCGCCGCAGTGGCTCACGATGGATCAGGCGGTGATGCACTGCACGGCGGGAATCGGCATCTGGGAGTGGGCGAGCACGGACCGGGGCAGTGAGCCGGACGTGGTGATGGCGTGCGCGGGGGACGTGCCGGCGCTCGAGACGCTGGCGGCGGTGAAGCTGCTGCGCGAGCTGGTGCCGGAGCTCAAGATCCGCACGATCAACGTCGTGGACCTGATGAAGCTCGTGCCGGAGACGGAGCATCCGCACGGGCTGAGCGACCGGGACTTCGATGCGCTCTTCACGCGCGACAAGCCGATCATTTTCGCATTCCATGGCTACCCTTGGCTGATCCACCGGCTCACTTACCGGCGGACCAATCATTCGAACCTGCACGTGCGCGGCTACAAGGAGGAGGGGACGATCACGACCCCGTTCGACATGGCGGTGCTCAACGACCTCGACCGCTTTCATCTGGTGTCGGATACGATCGATCGGTTGCCGCAGGTGGGATCGCGGGCGGGGTACATCAAGCAGGCCATGCGGGAGAAGCTGATCGAGCACCGGCAGTATATTCGGGAGGCGGGGGAGGATATGCCGGAGATTCTGTCCTGGCGGTGGATTACATAGCGGACTTCGGAGTGCCTCGCAAAATTGACTCTGGCCGGAACGCCGTGAATACATCCATGTAGGCTAGCGGATCGCCTTTTTTCGCTCCCGCTATCCCTGCTCCGCAAAAAAAGCCGGGGTTTTGCCATCCTGGCAAAACCCGCTCGACGCATGCGTCGAGCCCTGGCGATCAGCTTCCGGCCAGAATCAATTTTGTGAGGCGCTCCTCTATGTCAGCTCGGTGCGATCCAACTGTCGGCTACTCGGAGCGCACGAGTTTCGGCTTCGAGCTTGAGAAGGTGTGCGAGGAGGGAGCGCTCGGCCAAGGGGTGGAGTTGCGGGGGGACGTCGTCGTAGACACGCCGGACGAGGGTAGGGAGGTCGTCCGGCTGCCGGCGGGGCAGGGAGGCCAGGACCTTGGCCTCGCGCCGCAGGCGGTGTTGGATGAGGGCTTCGATCGCCGCGTGCGGTTGCAGGATCAGGGTGCCGTGGCCGGGGGCGAGGGAGTCCAGCGGCTCGCGCAGGAGGGATTGCAGGGAGCTCAAGTAGGCGGCCATGTCGCCGTCGGGAGGGTCGATGACGACCGTCGAGCCTTGGATGATGTGGTCGCCGGTGAAGAGAATGCGCTCTTCTTCCAGCAGGAAGCAGAGGTGGTTGCTGGCGTGGCCGGGAGTGTGGATCACGCG
>JAGWPE010000309.1 GCA_028870635.1 Gammaproteobacteria bacterium | reverse complement strand
CCTGCCCCCGGTAATAGTCGACCAGAGGACGGGTCTGCTGCTCGTACACCTTCAGGCGCTCGGCCACCGTGGCCTCGTTGTCGTCCGGCCGCTGGAACAGCCGGTGGGGCTTGCCGGTCTTCGGGCACGGCTCGCGCTCGGCTTCGCCCGCCGGCGAGGTCAGGAGGTTCACGACCCGGCCGCAGTCCGCGCAGGTGCGCCGGCCGGAGATGCGGCGCAACAGCTCGGCATAGTCGACCTCCATCTGCACGACCGCATCGAGCGGCTGGCCGATCTCGCCGAGCAGGGTATCCAGGGCGCCGGCCTGTGCGAGGTTGCGCGGGAACCCGTCCAGGATGAAACCGCCCCGAGTATCAGGCTCGGCGAGCCGCTCGCGGATCATGCCGAGGACGATCTCGTCGGCGACCAGGCGGCCGGCCGCCATGGCCTCCTTGGCCTTGAGGCCGAGCGGCGTGCCCTTGGCCACGGCGGCCCGCAGCAGGTCACCGGTGGAGACCTGCGGTATGCCGTGACGCTCGACCAGGCGCTGAGACTGCGTGCCCTTCCCCGATCCCGGGGCCCCCAAAAGGACTATGCGCATGAGACTTATCGAGACCTGATTGACGAAAAAGGCTGGTCACGTTACCGGCGGCCGGGGGCGAGGTCAAACGGGCGGCCGTGCGCTATGCTGGCGCGCTTGCTGTGCTCACTTATGGAACCGCGACGCAATGAAAAAAGCGACGTCCAAGAAAAAGAACGCGCTCTATGCGCAATCGGGCGGTGTCTCTGCCGTAATCAATGCCTCCGCCTGCGGGGTCATCCAGACGGCTCTGCGGCAGTCACGGCACATCGGCAAGGTATATGCGGGCCGCGACGGCATCGTCGGCGCTCTGACGGAGGATCTGATCGACGTCAGCCGCGAGAGTCCTGCCGTGATCCGCGGGCTCAAGCACACGCCGGCCGGGGCCTTCGGCTCCGCGCGCTTCAAGCTGAAGGGCATCGAGCAGAACCGCGCGGAATACGAGCGCCTGATCGAGGTCTTCCGCGCTCACGACATCGGCTATTTCTTCTACAACGGCGGCAACGACTCGATGGACACCGCCCTCAAGGTGTCGCAGATCGGCGAGTCGCTCGGCTACCCGATCACCTGCGTCGGGGTGCCGAAGACGGTGGACAACGATCTGCCGCACACCGATTGCTGTCCGGGGTTCGGCTCGGTCGCCAAGTACATCGCGGTCTCCACCCGAGAGGCGGCGCTCGACGTCGCTTCCATGGCGCGGACCTCGACCAAGGTGTTCGTCTTCGAGGTGATGGGGCGGCACGCCGGTTGGATCGCGGCTGCCGCGGGACTCGCCGGCCGCAAGCCCGGCGAGCCGCCGCACATCATCCTGTTTCCGGAGATTCCCTTCGACAGGGATCGGTTCCTGGAGCGGGTCAAGCAGTGTGTCGCCGCTGTCGGCTATTGCGTCGTGGTGGTTTCGGAAGGCGCCGCCTATCCGGACGGTAAGTTCCTGGCTGAAGCCGGCACCCGCGACGCCTTCGGCCACAGCCAGCTCGGGGGCGTGGGCCCGGTGGTGGCAGACATGATCCGCCAGGCCCACGGCTACAAGTATCACTGGGCTGTCGCGGACTACCTGCAGCGCTCGGCCCGCCACATCGCCTCCCAGGTGGACGTGGAGCAGGCCTATGCCGTGGGCAAGGCGGCGGTGGAGCTGGCCGTCAAGGGCGTCAATGCGGTGATGCCGGTCATCGTCCGCAAGGCGTCCCGGCCGTACAAGTGGACCATCGGCCACGTTCCTCTCTCGGAGGTGGCCAATCGCGAGAAGAAAGTGCCCCGCGAGTACATCACCGAGGACGGCTTCGGCATAACGGAAGCCTGCCGGCGCTACCTCGAGCCGCTGGTGGCCGGCGAGGCCTACCCGCCCTACCGCGATGGCCTCCCTGAATATGTCCGCATCAAGGGCACGCCCGTTCGCAAGCGCCTGCGGACCGAGTTCAAGCTATAAGCCCCGTGGTATAGTTCGCGGCCTTTTTTGTAGCCCTTCAAGTATTCCGGGGGAGATAGCCTGATGGATGCCACCACGTGGCTGTGGGCCGCCATTGCGGCCGGTGTACTCGCCGTTCTCTACGGCATCGTATCCATGACCGCCATCCTGCGCCTGCCGGCGGGTAACGCCCGCATGCAGGAGATCGCCGCCGCCATACAGGCCGGGGCGAAGGCGTACCTCAATCGCCAGTACAGCACGATCCTCGTCGTGGGCATCGTGCTCTTCCTCGTCCTCGGCTTCTTCCTCAGCTGGCCGACGGCCGGCGGCTTCGCCATCGGGGCGCTGCTTTCCGGGGCGACCGGCTATATCGGAATGAATATCTCCGTGCGGGCCAACGTGCGCACGGCCGAGGCGGCAACGAAGGGCCTCAACGCCGCCCTGTCGGTGGCATTCCGCGGCGGCGCGATCACCGGCATGTTGGTCGTAGGCCTCGCCTTGCTCGGCGTCTCCGGCTACTTCGCCTTCCTGCGCCGCCTCATCGGCACCGAGCCGGCGCTCCATGCGCTGGTGGGCCTCGCCTTCGGCGGCTCGCTGATCTCGATCTTCGCGCGCCTCGGCGGCGGCATCTTCACGAAGGGTGCCGACGTCGGCGCGGACCTCGTGGGCAAGGTGGAAGCCGGAATCCCCGAGGACGATCCGCGCAATCCCGCGGTGATTGCCGATAACGTCGGTGACAACGTCGGCGACTGCGCCGGAATGGCCGCGGATCTGTTCGAGACCTACGCAGTGACCGTAGTCGCCACCATGCTGCTCGGCGGCCTGCTCTTCGCCAAGCAGAGCGCGGCGGCGGGACTCAGCGCCGCGATCTATCCGCTCGCGCTCGGCGCGGTGTCGATCGTCTCCTCGATCATCGGCACCTTCTTCGTCTCCACGCGCGAGGGCGGCAAGATCATGAACGCCCTCTACAAGGGTGTGATCGTCTCCGGCATCGTGTCCGCGATCGGCTTCTACTTCATCACGCATGCGCTGATGCCGGCGGAGGGCAACTCGCTCTTCGGCTGCTCGCTCGTCGGGCTCGGCCTCACCGCCGCGCTCATCGTGATCACGGAGTACTACACGGCTACCGAGTACAGCCCGGTCCGCAAAGTATCCGCCGCTTCGCAGACCGGTCATGCGACCAACATCATCGCGGGCCTCGGCGTCTCGATGAAGGCGACCGCGCTGCCGGTCATCGCCGTATGTCTCGCAATCTGGGCCTCGTTCAAGCTGGGCGAGGCGGGCGGCGCCGGCCTCTACGGTATCGCGATTGCCGCCACCGCCATGCTGTCGATGACGGGCATGATCGTGGCGCTCGACGCGTACGGCCCGATCACCGACAACGCCGGCGGTATCGCCGAGATGGCGGGCCTGCCGAAGCAGGTGCGCGACATCACCGATCCGCTGGATGCGGTCGGCAACACGACCAAGGCGGTCACCAAGGGCTATGCCATCGGCTCGGCGGCCCTCGCCGCTCTGGTGCTCTTCGCCGACTACACCCACAATCTCGAGGCGTCCGGAAAGCTCGTTGCCTTCTCCTTGTCCGATCCGGCGGTCATCATCGGCCTCTTCATCGGCGGACTGGTGCCCTACCTCTTTGGCGCGCTCGCCATGGAGGCCGTGGGCCGCGCCGCGGGCTCGGTGGTCACCGAGGTCCGCCGCCAGTTCCGCGAGATCAAGGGAATCATGGAGGGAACCGCCAAGCCCGACTACTCGCGGGCCGTCGACCTGCTGACCCGTGCCGCCATCGGCGAGATGATCATCCCCTCGCTGCTGCCGATCGTGGTCCCGATCATCCTGGTGGTGGTGATGAATTACCTGCTCGGCCCCGGCGCCGGCATCAAGGCGCTGGGCGGCCTGCTCATCGGCACCATAGTGACCGGCTTCTTCGTCGCGGTCTCCATGACCACGGGCGGCGGCGCCTGGGACAACGCCAAGAAGTACATCGAGGAAGGCAACTACGGCGGCAAAGGCTCCGACGCCCACAAGGCGGCCGTAACCGGTGACACCGTCGGCGATCCGTACAAGGACACGGCCGGCCCTGCCATCAACCCCCTCATCAAGATCATCAATATTGTCGCGCTGCTCATGATCCCGTTGCTCTGAGCGGAGCTGACGGCGGCGCCGATTCGGGCGCCGTTCGAAAGCAAATGAGTAAGCGGCTCAGGGCCGTTCCCTGGGCCGCGGGATCAAATGAGTGACCAGGCTGGCTGCTGAAAGCGCCGCAGGCGACTTTTAGCCAATCCAAGGACCAAGCCCGGTGCCCGACCAGTCACACGGTACCGGGCGTCAGGCATGGTGAATGGCGCTCAATAGCCTGTGAAGCACGGCGGGCGAGGCGGGCTTCACGACGTGATGGTCGATGCTCGCCTCGCGCGAGCGGCGGCGGTCGGCCTCGTGGCCTAGGCCGGTGAGCGCGATGATGGTGGTCGAGGTGCCCTCCGGCATGGAGCGGATGCGGGCAGCCGTCTCGAGGCCGCTCAGCTCCGGCATGCTGATGTCCATGAAGACGACGTCGGGGCGCACCTGCCGGTATTTCTCGAGCGCCTCATGCGGGCCATAGGCCGTGTGCACCTCATGGCCCATCATCGAGAGGAGACAGGCCACCGCATCGGCGGAATCCACTTGATCATCCACCACCAGCACCTTGAGCGGCACCTCCGCGTGCGGCAAGTCCTCCACGATGGTCTCTCCCGCAAGACTCGAGCATCCCACAGCAGCGTGCTCCTGGACACCTACCCAGCCCAAGCTGAGCAAGTTTCGTGCGAGGGCGAGCCGGTGCCTTCCAGCGAGGACACTTAACGTGTCCTCGCTCCGGCGAGCGCCCGCGCACGGATGCGCGGGCCGGGGGCCCTGCCGCCATGGACGGCCAGTGGCACGGCCCAGCCAGCGCCTGGTTTCACAGTCTCAATGGGAGGGCGGTAAAGGGGCCTGCGGGGCCTCAGGCACTGCCACGGATGCTCGGGCCGGGGGCCCTGCCGCCATGGACGGCCGGTGGCGCGGCCCAGCCAGCGCCTGGTTTCAGTCAATCGGAGGGCGGTAAAGGGGAGCGGCGGCCTCAGGCACTGCCTGAGCGCGATTCCGTCAGCATGGCCCCCACCAGCCTGTTCAGACGGGCGCAGTACGCGGCGACTGGCGCCTCGGCCTCCGCCTGCTTGCTTGCCAGCGCCTCTCTGATCTCGCCGAGGCGGCGCTCGATGCGCTCGTCCACGGTCAGCGACCTGCAAATGAGGGCACTCACGCAGGCCGTGATCTCGGCATCGAGGGTACGCGCGTCGCTGCCGGCTATCTCGACGCCGGCAAGCTCGCGGGGACAACCTGCGGCGAGGTGCTCACGCCATAAACGGGCAAGCTGCATAACGCTGGGCGCCTCCATGCTGCTCGCTCCCGTGCATCAATTGGGCGCCCTTCTTACCACGCCCGCGGCCAACTTGCACCGTTGGTTTTGAGTACGCTCGCCTGTTGGTTGTTGGCGCGAGCCCACAGGGGATTCGAAGTGATGGCGCGAGGCGCGACAACCCATTGATTCCATGGGTCGTTTCAGGCCGCCCGCCATTGTTGCTTTCTCGTCGGGGAGCGGCCGCGGCCGGCTTCGCGGACTGCACCGCCCCGAGGCCGCAGCCGAGTGCTTGACGAGCCCGCGGGCGACCTGTTGGACTCCCACCCTGACGAGGCAGCAAACGCGTGAGGTGCCGGGCGTGGAATCCAAAGAGCAGTATCCGGTCGAGAAGACCGATGAGGAGTGGCGCGCCGGTCTGACCCCGGAGCAGTACCGCGTGCTTCGCCGGCACGGCACTGAGCGGTCCGGCACCAGCGCGCTCAACGACGAGCATCGCGTCGGCGTATTCCGTTGCGCAGGCTGCGGTCAACCGCTTTACGAGTCGGATGCGAAGTTCGAGAGCGGCACCGGGTGGCCCAGCTTCTTTCAGCCGATCACGGGAGCGGTGGCGACGCGGGACGACCACGGCCACCTGATGAAGCGGACCGAGGTCCATTGCTCGCGCTGCGGGGGACACCTCGGCCACGTCTTCCCCGACGGACCCAAGCCCACCGGCATGCGCTACTGCATGAACGGCGCCGCGCTGAAATTCGAGCCCTCCGGCAAGTGAGGGCACCGCGCCCCGGCCTTGTTGACGATCACGCCGCCAACGGCAGCGGCAGCGGCCTGGCGATGGCGTAGCCCTGCACGAAATCGACACCCATGCGGCGCGCGGCATCGAGCGCCGCGCTGTCCTCGACCTGCTCGGCGATCACCTTGAAATTGAGCGTGCGCGCCAGCTTGATCATCGCGGCGACCATCGCCTGATTGACGGAATCGCGCCCCAGGTTACGGATGAAGGAGCCGTCGATCTTGAGGTAATCCATCGGCAGGCTCTTCAGGTTGGAGAAGGACCCCACTCCCGAGCCGAAGTCATCCAGCGCGAACTGGCATCCCATGCCGTGGAGCACGCCCACGAAGCGGCGGGCATGCTCGAGGTTCGCCATGACGGCCGTCTCGCTGATCTCGAAGCACACCTGTGACGGGGTGACGCCCGTACTGTCCAGACACTCGACGACGAACTCGAGGAACTGGGTGTCCGTCAGAGTCTGACCCGAGACGTTGATGGCGACACAGCGGTCGCTCGGCACCGGGATCGCTCCGCGGCCGAGGGCCGCGAGGGTCGTCTGCACGACCCAACGATCGACCAGGCTCATCAGCCGGTACCGCTCGGCGGCCCGCACGAACTCGGCCGGCGGCACCTGATGGCCGTCCTCGTCCTGCAGCCGCACCAACACCTCCATCGCAGGCCCCCCGCCGTCGGAGCCGTAGGCCGGAACGATGGGCTGATGGTACAGCTGGAAGCGGCTTTCCTTGAGCGCGCTCTGCAGCTTCTGCAGCCACTGGATCTCGCCCGTGTGGCGCGCGAGCGCCTCATCCCGCGCCGAGTACACCGCCACCCGCCCCGAGCCCTGCTTCTTGGCGACATAGCAGGCGGAATCGGCCGCGGTGAGCAACTCCTCGAGCGTGCCGCATTCGCGCGAGATCTCCACCAGGCCCACCGACACGCCGATGTTGAATATCCTGTCCCGCCACACGAAGCGGTGGTCGCATATCGAGCGGCAGACATCGTCGGCGATCTGGCGCGCCTTCTCGAGCGGACAGCCGATGAGCAGCATGCCGAACTCATCGCCTCCGAGGCGTCCGACCGTGTCGCTGTCGCGTACCGCATCGCGCAGGAGCTTCGCCACTTCGCGCAGCATGCTGTCCCCGGCGAGATGTCCGCTCGTGTCGTTCACCACCTTGAAACGGTCGAGGTCGAGATAACACAACACATGCTGGCCGTCGCCGCGGCGCCCGCTCTCGATCGCCTCCTCCAGGCGGCGCTCGAACTCGCGCCGGTTGACGAGGCCCGTCAGGGCGTCGTGAGTCGCCTGGTACGACATCTGACGCGCGAGGCCGCGCTGCTCGGAGACGTCATGCAGCAGGACCACCGCGCCGACCTGCGCGCCGGCGGCATCGCGCATCGGCGTGGCCGAGAGCTCGATAGAGTGCTCGCTGGCATCGGCGCGCGAGATCAGCAGGGCGCGCCGGCCGAGGGTCACGGGCGCGCCGCTCGTGAGAGCCTGGCGCACCGGATCCGAAAGCAGGCGCCGGTCGGTCTCGTCGACCAGCCCGACGATCTCCTCCAGGGTCCTGCCTACCGCTTCGGTTGAGGGCGTCGCGGCGAGCCGCTCCGCGGCGGGGTTGAGATAGGTGATACGGCCCTCGACGTCCGCCGCGATGACCGCCTCGGCGAGCGAGTTCAGGGCCAGCAGATACGCTGTGGACTCGCCCTCCGTCCTCACGCGCAGAGCCTCGACGGTCTGCGTGGGCAGAATCTCCACTCCCGTCATGAGCAGCGCGCTGCCGCCGTCATAATCCACGCGGGCCGAGCTGATCTCGAGCCGGCTCACCTGACCGTCGCGGCCCAGTACCTCGACCTCGTAGCGCTCCGCCGCGGCCTCACCGGCCATGCGGCGGCGGATGTTCTCGTGCACCAGCTCGGCATACTCGGGCGCCACCAGGTCGCCCAGCCGGCGCC
The DNA here is from genome assembly GCA_028870635.1 of Gammaproteobacteria bacterium. Lineage (GTDB taxonomy): Bacteria > Pseudomonadota > Gammaproteobacteria > Steroidobacterales > Steroidobacteraceae > 13-2-20CM-66-19. The sequence continues at coordinate 936 of JAGWPE010000309.1, read as the reverse complement.
CGGCAAGGTCGGCGCGATCCGCGCCGACCAGCGCGGCGAACTGCCGGTTGGCGTACAGAATGACCTCGCGATGCACCAGCACCGCCTCGTGAATGCGCTCACCGAGCTCGGCGAAGAGCTTCGGCGTCACCCGGCCGCCGTCGCGCTCGGCGGCCGCACGCGTCAGCAGGTGGTTGATCGCCGTGATCAGGGCGGACAGCTGCGGCTTGGAGCCTCCCGACTCCACCCGTCCCGCGAGGGAGCCGCCGATGGCAATCCGCTGCAGCTGCTGCGACAGCCGGCTGACATCCGCGAGCTGACGCCGCTGAGCGGCGTAGAGCCAGAGGAGAACGGCTGCGGCGAGCGCCAGCAGGATGCACAACAGCGCGACGGCGGACATCAATCGGCCCTACCGGCGCGAGGTGCACTCGCGCCCGCTCGAGCGCTTGCTTTCAACGTCATGGGTGTAACGGCCGCCGGGCAGCCCGGCATTGCTTTCATTATTCTGGTGTCCGGGGTACGGACGCCCGAAGCATAGCGTAGGTGTCCGGCGTCCCGTCGGCGTTTCACCATATCTCATCGCAAGGCGGCTTGGCAGAAGCCGCGAAAACCCGTAACTTCTCGTGCCCCTGTCCCCGGGATGCAATAAGTCCAATCGGAGCGCCAATCGAGATGTCCACCGTCCAAGCACGCGAACAGATGATCGAGCAGCAGGTGCGTGCCTGGGACGTGCTCGATGCCCGGGTGCTCGAGACCCTGCGCAAAGTGCCCCGGGACACATTCGTCGCGCCGCAACATCGCTTTATGGCCTTTGCGGACGTGGAGATCCCCCTGCCGTGCGGCCAGCACATGCTGCGCCCTAGCGTCGTCGGCCGCCTCCTCCAGGCCCTCACGCTCACCGGCGACGAGCGGGTGCTCGAGGTCGGGACCGGCTCGGGATTCGTGACGGCGTGCCTG
>JAGWPE010000308.1 GCA_028870635.1 Gammaproteobacteria bacterium | reverse complement strand
GCGTTCTTGGCGCCGGAAATGCGTACTTCGCCTTCGAGAGGCACGCCTCCCTGGATCTGCAGCTTGTCCACGTCAATCCCGCCCGGCTTCGGCCGGCGTCAGCGCCTCGATCGAGAGCGCGTGAATCTCGCGCCCCATCCGCTCGCCCAAGGTCTGGTAGACGAGCTGGTGCCGAGCCACCCCGCGCTTGCCGGCGAACTGCTCGGCGACGATGCGCGCCTGGAAGTGGGTGTCGTCATCGGATTGGACCCGGACTTCGGCTCCGGGCAGGCCGGCGCGGATCAGCCGCGCTATCTCGTGTGAGTTCATTTGGCGCGAAGTCGGCCTGTCACCGGAGTCCACCTCGCGGCCCAGGGAGCGGCCCTGGGCCGCTTACTCATTCGCTTTCCCACGTTCGTAACCTTTCCAGTGGCCCTCAGGGGTCGGATATTATCACCCGCCATGAGTCCTTCCGCCGCCGTCCCTGCCGATCACGCCGGCCTATTGGCCACCGCCCGCCGTGCCTTAGGGATCGAGGCGAGGGCCGTCGAGGCGCTGCTCGCGCGGCTCGACGGCCGGTTCGTGGCCGCCTGCGGGGTCTGCCTGGAATGCCCGGGACGGGTGGTCGTCACCGGCATGGGCAAATCCGGCCACATCGCGCGCAAGGTTGCGGCGACGCTCGCCAGCACGGGCACGCCGGCATTCTTCCTGCACCCGGCCGAAGCCGGCCACGGCGACCTCGGCATGATCACTCGCGGGGACGCGGTGCTGGCCCTCTCGAACTCGGGCGAGACCCCGGAGCTGGTGCTGCTGCTGCCGCACCTGAAGCGTCTGGCGGTACCGCTGATCGTGATGGCCGGAAAGACTGACTCGACCCTCGGCCGGGCAGCCACCGTCGCGCTCGATGTCAGCGTGCCGGAAGAGGCCTGCCCCCTCAACCTGGCTCCCACCGCCAGCACGACGGCGACGCTCGCGATGGGAGATGCTCTGGCCGTAGCGATACTCGAGGCACGCGGCTTCACCAAGCAGGACTTCGCGCGCTCGCACCCCGGCGGGGCCCTGGGACGACAGCTGTTGCTGCACGTGGAGCAGCTCATGCGCACCGGCGATGCCCTGCCGCGCGTCGGCGCGAAGACGCGGCTCGGCGAGGGACTGCTCGAGATGTCGCGCAAAGGCCTGGGAATGACCGTCATCGTGGACGATACCAACCGGATTCTTGGTGTGTTCACGGACGGTGATCTGCGGCGTGCGCTGGACCGTCACATCGACATTCACAGCGCGACCATGGGCGAGGTGATGACCTCGCCCTGCAGAAGCATCGCTCCGCAGGACCTTGCAGCCGGGGCCGTGCACTTGATGGAGGTGTATCGCATCACGGCGCTTCCAGTCGCCGACGATCAGGGGCGCCTCATTGGTGCGCTCAACGTGCACGATCTCTTGCGCGCCGGCGTGATGTGAGCGCCGCGACCGCGAGCCCCCCGGCCGATGCCGCCGCTCGAGTGCGCCTTCTGGTACTCGATGTCGATGGGGTGATGACTGACGGGCGCCTCTACTATGGACCGCGCGGCGAGGCGCTGAAGGTGTTCCACGTGCGCGACGGGCTGGGCCTGAAGCTGCTCGCCGCCGCCGGCATTACGGTGGCCGTCGTCTCTGGCCGGCGGTCGGCGATGACGGCAAAGCGGTGCCGGGAACTGGGCGTGCGGCACCTGTTGCAGGGCATCGAGGACAAGCTTGCCGCCTTTCACCGCCTGCGCGGCCGGTTGGGAGTGTCGTCGGGCGAATGCGCCTGCGTAGGAGATGACTTGCCGGACGTGCCACTCATGCGCGAGGTCGGCCTGTCGTTTGCGGTCGCGGACGCCCACCCACAGGCGCGTAGCGCCGCGCGCGTGATCACCCAGCTTCCCGGCGGCGGGGGAGCCGTCCGCGAGGTTTGCGACTATCTCTTGGAAGCGCGCCGACACGCCGCTGCAGTCAAGTGATTTACCGCCTCTTTGCCGTCCTGACCATCGTCGCGGTGATCGTCGGATCGCTACTGCTCTCGCAACAGCAGGGCGCTGCTCCTGCGTCAACCAGGGTGCGGGAGAGCGCGTTCAATGAAGGGTATTCAGCGAGCAACGCGAAGCTCGTCGAGACCGGCGTGGACGGGCGGCCGCTCTACACCCTCGACGCCGCCACGATCCGCCAGCTGCCGAATGAAGGCCAGGTGCAGCTCACGCGGGTGCAGATGAGCTTTCGGGACACCGATGGCAACCCGTGGACGGTCACTGCCGATCGCGGCGCGCTCGAGCAGGGCGCGCAGCAGGTGCAGCTCTCGGGCAATGTGCATGTTTCCGGCACCCTGCCCGCCTCGGGGACGGCGCAGATCTCCACCGGGACACTCTCGGTCGACCTCCGCGGCGACATCGTGAGCACCAAGGAGCCCGTGCAGATGATCTGGTCCGGGCGTCCGCTGAGCTCGGTCGGACTCATCGCCAATTTGAAGGACCACCGCGTGCAATTAGAATCCGCCGTGCATGGCACTTTCTCGCAGTAGCCTCTATCTCCTCTGCCTCGCGCTGGCGCCGGCAGTCCCGCATGCAGCCGCAACCGAGGCGGCCGTGACCGGCGGCGCGCAGCCCCGGCAGCTGCTGCCCGTCAACGGAAAGGAGAAAATCAATGTCGACGCCGCATCGTCGGACGTGGATGGTAGAACCAACACCATCGTCTTCAGGCACATCGTGGTTTCGCAGGGGGCCACCCGGGTGAGCGCGGACCGCGCGCGCGCCACGGGACTGAACTTCCAGAACAGCCGCTGGACCTTCCAGGGCAACGTGCAGATCGATGCTCCGCCGCGCGGCAGCCTGCGCTCCGACCAGGCGACGGTGCAGTTCCGGGACAACCAGATTGCGGGCGCAACGATCAGCGGCAACCCCGCGCAATTCGAGCAGCAGCGCGCCGGCGATCTCGGCATGGAGAAGGGCCATGCGGACCAGATCGTGTATGACGTGAGCCGGGGCACGGTACTGCTGACCAACGACGCCTGGATCTCGGACGGGCGCAACGAGGTGAGCGCGCCTTCGATCGCCTACAGCATCCGCGACCAGAAGGTGCTGGCGACATCTTCGGGGGCAAGCCAGGGTGTGCACATCACCATAACGCCGCAAGCCGCGCCGAAGCCGGCCCCTCCCGGAAACGGCGAGGGTGCCGCTCTCGCGCCGCGGCCCGCGGCGGCGCCGCGGCAGCCGGCTCATCCCCCGGGAGCCCCCGGGCCGAGCAACGCCGCCACTCCGCCGCCGGGCAGCTCATGACGGTCCTGCGCGCGAGCGGGCTCGAGAAGAGCTACAAGTCCCGCAAAGTCGTCAGCAATCTCAGCCTCGAGGTCGCCAACGGCGAAGTGGTCGGCCTCCTGGGCCCCAACGGCGCAGGCAAGACGACCGCCTTCTACATGATCGTCGGGCTCGTGCCGTGCGATGCCGGCAGCATTCACCTGGGTGAGACGGACCTGACGCTGCTGCCGATGCATCGGCGCGCACAGCTCGGGCTCGGCTACCTGCCACAGGAGGCTTCCGTCTTCCGCAAGCTCTCGGTGGAAGACAACGTGCTCGCCATCCTGGAGACGCGGCGCGATCTCGAGCGCGCCGCGCGCGAGCAGCGCCTCGAGGAGCTGCTGGAGGAGCTGCGCATCGGACACGTGCGCCGCAGCATCGGGTTGTCGCTCTCGGGCGGCGAGCGGCGGCGGGTGGAGATCGCGCGTGCGCTTGCGGCCGAGCCGCGCTTCATGCTGCTCGATGAGCCCTTTGCCGGGGTCGACCCGCTCTCCGTGCTGGACATCCAGCGCATCATCCGCGAGCTCACGAGCCGCGGCATCGGACTGCTGATCACCGACCACAATGTGCGCGAGACCCTGGGCGTCTGCAGCCGGGCGTACATCGTCAATCAGGGCACCGTGATCGCTCAGGGAACTGCGGAAGAAATCCTTGCCAACCCCCAAGTGCGTGAGGTGTACTTGGGCGAGTCGTTCCGGCTGTAGTGCAAGCCGCCCGCCGCCCACGGCGGCTGGCACGTCCCTGTGCCCTGTGCCGGTCGCGCACGGAGCGATGATTGTTAAAGTGTGCAATATCAGTGACTTACCCTAGGAAAGCCCCCGCAGCGCCCGTGCCACCATGCTGAAGCCCTCCCTGCAGCTCAAGCTGGGTCAGCAATTGACGATGACCCCGCAGCTGCAGCAGGCGATCCGGCTCCTGCAGCTGCCCGCTCTGGAGCTGCAGGCGCATATCCGCGAGCTGCTCGAGAGCAACGTCATGCTCGAGCCGATGGAAGAGGGGCACGAGGAAAGTCTCGATTCCGGCACGCTCGAGCACGCTCAGGCCCCGGAGGCGATCGAGGCCGCCGAAGCCCCGCGCGAAAGCGCCGTCGAGGTGCTGGACGAGGGCTGGGGCGAGCACAGTGTGGGCCCGGCCGAGACGCCGTGGAGCGGCGATGACGACGATCGGCAGCAGGAATTCGCCGATTCCGCGGGCCAGTCCCTGCAGGAATATCTGCTGTGGCAGCTCGAGCTCGCGAAGCTCGAGCCGCGCAGGCTGGCGATCGCGCGCGCCATCGTCGATGCCATCAGTGACGATGGCTACCTGACCGAGCCGCTGGAGGAGATCGCCAGCACCCTGCGGCCCGAGATCCACTGCGAGGCAGCCGAAGTCGAGGCTGCGCTCGCCGACGTTCAGGCCCTCGATCCGCCAGGCGTCGGCGCACGCTCCGTCGGCGAGTGCATAGAGCTGCAGCTGCGGCAGCTCGATCCGACGACTCCCGGGTTCAATGCCGCGATCGAGATCGCCCGGCACCACCTCGAGCGGATCGCCGGCAGGGAGCTCGCGGTCGTGAAGCGGGAGCTGCGGGCCAGCGACGAGGAGCTCGCCTGCGCGCTCGCGCTGGTGCGTTCCTGCCATCCGCGCCCCGGCGCTACGGTCAGCGCGGGCTCCGCCGAGTACGTCGTTCCCGATGTTTTCGTCCGCAGGACGGAGCACGGCTGGGCGGTGGAGATCAACTCGGCCACGCTGCCGCGGGTGCGCCTCAATCAGAGCTATGCGAGCCTCATCGGCCGCAATGCCAGCCACGCCACCATGCGAGCCCAGCTGCAGGAAGCGCGCTGGCTGCTGAAGAGCCTGGAGATCCGGCACGAAACGCTGATCAAGGTCGCGCGATCCATCGTCGAGCGCCAGACCGCCTTCCTCGAGCATGGCGAGGAGCACATGCGGCCGATGATCCTGAAGGACATCGCCGAAGCGATCGGCATGCACGAATCGACCATCTCCCGCGTGACCTCCGGCAAGTACATGCACACACCGCGCGGCGTATTCGAGCTGCGCTATTTCTTCTCGAGCCACGTCGAGGGCGCGGACGGGTCGGGCACCTCCTCGACCGCCATCCGCGCCAAGATCAGGAAGCTCGTCAAGGACGAGGTTGCGGAATCGCCGTTGAGCGACGGCCGCATCGCGGAGCTCCTCTCGGCGGAAGGCATTCCGGTCGCGCGCCGCACCGTCGCGAAGTACCGCGAGGCGATGGGCATTCCCCCCTCGAACGAGCGCCGGCGGGCGGGCACGGGTCAGATGTGAATCGAGATGATGTCGGCCACAACACCTGAGAAGGAGACGGCTATGCAGCTCAACGTCACCGGCCACCACGTCGAGGTGACCCCCTCCCTGCGAGGCTATGTGGAAAAGAAGCTCGAGCGCATCGGGCGGCATTTCGAGCAGGTCATCGACGTGCATTGCGTGCTGACGGTGGAGAAACTGCGACAGAAGGCCGAGGCGACCCTGCACGTGAGCGGCAACTCGATCCACGCGGACGCGACCGAGGAAAACATGTACGCGGCCATCGATCTGCTGGCCGACAAGCTCGACCGCTGCATCAAGAAGCACAAGGAGAAGCTGACGGACCATCACGCCGTCGAAGGCCGGGCGTTACGCGCCTGACGTGCGGTGCGCATCGTAGTCCTGAGCGGCCTCTCCGGCTCCGGCAAGAGCGTGGCCCTGCACATGCTCGAGGACCTGGGCTTCTACTGCATCGACAACATCCCGGCGGCGCTGCTCAAGCCCTTCATCTCCCACGCCGTGCGCAGCCCGGAGCGCACCTACGAGCGCGCGGCGGTGGGACTCGATGCGCGCAACACCGCGGCGGAGATCGCCACCGTCCCGCAGCTCATCGACGAGTTGCGCCGCAGCGGCATCGAATGTGAAGTCATTTTCCTGACCGCGACGGACGAAGAGCTGCTGCGGCGCTTCGCCGAGACGCGGCGCAAGCACCCGATGAGCCGGCACAACATCGACCTGCGCGCGGCGATGGCGATGGAAAGGCAGGTTCTCGAGCCCATCGTGTACGGCGCCGATCTGGTCATCGACACCTCGCGGCTGGGCGTGCACGCGCTGCGTGACCTCATCAGGCTGCGCGTCGGCGAGCCGCACGCCAGCCGCCTGTCGCTCACTTTCGAGTCGTTCGGCTTCAAGCACGGCATTCCGGGCGATGCCGACTTCGTATTCGACGCCCGCTCTCTTCCCAACCCATATTGGGAGCCAGCCTTGCGCGGCCTCACCGGACGCGACGCCGAGGTCATCCGCTTCCTCGAGGGGCACACCAACGTGGCGGCACTGGTCGCGGACATCGCGCAGTTCATCCGTGCGCGGATCCCCGAGTACGTGGCGAGCAACCGCGGATATCTCACGGTGGCGGTCGGCTGCACCGGCGGGCAGCATCGCTCCGTCTACATCGTCGACAGGCTGGTGGCGCAATTCGGGGCGGATTTCCCGACGGTGACGGCGCGGCACACCGGCTTGACCCAATGAGCCAGTCCGAAAGCAATAAACCTACGTCGCCTGCGCCACCCCGGCCGCCGTCATGAGGGACGGCAGCCGCTCGCCGCTCATGAAGGCGACCAGCGCCGCTCGCGCCTCCATGGCGTCGCGGTAACCGAGCTCGATGAGCGCCCGGGTATAGCCGGCCTCGAACATGAGATAACTCGCCAGCTGATTTCCCGACACGTCGCGTCCGCCGATCACTCGCAGAAGTGCGCGCAGGCTCCGCGGCATGTCATCCGTGTAACGCCCCGCGATCTCGCGCGGGTCGATGCTCGGCGCCATCATCAGCGTGTCCACGTGCCTCAGCCCGCGCGCGGCAAACGGCGCCTCGTGCACGAGCTGGTTGATGCGCTCGATCTGCTCGAGATCGCCATAGACCTGATCGGTGAACAACGTGTCGATCATGTAGCCGAGCACCTCCCCGGGAGTCGGCATGGTGCGGCTGGTGCCGCTGCCGGCGCCCACGCCCGCCGCCTGCCGCGCCCGCACGCCGATGATGAGCAGCCGGTCGGCGCCCAGATGGATGGCGGGACTCAGCGGGTTCAACTGGCGCATGGCGCCGTCGCCGAAGTACTCCCGGCCGATGCTCATCGGCGGGAAAAGCAGCGGGATCGCCGCGCTCGCCATCAGATGATCGAGCATCAGCTCCGTGCGCCTGCCCATTCGCTGGGAGCGGGTCCATTCCGGGATCGACTCCCGGCCGTCGAAGAAGGCGACCGAGTGTCCGCTGGCGTAGCTCGTTGCGCAGAGCGCGAAGCCGTGCAGATGCCCGCGCGCGATGCTGCGTTGAATGCTCGCGCAGTCCACGTTCGTCCCCAGCAGCTGCCGCAGCGGGCTGTTGTCGAGCAACGCCTTGGGGGGCGAGAGCACGAGGCCGCCGGAAAGCAGCGCGAGCACCCAGTGCGTGCCGGCGCGCAGCATGTGCACGGGATCCACGTGAAAGACCTGACCCGTGCGGAAGTTCGCCCAGACGCGCTCGAGGCCGGTCACCGCCTTGCGCCAGCGGTGCGCCTCCGCCGCGAGTACGCTCGCGGCCACCGCTCCGGCGGAGGTGCCTACGATCACGGGGAAGGGGTTGCGCGCGCGCGGCAGAAGCTCGGTAAGAGCGAGGAGCACGCCGACCTGATAGGCCGAGCGCGCGCCGCCGCCGGTCAGCACCAGTCCCACTGTCGGCCTGGCAGGCGGCTTTCTCGCGGCTTCTAGTTCCATTGGCGCAAAGTCGGCATCCTGCCGCTTTGCGCGGCCAGCCCCGTGACTCGCTCCGCCTCCGCGGCCCAGGGCGGCCTGGGCCGCTCACTGATCTGCTTTTGCACGTCGCCAGCACCGTGAGCGGGGCATTCGCCCGCTCGGATTCTACGCAACCTGCAGGATCTGCATGGAGTTCGTGCCGCCCTGGACCCCGGACAGCTCCCCCTTGGTGAGGATGACGAGATCCCGGCGCTTGACCAGGTCGAGCTCGAGCAGGCGCGAGAACAGGGCGCCGTAGAGCTCTCCGGTCGAATTGGCACGGGTCACATCGAAGATGACCGGATAGACGCCACGATAGATCGTCACCCGGCGGCGCGTGGGCTCGTGCCGCGTGAAGGCATAGATCGGAATGTCGGACCGGATGCGCGACATCCAGAGCGGGGTCGCACCGGACTCCGTGAGGGCGACGATCGCGCGCACTTTCATGTGGTTGGCCGTGTACATGACGGCCATGGCGATCGCCTCCTCCGAACCCTTGAACTGACCTTCCGTACGGTGGCGGGTCCGGCTGTGGGTGAGCTGGTATTTCTCCGCCCCCTCGATGACCTGCGCCATCGCCTCCACGGCCTTCACCGGGTAGCGGCCCGCGGCAGTTTCCGCCGAGAGCATCACGGCGTCGGTGCCGTCCATGACGGCGTTGGCCACGTCGCTGACCTCGGCGCGTGTGGGCACCGGATTCTGGATCATTGATTCCATCATCTGGGTGGCGGTGATCACGACCCGGTTTCTGCCGCGCGTCTGATGGATGATGGTCTTCTGCAGCCCTGTCAGCTCGGCATAGCCCATCTCCACACCGAGGTCGCCTCGAGCGACCATGACGACGTCCGCGGCGTCGATGATGCCCGACAGGTTGGCGACGGCTTCGTTCCGCTCCACCTTGGCCACGATGCGAGCGTCGCCGCCCGCCTGGCGGATCAGAGTGCGCGCCTGCTCGATGTCGGCGGCATCGCGCGCGAACGATACGGCCATGTAGTCCACCTGCTCCTCGGCCGCGAAGCGGATGTCCTCGCGGTCCTTCTCCGATATCGCCGGTGCGGAAATGCCGCCGCCCTGGCGGTTCAGACCCTTGCGATCGGACAGCTCGCCGCCGACGCGCACGCGCGTCTCGATTCTCGTGCCGCTGACACGCTCGACGCCGAGCACGATCTGCCCGTCGCCGATCAGCAGGGCATCGCCCGGGCCGACGTCCTTGGGTAGACCCTTGTAGGCGACGCCGACTTCCTCAGCCGTGCCCGCCTTCGGATCGAGCGCGGTATCGAGCGTGAAAAGCTGGCCCTCCTGCAGCATCACCTTCTTGTCGCGGAAGCTCTCGATGCGGATCTTGGGTCCACCCAGATCGAGGAGGACCCCGACGCATTTGTCTGCACGGTGAGCGGCCTCGCGCACCATTCCCAACCGCCGCCGGCGGTCCTCGACCGTTCCGTGCGAGGCGTTGAGCCGCACCACGTCCAGCCCGGCGCGCACCATGTCCGTCAAGACAGCGATGTCGTCGGTCGCCGGACCGACGGTTGCCACGATCTTCGTTCGTCTCAGCATGGGTCAGCCGCTTGCGCGCTCCTGGAGGGCGGCGACGGCGGGCAGGGTCTTGCCTTCCACGAACTCGAGAAAGGCGCCGCCGCCCGTAGAGATGTAGGAAATTCCATCCTCGACTCCGTATTTTTCGATGGCCGCCAGCGTGTCGCCGCCGCCGGCCAGTGAGAATGCCTTGCTGCGCGCGATGGCCTGCGCGATTGCGCGCGTGCCCTCGCCGAACTGGTCGAACTCGAACACTCCGACCGGCCCGTTCCAGACGATGGTCCCCGCCGATTGCAGCATGCCGCTCAGCCGGTCGGCGGTATCCGGGCCAATGTCGAGAATCCTCTCATCGGGGCCGACCTCGTGGATGGGGCGCACGTCGGCATGCGCGGTAGCGGCGAGCTCCTTGGCGACCACGACGTCGGTCGGCAGCGGAATCTCCGCGCCACGCGCGCGTGCCTGCGCCATCAAACGGCGCGCGACGTCGAGCAGCTCCAATTCATACAGCGATTGGCCCACCGCCACCCCGGTGGCGGCCAGGAATGTGTTGGCGATGCCGCCGCCGACGATCAGCTTGTCGACTTTCGCCAGGAGCGACTCGAGCACCGTGAGCTTGGTCGAGACCTTCGATCCCGCGACGATGGCGACCAGCGGCCGCGCAGGCTTCTCGAGCGCGCGCTCGAGGGCCTCGAGCTCCCCGACCAGCAGCGGTCCCGCGCAGGCGGTCTTGGCGAAGCGCGCGACGCCATGGGTGCTGGCCTCCGCGCGGTGCGCGGTGCCGAATGCGTCCATCACGAATACATCGCACAGGTCGGCCATTCTGCGGGCGAGTGCCGGATCATCCTTCTTCTCACCCTTGTTGAAGCGCACGTTCTCGCAGAGAACCGCCGTGCCGGCCTCGCAATCGATGCCGTCGAGCCAGTCGCGCCGCAGCGGGACCGCTTTGCCGAGCAGCTCCGAGAGGCGCGCCGCCACGGGCTTCAGCGACAGGCTCTCGTCGAGCTTGCCCTCCTCGGGGCGGCCGAGATGCGAGAGGATGAAGACCTTGGCGTGCTTCTCGAGCGCGTGGCGAATCGTGGGCAGCGCCGCGCGGATTCGCGCGTCGCTGGTCACGACACCGTCCTGGACGGGGACATTGAGATCCTCGCGGATCAGGACCCGCTTGCCGCGCAGGTCCATCTCCGTCATGCGCAGGACTTTCATGACGCCCTGGACCAGGCGAGAGTGGTGTCGATCATGCGGTTGGAGAAGCCCCACTCGTTGTCATACCAGGAGCACGCCTTCACCAGCGTGCCGCCGATCACCTTGGTGAGCGTGGCGTCGAACACCGATGAATGGGCATCATGGTTGAAGTCGATCGAGACTAACGGCGCCTCGTTGTAGGCGAGGACTCCGCGCAGCGCGCCGCCTGCGGCCTTGCGCAGCGCCTGGTTGACTTCTTCGACCGTGGTCGCGCGCTTGGCTGTGAACGTGAGGTCGACGAGCGAAACGTTGATGGTGGGCACACGCACGGCAAAGCCGTCGAGCCGGCCCTGTAACTCCGGCAGCACCAGGCCTACGGCGGCCGCAGCTCCCGTCTTGGTCGGGATCTGCGACATGGTCGCCGAGCGCGCCCGACGCAGATCCTTGTGATAGACGTCCGTGAGGACTTGGTCGTTCGTGTACGAGTGAATCGTCGTCATGATGCCGGCGTCGATGCCGATGGCCTCGTGCAGTACCTTCGCGACGGGCGCGAGGCAGTTCGTGGTGCACGAGGCATTGGAGATGACCGTGTGCCGGCTCGACAGGACCTGGTGATTGACGCCATAGACGATGGTCGCATCGACGTCCTCGCCGCCAGGGGCGGAGATGACCACTTTCTTCGCTCCGCCCGCGAGGTGCGCCCCGGCCTTCACCTTGCTGGTGAAGAGCCCGGTGCACTCCAGCACAATGTCGACCCCCAACGAGCCCCACGGGAGCTTCGCCGGATCGCGCTCCGCCAGTACGCGGATGCGATCGCCGTTGACGACCATCGAGTCGCCGTCGACCTTG
>JAGWPE010000307.1 GCA_028870635.1 Gammaproteobacteria bacterium | reverse complement strand
GGGTTCTCGATGCGGTAGCGGGCATGCAGATCGAGGCGCTGCTGCTCCTCCTGGGTCCGCACCTGCGGGTGAATGAACTGCTCGGCAACCGCCAGGGCGAGCTGGCTGCCGGCTGCCTGACTGATGAAGTGCACCATCATGTCGAGCGCGGCGGTCCCGCCGGAGCAGGTGAACACGTTGCGGTCGATGACGTAGAGGTCCTCTGTGACTTCGAGCTGCGGGTAGCGCGTGCGGAAGGCCTCGAGGTATTCCCAATGCACCGTGCAGCGTCGCCCGGCGAGGATGCCCGCCTCCGCGAGAAGGAAGGAGCCGCTGCTGATCGCGCCAACGACGGTGCCGTGGTGCGCGAGCCGCCGCAGTTGGTGGTGGACCTTGATGCTGCGCTCGACCTCGGGTGCCTCGAGCCCGGAGCAGGCGATGACCGTGTCCACCTTGCCGAGATCGGCGAGCGAGCCCTGGACCGCGACGGAAATTCCGTTGCTGGCCTCCACGGCGTTGCCGTCCGCCGAGACCAGTTGCCATGCGAAGAGGGACGACCCGCTCAAGCGGTTGGCGGCGCGCAGCGGCTCGACGGCGGCTGCGAACGCCATCATCGAGAAGCGGGGAACGAGCAGGAACGCTATTCGAACAGGCTTACCGGAGGATCCGAGCGCCATCGCGCCTCCTTCCCGGCAGGTGCGATGCCGGGCCGCTGCGCTAATGTAGCACGGCGGGCGCGGGGCGAAGGGGGCCTCTGGGCGGGTAAGATGAGGCCCCATGCGCTATTCGATCTTTAGCCTGCTGCGACAGGCCCTGGCGGGGCACCGGGGATGGGAGCCTGCGTGGCGCGATGCCGAACCCAAGCCCGCCTACGACGTCATCATCGTCGGAGGGGGCGGACACGGGCTTGCGACTGCGCACTACCTGGCAAAAGTGCACGGCATCACCGATGTGGCGGTCCTCGAAAAGGGATGGATCGGGCTCGGCAACGCCGGACGCAACACGACCATCATCCGCTCCAATTACCTCCTGGCCGGCAACAACCCGTTCTACGAGCTCTCGATGCGGCTATGGGAAGGGCTCGAGCAGGATCTGAATTACAACACGATGGTGAGTCAGCGCGGCGTGTTGAACCTCTATCACTCGGACTCGCAACGCGACTCTTATGTGCGCCGGGGCAACGCGATGCGCATGCACGGCGTCGATGCCGAGTTGCTGAACGCCCGCGACGTCAGGCGCATGCTGCCTTTTCTCGACTTCGAGAATGCGCGCTTCCCCATCCAGGGTGGACTGCTGCAGCCGCGCGGCGGCACGGCGCGGCACGATGCCGTGGTCTGGGGCTATGCGCGCGCGGCGAGCGGGCGCGGCGTGGACATCGTGCAGAACTGTGAAGTGACCGGATTTCTCCGGGAAGGCGGGCGGATCGTCGGCGTGCGGACCTCTCGCGGCGACATCAGCGCGCGTAAAGTCGGCATGGCGGTCGCCGGCAACACCTCGAGTGTGGCGCGCTTGGCCGGAGTGCGCCTGCCGATCGAGAGCCACGTGCTGCAGGCCTTCGTGTCGGAGGCCGTCAAGCCGCTGATTCCCTGCGTCGTGACCTACGGCGCGGGACATTTCTACGTCAGTCAGTCGGACAAGGGCGGCCTCGTCTTCGGCGGCAACATCGACGGTTACAACTCTTACGCACAGCGGGGCAATCTGCCGACCGTCGAGGACGTGTGCGAGAGCGGTATGGCGCTGATGCCTGCGATCGGGAGAGTGCGCATCCTGCGCTCGTGGGGAGGCATCATGGACATGTCGATGGACGGCTCGCCGATCATCGACCGCACGCCGGTAGAGGGACTGTACCTCAACGGCGGCTGGTGTTACGGCGGGTTCAAGGCCACGCCGGCCTCCGGTTATTGCTTTGCTCATCTGCTGGCGCGCGATGAGCCTCACGAAGTGGCGCGCGCCTACCGCCTCGACCGGTTCGCGGCCGGCCGCCTGCTCGATGAGAAGGGGCAGGGGCCGCAGCCGAACCTGCACTGAGTCGCCATGCGTATCGAATGCCCTTTCTGCGGCGAGCGGGATGTGAGCGAGTTCGCCTATCTCGGTGATGCGGGATATCGTCGGCCGCCCGCCGACTCGCAAGGCCTCGCCGAGCGCTTCTACGAGGCGGTGTACCTGCGCGAGAATCCCGCGGGGCCCCATCAGGAGCTGTGGTATCACGCAGCCGGCTGCCTCTCGTGGCTGCGCGTCACTCGCAACACGCGCACTCACGAGATCATCGCCGTTGGGCTCGCGACGCAGGCGCCAGGCTCATGAGCCCGAACCGCCTGGGGGAAGGCGAGGGAGCCATCCGGCGCGAGCGGATCCTTTCCTTCACGTTCGACGGCAAGCGCTACACGGGTCATCCCGGCGACACGCTGGCTTCCGCGCTGCTCGCAGCGGGTGTCAGGGTGGTGGGCCGGTCGTTCAAGTACCACAGGCCGCGGGGCATCCTGACGGCAGGCTCGGAGGAGCCGAACGCGCTGGTGGAGCTGCGGACCGGGGCGCGGCGCGAGCCGAACACGCGCGCGACGGTCGTTGAGCTATTCGACGGCCTCGAAGCGCTCAGCCAGAATCGCTGGCCATCGCTCCTCGTGGACTTCGGGGCGATCAACTCCTTGCTGTCGCCCATTTTCATCGCCGGCTTCTACTACAAGACCTTCATGTGGCCGGCAGCCTTTTGGGAGAAAGTCTACGAGCCGGCCATTCGGCGCGCCGCGGGACTGGGGCGCGCCAGCCTGGAGGCGGATCCGGATACATACGAGAAGGCGCACGCCTTCTGCGACCTGTTGGTCGTCGGGGGAGGCCCGGCCGGTCTTGCCGCCGCGCTGGCTGCGGGCAGGGCGGGCGCTCGGGTGATCCTTTGTGACGAGGATTTTCTTCTCGGCGGCCGGCTGAACGGCGATCGTCACGAGATCGACGGCAAGGGCGGCGGACACTGGGCACGGCAGATCGCCGAGGAGCTCGCCTCGCTTCCCGAGGTACGAGTGATGACCCGTATCACCGTCTTCGGGGCCTATGACGGCAACACGTTCGGGGCGCTCGAGCGCGTGGCGGACCATCTGCCCGTGCCCGCCGCGCACCAACCGCGCCAACGGCTTTGGAAGATCGTCGCGCGCCGGACGGTTCTCGCCGCAGGCGCACTGGAACGGCCGATCGTCTTCGGCGGCAACGACCGCCCGGGTGTAATGCTGGCCTCCGCCGTGCGCACCTATGTGAATCGCTTCAGGGTAACGCCGGGTCGCCGGACCGCCGTCTTCACGACGTGTGACGATGGCTGGAAGACGGTTTTTGATCTGCTCGACGCGCGCGTGGACGTCCCTGTTGTCGTCGACGCGCGGCGGGAGATTCCAGCAGCGCTCGCGAATGAAGCGTCCCGCCGCGGCCTGCGCGTCATGTTGGGCGCGCAGATCCTCGATGCTCATGGCGCCAAAGGAGTCGGTGCAATCGATGTGCGTGACGAGCGCGGGCGCACGCTGCGCATCGCAGCCGACGCCCTCGCGGTGGCCGGCGGCTGGAGTCCGAATGCGGCGTTGTCCACCCACCTCGGGGGTCGCCCGCAGTGGTCGGATGCGATCCATGCACACGTGCCGGGAGACTTGCCGCGCGGCATGATCGCCGTTGGCGGGGCGGCCGGCGACTTCTCATTGGCGGGCGCGTTGCGCGCCGGCGCGGCAGCTGGCCTCGAGGCTGCGAGGGCTGCGGGATTCGAGGCGCCGGCGCAGAGTCCCCCGCGGGTCGATGACGAGGCGGTCGGCTGCGCGCCGCTCTGGTTCGTGGCAGGCGCTCGCGGCAAGGCGTTCGTCGATCCTCAACATGACGTGACGATCAAGGATGTCGCGGTCGCTACGCGCGAGGGCTTTCAGTCGGCGGAGCTGCTCAAGCGCTACACGACGCTGGGCATGGGGACGGATCAAGGGAAGACATCGGCACTCAACGGGCATGCGCTCGTTGCCGCCCTGACGGGGCGGGCGCCTTCCGATCTCGGAACGATCGCCTCCCGTCCTCCTTACACACCGGTTGCGATCGGTGCGCTCGCGGGGATGCACCGCGGCGCCGCCTTCAAACCCTGCCGGCTGACGCCGAGCCATCGCTGGGCGCAGAGCCGGGGCGCCACGTTCGTCGATCTGGGCGAGTGGCGGCGGGCGAAGGCATTTCCGCTCGAGGGTGAGAGAGACTGGAAGCGCACGCTGGTACGCGAGGTCCGCGGCGTGCGGACCGGCGTTGGTGTCTGCGACGTCTCGACGTTGGGGAAAATCGACGTGCAGGGCCCCGATGCCGGGATTTTCCTCGACCGGGTGTACGCGAATGTGATGTCGAGCCTGCCCGTGGGCAAGGCGCGATACGGCATCATGCTGCGGGAAGACGGCATTGTATTCGATGACGGCACGGTGGCTCATCTCGCGCCGGGTCACTTCCTGCTCTCGACGACTTCTGCTCACGCTGTCAAGGTGCTACAGCACCTCGAGCACGCGCGGCAGGTGCTCTGGCCGGAGCTGGATGTCCAGCTGGCATCGGTGACCGAGCAATGGGCGCAGTTTGCCGTCGCCGGCCCGCGCTCGCGAGCGCTCCTCGAGCGGCTGCTCCGAGGGGCCGTCGATGTCTCGAACGCGGCCTTTCCCTACGTCGCCTGTGCCGAATTTCAGTGGCAGGGCCGGCCCGCGCGCCTGTTCCGCATCTCCTTCTCCGGGGAGCTCGCCTACGAGCTCGCAGTGCCCTCGACCTGGGGCGACGCCACCGTCCGGGCGATCATGACGGCCGGTGAGGATTTGGGCGTCGTGCCTTATGGGATGGAGGCGCTCGGGACGATGCGCATCGAGAAGGGTCACCTCGCCGGCGCCGAGCTCAATGGCACGACGACCGCGCACGACCTGGGACTCGGGCGAATGATGTCGGTACAGAAGGACTACATCGGCAGGGTGCTCGCGGGCAGGCCGGGCCTGTGCGCGCCGGATCGGCCGGCACTGATCGGCGTGAAGCCGTCGCGGCTCGATGCGAAGATCACTGCGGGCGCCCATTTCCTGCGGATCGGCGCGCGGCCGAGCCTCGCGAACGATGAGGGCTTCGTCAGCTCGGTCACTTTCTCGCCCACCCTGGGGCATTGGATCGGGCTCGGCTTGCTCAGCGGGGGGCCAAAGCGTATCGGCGAGAGGGTCCGGGCGCATGATCCGCTGTCCGGCGGCGATGTCGAGGTCGAAGTCGAAGTCGTGAATCCCGTGTTCTACGACCCGGATGGCAAGCGGCTGAGAGACTGAGCATGCATACCGATCCAGCGGGCATCGAGACTTCAACGTTCGCGGGACTGCCGGCAGCCGCCGGTCGCGGCCGTGGCGTGATCGCCACGGAGCGCGGCGGGGTCGGAGTCGCGCGCATCGCGGCGTACCGGACGCAGAGCGCCAGGGTGGCGGAGCTCTTACGCGCTCAATTCGGCGTCACGCCTGCGAATGCGCCCCGGCGCGTGAGCCGCGGTGATGTCGGGATCGCCGGTGTCGGTCCGGACATCTGGCTCGCCACTCGCGAGAGCGCGGGCAACACTTTCGCGCAGTCCCTGCGCACATTGCTCGGCGGCTGCGCGGCGGTTTCCGACCAGAGCGATGCCTGTGTCATCCTTCGGCTCGGCGGCCCCAGGGTGCGCGAGACACTGGCCAAGCTGATTCCCATCGACATCCACCCGCGAGGCTTCCCTGTGGACCATGTCGCGCAGACCCTCTGCGGTTACGTGAGCGTCACGTTGTGGCGCCTGGAGGATACCGCTCAGAGCGAGCCCGTGTTCGAAATCTGGGCGGGGCGCAGCTTCGCGGCCAGTCTGCATCAGGCGATCTCGCACGGCGCGGCGGAGTTCGGATTTCTACTGGAACCCTTCGGCGGCGTTCCGGCGGCGGGGAGACAGACCGCGTGAGCGACGTTCGAGCGGGCACCGACCCAACCGTGGCGCCCGGCGAGCAGCCTGCGTCGGGCGAGACCGCTTCGCTGGCGGAACGTTGGTACGTCGCCATCATGATGTGCCTCGTCTACACCCTCAGTATCTCCGACCGATACTCGATTTCCACGGTGCTCGAGCCGATCCGACGGGAGCTGCATCTCTCGGATGCGAACATCGCGTTTCTCACCGGCGTGTCGCTGGCAATCTTCTACGTGACCTTCGGCTTTCCGCTCTCGTGGCTGATCGACCGCCGCAGCCGCCGCAACATCATCGGGGTTTGCCTCATCGCGTGGTCCGTGCTCACGGCGGCCACGGGGCTCGCGCGCAGTTACTGGCAGCTCCTGTGGGCGCGGATCGGCGTGGGCGTCGGGGAAGCCGGCGGGACACCCGGCGCCAATTCGATTCTGTCGGACTTCTTTCCGGCAGCGCGCCGTCCGATGGCATTGTCCGTCTTCTCCCTGGGAGCGCCGATCGGCGCCTGGCTCGGCTCGCAGGTGGCCGGCGCGATTGCCTATCGATTCGGGTGGCGCGCGATGTTCCTCGCCCTCGGGATACCGGGAGTCCTTGTGGGGCTCCTCGTCCTGTCAAGCATCCGCGAGCCGCGGCGCGGCTGCCTCGATGATTGCGAAGATGGCCGCAAGGCGCCGTCCTTCCTCGAGACGATGCGCTTCCTGCTGCGCCAGCGCTCCGCCGTGCACTCCATCCTCGCCCAGTCGCTGACCGCGCTGTGGGGCTGGGGTCTCATGTGGTGGACGCCCGCGTTCCTGATGCGCAGCTACTCACTCGACGTCGCGCAGGCCGGCGGCATTCTCGGGCCCATACATCTCATCGGGGGCAGCGCGGCCATGATCGGCAGCACCTGGCTGCTGTCCCGCAGGTGGCTCTCCGACGAGCGGCGCGTCATGCGGCTGCTCGCCCTCAACATCGCTCTCGCCACCGTGGTCACGGCCGTCATCTACTCGAGCCATTCCCTCGCGCTCAGCAAGGCGCTCTTCTGGCTGTATGTGCCGTCCATTTACGTGTATCTCGGCCCGGGTTTCGGCATCCTGAACAATCTCGCGCAGCCGAAGATGCGCGCCATGTACTGCGCAACGCTGCTCTTCCTCGCCAACGTGTGCAACCTCGTCATCGCTCCGCAGATGGTCGGAATCCTGAGCGACTGGTTTGCGCCCCATCACGCTCCCGACGCGCAGTCGCTGCGGCTCGCGATGCTCTGTCTCGTGCCCACCGGCTTCTGGGCGGCATGGCACTACTGGCTGTCGGCGCGCGACCTGTTGGAAGACGAGAGACTCGCGAGGGCCGCCGCCGCGGGCCCGGCCGACGCTCAGTCCGCCTCGATCCGCACTCCGCTTGCATGAAGAGCTGCTGGTGGGGCGTCAACTGGAGCTTCCCGCTGCCAACGACTACTTCCGCCCGCCTGCGGGTGCCCGCGCCGCGGCGCAATTCTCGGGCCTGCTGCACATTGCCCAGTCACCCATCGCGACACGCCCTCGGCTGAAGAGCCCGAGGATCGAAGGCCGCGATGCGCGGCTCTTCCCCCGCATCACGTTGGGCTTCGTCACGAGCGGAGACGTTCTGGTTCCCTTGCAGCGTGGACAGATCGTCGCGGAGCACCGGCCGGGAGAGCATCGGAGCCATTGGTCGATCATCCCGCAATTCGGCCGGGTCTGGCGCGATCCGGGCGAGGACGGGCCGTGGTGCCGTGCGGCATTCCCGCTGATGCTCGTGGGGGACACGGAGAATCATTCCCATCAGGGCGTCGCCACCTTCCGGTACAAGGGCCGCGAGGTCGGTGAGCTCGAGTTCCAGTTCGTACAACAGACCGCGCCCTATCTGCTGCAGCAGCACTTCCTCGCCTGCGGCCGCGCACGAATGAGGTTTGCGCCGCTCGCTCCCCGCGAGGCGGCAGCGCACCGCGAGTCGGCGCAGGCGGAGCTCGCACGACGCCTGCCGCACCGGCCCTGGACGGATCTCTTGCGCGAGACTTCTCCCGGGTCGCTGGCGGGATTCGGCGGGCCGGTGCGGGAGCCTTGGCGCGTTCTCGCGGCCCTGGTCCGCAACGGTACGATCTATCACCAGGAATCGTCGACGCCATGCGGCGACTATGGCTATCCGCCCGAGATGAGGTTCGGCGTCCGCTCGGTCATGAAGAGCATCGGGGCGCCGCTCGCGCTGCTGCGGCTGGCGCAAGTCTGTGGTCGCTACGTTCTCGCGCTGAGGATCGGTGACTTCGTGGAGGGGCTCGACCCCAAGTATCGTGCGGTTCGCTTCATCGACGCAGCCAACATGGCGACGGGCTTCGGCGGCACGGGAACGTGGACGACACACCCGAACGATCCGTTTGACGGTTACCTGGAGGGCGATTACGACGCGTGGTACAGCGCGCCCTCTCACCGGGAGAAGGTGAAGCAGATCAAGCGATCGCTGCGCCCGTATCCGTGGGAACCAGGCACGGTGATGCGTTACCGCGACCAGGATTTCTATCTTCTCGGTGTCGCGATCGACCGTTTCGTCAAATCCCTGCGGGGGCCGGGCGCCGATGTATGGGACATGCTGCAGCGCGAGGTGTTCGAGCCGATCGGCATTGCGCACGCTCCCGTCGTCAGAACCCGGGAGGCCAGGGGCCGTCGCGGGGTCCCGTGGTTCAATGCTGGCTACTATCCGACGCTGGATGACCTTGCGAAGATTGCGCTCCTTTATCAGAACAGGGGCTCATACGGCGGCGAGCAGATACTGCATCGAGATCTCACTGAGGATCTCCTCGCCGCGCGGGACGCGCTGCCCAAGCGGGGCGATTTGTCTCTGGGCGGCAAGGGATGCGCTGCCGCGGGCGCAGCCGAGGGAGAGCTCTACAAGATGGGATTCCACTTCAGGCCCTACGTGGATTCCCGCGGCAAGCAGTACTATCTGCCCACCATGTGGGGCGCGGGCGAAAGCGAAGTGATCCTCTATCCGAACGGCATCGTCTCGATCGTGATTGCAAAAGCCCTGGAGCTGCCCGCCGGCGAGGCGGCCCGCTCGGATGCGGGTCCTGAGACCGTTCGGGCGGTGGAGCGCCTCGAACCCTTCGATTGAGAAGGCGAGCGTGAAGCACGCATTCATCCGGGCCGTGACACCCGCGATTCCGATAGTCGATGTGACGCCGCTTTTCGATGCGGCGCCGCACGCCCGACAGGCTCCCGACCGTGCGCTTGCGGCTGCGGCTCGAGACATTGGGTTCGTATGTGTCTGCGGGCTGCCGCCCGAGGCGGCGCCCGATCCTGCGGCAAGAGCGCGTCTGCTTGCCGTCTTCGGGCTGGAGGAGGCCGGGAAACGCCGCCTGTATCGGCGGAAGTTCGCGCCTGAGAATCCCAACATCTATCGTGGCTGGTTCCCCTTGCAGCCTGGAAATCTGACCGCCAAGGAGGGTATCGACATCGGCGGCGACCTGGTGCACGGCTCGGCGATCGCGGTGCGTGGAGACCCGCTGCGCGAGCCGAGTCCGCTGCCGGATGAGCGGTGCTTGCCGGGCTGGCGCGCCGCTGCTGCGGCCTATTACCGGGCGATGGAGCTGGTGGCTCAGGCGGTGATGTGCTCGCTCGCGCGCGGACTCGGCCTGCGTTCGGACTATTTCGACGACTCGTTTCGCTGCGGCTTATCGACGCTGCGGCTGATCCGCTACCCACCCCGCGATCCCGCGGAGCTCGCGACGGTGCAGGACCCAGCGGTGTGGGCGGAAGTCGATGGGATGCGCCGATATCTCGTCGGGGCACCGCACACGGACTCCGGCTTCGTCACGCTTCTCGCGCAGGACGGTGTCGCGGGACTGCAGGCGCGATCGAGATCCGGACAATGGGTCGACGTGCCGCCGCTCGAGGGCACGCTGGTGGTCAACTTCGGTCAGGTGCTCGAGCAGTGGTCGGCCGGCCGGATCCGCGCGACGGAGCACCGCGTGCTGGGCTCGGGACGGGAGCGTTTCTCCATTCCGTTCTTCTACGAAGCCCGCGCCGATGCGAGGATTGCGCCGTTGCCGCTCGACCGCGCCGACCTGTTCACCCCTTTCGAGTACGGCGATTTTCTCTGGCAGCGCATGACATCCTTCATCGAGTTTCGCGGCATGGAGCGCGAGAGAGGCAGATATGTCTGAGTCCGTCGCACGCGGCCGTTGCCTGTGTGGGGGAGTGCGGTTCGAGGTGCATGGCCCCCTGCGGCCCGTCGTCTACTGCCACTGCACCATGTGCCGCCGCTCGAGCGGGCATTTCGACGCCGCCACGGCATGCGCGCCCGAGCACCTGCACCTGCTGTCCGCCCAGAGCCTCCGCTGGTACCAATCGTCCGCGACGGCTCGGCGAGGCTTCTGCTCGACCTGCGGCTCGCAACTGTTCTGGGAGCCTGCCGACGGGGGCCACATGAGCATTTGGGCCGGCACGCTGGATACGCCGACGGGCCTGACGTCATCGATGCACATCTTTGTCGCAGATAAGGGTGACTACTACGAAATCACGGATGGACTGCCGCAATGGCCGGGGTGGCCGAAGGACTCCCAGCCGGACGATTAGCTGAATTGTTGACAATTAACAATCAGCCTGCTTGAATCCACCGAAACAGCCATCCGGGCAGCCATGCGCACAGTCAGCTTCCGGCAGATGAAGGATGGTACGAAGGCCGAGTACCTGTTCCTCAGCCAGCTGGAGCGGGAGTACATCGGACGATTGCCCGACCGCATCCTGCAGGCGCTGCGCTCCCTGGACGATGGGTTGGCCGGCTATCAGGTCACGCGCCTGGAGCATTCCTTGCAGACGGCGAGCCGCGCCGAGGCGGACGGCGCTGACGAAGAGATGATCGCCGGCGCGCTCGTCCACGACCTGGGTGACAGTCTCGCCCCGGAAAATCACTCCAACTATGCCGCCGAGATCATCCGGCCCTACGTCAGGGCCGAGGTGACCTGGGTGGTCGAGCATCACGGCCTCTTCCAGAAGGTCTACTACGCCCATTTCCTGGGTGAGGATCCCGAGTTGCGCGCGGCCCATCGGGATCACCCCTATTACGAGAGCTGTGTCCGGTTCTGCGAGAGATGGGATCAGGCGGCCTTCGACCCTGACTATCCGACGCTCTCACTCGAGCATTTCGCGCCGCTGGTGCGCAGGATCTTCTCTCGCCGGGCGTTCGACCCCGCCGTGATCGGTCGGAACACGTGAGGCGCACGCGATGATCATCGGTTTCATCGGCTTGGGGAATCTCGGCTCCAAACTGGCGGGAACCCTCCTGCGCAACGGGCGTGAGCTCATCGTCCACGATCTGAGCGAAACCGCCGCGAGGCCGCTGCTGCAGCATGGCGCGCGCTGGGCCTCGACTCCCAAGGAGCTTGCCCTCAGGGCGGATCTCATCATCACCTGCCTGCCCTCACCGGCCATCAGCGCGCAGGTCCTCGAGCAGGGCAATGGAGTGCTCGAGGGCCTCTCGGCCAACAAGCTCTGGCTGGAGATGAGCACCACGGAGGAAGGCGAAGTCAAACGGCTGGGTGAGAAGGTGATGCGGACGGGCGCCAAAGCGCTCGATGCGCCCGTCTCAGGCGGCTGCCATCGGGCCGCAACGGGGAACATATCGATCTTCGTCGGCGGCGAGCGCGCCGCGTTCGAGCAGGCGCTGCCCGTGCTGCGGATCATGGGGCGCAGAATCATTCACATCGGGCCCCTGGGGAGCGCCTCGGTCCTCAAGGTGATCACCAACTATCTGGCGTTCGTGCATCTGGCCGCTCTCACCGAAGCGTGGACGGTCGCGAGCAAGGCGGGGATGGATCCGAAGACCACGTATGAAGCCATCAAGGCCTCATCCGGCAACTCCTTCGTGCATGAAACCGAGAGCCAGGTCATCCTGAACGGCAGCTACGACATCAACTTCACCGTCGACCTGGTGCTGAAGGACATCGGACTCTTTCTCGACCTGGCCCGCAGAAGCGGCGTGCCGGCGGAGGTCGCCGACACCGTGACGGCGATGTTTCGCGACACCCAGTCGCGATATGGCCCGCGCGCGCTCTCGCCGCGAATCATTCAACGGCTGGAGGACGACTGCGGTATTCAGGTGCGCGCGCCGGGATTTCCGCCGGAGCTCGTCGATCAGGAGCCCGAGGAGCCCGGCGAGGAAGTCATTCCCTCCGCGACCCGCTACGTGTTCACATGACCGCCCCGGAGGGCGAGGTGACAAAATCGCCTGGAGCTATTTTGGACGGTGGCAGCGGGCCCGAAGGGCGAGGCGCAGGGACGGAGCCTCGCAACGAGACGATCAACAGGCAGAGCCTCGAGGCCCAGGCAGCCGATCTGCTGCGCCGGCAGATCCTGCGTGGTCAATTGCGCGCCGGCGAGCGATTGCTCGAGACCCCGATCGCCGATCGATTCGCGCTGTCGCGCGGCACCATCCGCGCGGCGCTGCGGCGCCTGATAGAGGAGGGACTGGTTTGTCACGTGCCCTATACGGGTTACCAGGTCGTCGACTTCAGCGATCACGATCTGTGGGAGCTCTATACGCTGCGCGGCGCGCTCGAAAGCCTCGCCACGCGCCTCGCTGCGCTGCGGATCGACGAGCACGGCATCAGGCAGCTGCGCGCGGCGTTCGCGCAGTTGCTGGCGGCGGCGCAGGCGCAGGATCACGAGGGAGCGGACCGGCTGGACCGCGAGCTGCACAAGCTCATCATCCGGCTCTCCGGCCATGAGCGGCTGCTGCAGCACTACGTGCGCGTCGAGAACCAGTTCCGTGTTTACATTGCTCTCTCCAACCGCGAGGTGGACGCGCGGGAGATCTGCGAGTCGCACCGCGAGCTCGTGGAGAGCATCTGCGCCGGCGACGCCGATCGGGCGGAGAAGCTGGCCCGAGCGAACATCGTCCCGCCGGAGCGGATTCCGAAAAGAGGCGTCTGATGAATGGCGTACGCCTGAAGCTCGTAACGGCACCGCCGAGGGTGCTCGCCCAAACGGGCAACACCGCCGTGGAGCTGCCGGCGCTGTGGCTGCGGGAGCGGTGCCAGGACCCGGTCAGTCTCGATCCGCAGACCCAGCAACGCCTCTTCGACCCGCACCGATTGCCGGACGATCTGGCTCTCGTGCGCATCGAGGAGAGCGGCGGGAATCGCGCACGGCTCGCTTTCAGCGACGGATACGCCGGCGAGTATGATTTGAGCAGGCTCGCCGACGAGCTCGACTCGGGGGACGGGCTCCCGGCAGAGATCCCGTGGCGTGCCGACCTGCCTCTGGAGGCGGTCAGCGTGGATGGACGTATCCTCGACGGCGACGAAGCGCGCCTGAGATCCGTCGAGACGCTCCTCACTCATGGCATTGTCATCATCCGTAACCTCTCTACCCACCCCGAGTGCATTCTCGAGGTGGCGCGCCGCTTCGGTTACGTACGGGAGACCAACTTCGGGCGCCTCTTCGAGGTCTATTCACGACCGGGCTCGAATGATCTCGCCTATCGCCCGGTTCCCCTCTCGGCGCACACCGATAATCCCTACCGCGAGCCGGTGCCCGGGGTCCAGCTGCTGCATTGTCTGGTCAATGAGACCACGGGCGGATGGTCGACACTGGTGGACAGTCTGTCCGTCGCGCAAGCACTGCAGGAGGAGGATCCGGAGGGCTTGCAGCTGCTGGCTGCGACGCCGGTGCGGTTCCGCTTCATCGACGCGAACGAGGAGCTCATAGAGCGCCGTCCGATCGTACAGCGAGACCTCGGCGGCCAGATTACCGGCGTGCATTACAGCCCGAGACTGGACTTTCTGCCGCTGCTCGACCCCGCCACGACACGGCGGTTTCAGCGGGCGCGCCGGCGATTGAGCGAGCTCTTCGCCGATCCTCGCTTCGAGTTGCGGTTCCCGCTCAGGGCGGGTGAGCTCATGATGTTCAATAACAGCCGCGTGCTGCACGGGCGGACCGCCTACGATCCTAACGAGGGCCATCGGCATCTGCAGGGGTGTTACATCGACCTCGACGGGCCAAGAAGCCTGTATCGCACGCTCAAAAGGAAGCTCGAATCCGTGCCCGCGGGCAGATGACAGCAGAAGCCGCCCACGCAGGGGGGAGCGCGCGTGCGCTCAGGATGCGCCAGGTGATGGTCATCTCGCTTCTCTTTGGCGGCTACGCCTCGCTTTACTTCTGCCGCGCCGATCTCTCCGTCGCGACGCCGCTTCTTGCCAAGGAGCTCGCCAGGCACGGCCTCTCGTACGACGGCGCGCTCGTGCGCATCGGCGCGATCACCTCGCTCGGCATTCTGGCCTATGCGATCGGCAAGCCGTTCATCGGCGGACTCGGTGACTACTGGGGCGGCCGCATCAACTTCCTCATCGGCCTCGCGGGAGCGACTCTCTTCACGCTGCTCTTCGCCATCTCGGGCGCGCTGCCGCTGTTCACGATGGCGTGGTTCCTGAACCGGCTGTCGCAGGCCGGCGCGTGGGCGGGCCTGCTCAAGGTCTCCTCACGTTGGTTCGACTATTCCTCCCACGGGGCGATCATCGGTGTGCTGAGCTTGAGCTATCTGCTGGGGGATGCCGCCGCGCGCGAATGGATGGGGCGGCTCATCGCGCAGGGGTACGGCTGGCGGAGCCTGTTCGCGCTCGCGGCGGCGGTTTCCGGGGCGATGCTCATCGCCAATTTCGCGCTGTTGCGTGAATCCAGGGTCGCGGCCGGTCACAGCGACACCGTCGCAAATCCGCTCAACGTCTTCGCTGGCGCGAAAGCGCCGCCGGGGACCATCAGAGAGCGCCTCGGGCCGCTCGTGAAGAGCCCGGCATTCCTGATGGTCTGCGTACTGTCGCTCGTCTGCACGATCGTGCGCGAGACCTTCAATGACTGGACTCCGGTGTACATGCGGGACTTCGTCCACCTCAGCATGAGCGATGCCGCGGGGCTGAGCGCGGTCTTTCCCGGGGTCGGCGCGATTTCCGTGCTCCTGACGGGCTGGTTCGGCGATCGGCTCGGCGCCAACGGCAGGCCGCTCCTCCTTTTTCTCGGCCTGACGGCGACTGCCGTTGCGCTCTTCCTTCTGACGATGATCCACCGCGGTGGAGTGGACGCATTACCGATCGCCCTGATCGGCGCCGTCGGCTTCTGTCTGCTCGGGCCGTACGCCTACCTCGGCGGCGCGATGGCGCTCGATTTCGGCGGCAAGGCGGCTGGAGCCGTCGCTTCGGGCATCATCGACGGCATCGGCTATATTGGCGCAGTCTTTGCCGGCGTCGGCGGCGCGCAGCTTGCCGTTGACTTCGGCTGGAGAGGCGTGTTCGCTACGCTTACGGCCATCGGCGCGCTCGGCGCGGTCGGCGCTGGCGTTCTCTATGTCATGGAGCTCCGCGCGGTTGCGGCGGCACGGATCGCGGCAAGCACCGCGCAGGCGGGAGTGGGGGCATGATGCTGAGGGGAGGGGCCACACGGTGAACGCAGTACGGGCAATCAGATCGATCCATTGGACACCATCGGCGCTGATGCTGGAGTGGATGGACGGGAATCGAGCCGAGCTTGCGAGCATCTGGCTTCGCGACAATCTGACCGAGGATCGCGACCCCGGCAACGGCCAGCGCCTGATCGACGTCGCGGATCTCCCGGCGCAGCCGCGCATCCGACGGGCCACCCTGCACGGGGCGGCGGTTCGCATCGAATGGGAGCATGAGGCAGGGGAGGCCTGGTTCGACCTGGATTGGCTGGCGACTCAGACCGCAGCCATGGCGGGCGCGCGGTCGGTGCCGCGTCCGCGGCTCTGGCCGCAGGGCAGGCCGCTCGAGGCGACCCGTGACTTCGCGTGGGCGGCGCTCGGCCTGGCGCGCGGGGACACCGGCATTCAGGCGGGTTGGCTCAGGCGCCTGGTCACCGAGGGTCTCGCATTCCTGTCGGAAGTTCCGGCCGAGCCAGGCGCCATACTCGCGGCGATGCCCCTCATCGGCCAGGTCGCCGAGACCAATTACGGGTTGTTGTTCGACGTGCGCGCGGTACCCGAGCCCGAAAACCTAGCGTACTCCGACCGAGGGCTCGGGCTGCACACCGACAACCCCTATCGCGAGC
Source organism: Gammaproteobacteria bacterium (assembly GCA_028870635.1). Classification (GTDB taxonomy): domain Bacteria; phylum Pseudomonadota; class Gammaproteobacteria; order Steroidobacterales; family Steroidobacteraceae; genus 13-2-20CM-66-19. The sequence goes on along the minus strand of JAGWPE010000307.1, from coordinate 890 downwards.
CCGTGCCGGGCTTCCAGGCGCTGCACGTGCTGGTCGCGGCGCCGGACGGCGGCGAGAGCGTGTTCGCCGACGGATTCGCGCTGGCGGAGCAGCTCAGGGCGGAGGACCCGGCGGCTTTCGAGGTTCTCGCGCGAACGCCGGTGCCTTTTGGCTATCGCTCGCAGAATGCGGCGCTCAACGCCGAGCGGCCGCTGATCCAGCTGTCCTGCCGCGGAGAGGTCGTTGCCGTCCATTACAACAGCCGCTCCATCCAGCCCCTGCCGCTCGCGGCCGAGGCGGCGGAGCGGTATTACCGCGCTTATCGGCGGTTCGCCCTGCTGCTGCGGGAGCCGCGCTTCCTGGTGCGTTTCATGATGCGGGCCGGGGATCTCGCCGTGTTCGACAACCAGCGGATCCTGCATGGCCGCACAGGATTCGCATCGGCGCGCCATCCGCGTCACCTGCAGGGATGTTATCTGACGCGGGACAGCGTCTGCAGCCGAGCTGCGCTCCTCGCCGAGGCGGCGCGATGAGCGTCATCGACGAGGTGTTTTCACTCTACGCCGCCCGCGGGTCGGCCGCCTACTTCGGTGAGGCCGTGTCCATGACCGAGCACGGTCTGCAGGCCGCTCATTTCGCCGAGCTCGAGGGCGCAAGGGAAATCGTCGTTGCCGCGGCACTCTTGCATGACATCGGCCACCTGATCGCAACCGTGCCCGACGATATCGCCGAGTGGACTGTTGATGCGCGCCACGAGGCCACCGGTGCGCGATGGCTCAGTAAATGGTTCGGCGATGAGGTGGCGGAGCCCGTTCGCTTGCATGTCAGAGCGAAGCGATATCTGTGCACGGTCGACGCGACATATTTTTCGCAGCTGAGTCCCGCGTCCATTCTGACGTTGAAGTTGCAGG
>JAGWPE010000306.1 GCA_028870635.1 Gammaproteobacteria bacterium | reverse complement strand
CACGCTTTTTGATCGCGGCGCGCTGGGCCGGGCAGGAGCCCGGATCCAGCGCTACATACCAGTATAATCGGGCAATGGCACTGCCAGTCTGCCTCTACTCGACCGCTCAGGTGCGCGCGCTCGATGCCTATGCCATCGAGACGCTCGGCATGGAGGGCTACACGCTCATGAAGCGCGCCGGCGAGGCCGCACTGAGATATCTGCGCACCCGTTTCCCCGTTGCGCATCGCATCGTCATCGTCTGCGGAGCAGGCAACAACGGCGGCGACGGATACGTGCTCGCCCGATTTGCGCAGGCGGCGGGTCTCACGGTGACGACGCTCGCCGCCACTTCGCCCGAGAAGCTTCGCGGGGACGCGCGTCAGGCTTACGAGGATCTGTGCGCGAGCGGCGCTCGAGTCCAACCCTATGCGCAGGAGCGCCTGGCCGAGGGCGAGGTGATCGTCGACGCCTTGCTGGGCACGGGTCTGCGCGGACCTGCGCGCGAGGAGGCCGCGCGCGTCATCCGCGACATCAATGGCTCCGGGCGGCCGGTTCTGGCGGTGGACGTACCGTCCGGACTCGATAGCGACACCGGCGTGCCGCTCGGAGAGACGGTGCGTGCGGATTGCACGATTACCTTCGTCGGCTTGAAGACCGGCCTGTTCATTGGAGACGGGCCGGCATTCGCCGGTACGGTGTTCTTCGACGACCTCGAGATCACTCCGGCCGAGGCGGGGGCGCCGCCGCCGCGCATCGAGCGCATCCTGGACTCTGCCATCCAACAGGCGCTGCCGCGCCGCGCGCGCTCATCGCACAAGGGCGACTTCGGCCGCGTGTTGATCGTGGGCGGCGGGGTGGGAATGCCGGGCGCCGTCCGCCTCGCGGGCGAGGCCTGTTTGCGCGTCGGCGCGGGGCTCGTGACGGTTGCCATCGCGCCGGAGAACGTGCCGGCGATTTCCGCCGGACGGCCGGAGCTCATCTGCCTTCCGCTCAGCGATGCGGACGCGCTGAGAGAGCCCGCAGAGAAGGCCGACGTCATTGCAATCGGTCCCGGCCTCGGCCGGACGCCGTGGGCGCGTGCCGCGCTCGATGCGGTGCTGCGCTCCGGTAAGCCACTGGTAGTCGATGCGGATGCGCTCAACATCATTGCGGAGTCCCAAGGACCGGCACGCGAGGACTGGATCCTGACGCCTCATCCCGGCGAGGCTGCGCGCCTGCTCGGCGCGGAGACGGGCGAGATCCAACGCGACCGGCTTGCCGCCCTCGAGCGTCTCGTCGCGCGTTATCGCGGGACCGTCGTGCTCAAAGGCGCGGGCACGCTCGTCGGTGCGCCGGGACGTACGCCGGCGCTCTGCGAGCGCGGCAATCCCGGCATGGCCACCGCCGGCATGGGCGATGTGCTGACCGGGACCATTGCGGGCATCCTCGCGCAGTGCCGGGACGCGTGGCTCGCCGCCAGAGTGGGCGTGCTGGTGCACGCCATGGCGGGGGACTCGGCGGCACGCACCGGGGAGCGAGGGCTCCTCGCCAGCGATGCCGCGCGGGAGCTGCGCAACTGCGTCAATCTCTGAAGACACCGGATGAGACCGAGGCGCTCGGCGCGAGGCTCGCCGCCGCCCGGCCGCCGGTCCTCGAGCAGTCGCTCATCCTGTATCTGACGGGCGATCTCGGCGCGGGCAAGACCACGCTGGTGAGAGGGTTCGCGCACGGCTGCGGCATCTCGGGCCCGGTGCGCAGCCCCACGTACACCCTGGTGCACGCGCATGAGGCGGGTGCGCTCACGCTGCTGCACCTCGATCTCTACCGGCTGCGTGATCCCGGTGAGATCGAGCACCTGGGATTGCGCGAGTGGGCGCGGCCGGGCTGCCTCTGGCTCATCGAATGGCCGGAGCGGGCGGCGGGGCTACTGCCCGCGCCCGATCTGACGGTACGTCTGGCCGCGGGGCCGGATACCCACCAGGCGGACGTCTTCGCGGGAAGCGCCGCCGGCACCGCCTGGCTCGAGCGAATCCAATGTAGTTGAAAACTTGCGGCGCGGCTCGTAGATTACGCGTCAAGTAGCGCCGCAAAGTTCATGATAAGAAAGGTCTTTCAGCTAGGGGCCCTTTTCCTGCTCAGCATCGGCTCGGCAGCCGTGCCGGCCGCGGCCGCGGCCGTCCGGGCCGCGGGCGCCCGGCTCAGCGCCGTGCACTTGGCTACCTCGGCGGCGGGGGCGCGCGTGACGCTCGATGTCTCGCGCGTCAGGGGCGAGAAATTCTTCACCCTCGATCATCCTTTCCGTGCCGTCATCGATCTGCCCCAGACCCGCGCCCGTCCGGGCCTCGGGCTCCCCGCGGCGCGCGGTCTCGTCGCCGGCATTCGCGTGGGACGCCGGCCTCACGGCGCGTTGCGGGTGGTGCTGATACTGCGCGACCCCGCGGGCGTGCACGCCGACTGGGGTTATTCGAAGGCGCGAGGCCCGCAGCTCATTCTGACGCTCGGCAATGCGCCTGCGGCCGTCGCGGCAACCGCGGCGCCCGATGCGATCCCAACACCGATTCATGCGCTGCACGCGCCGGTCGATACCGGCCGCGACATCATCGTCGCGGTCGACGCGGGGCATGGCGGCCAGGATCCCGGGGCGATCGGCCCCCGGGGCACGGAAGAGAAGAACGTCACGCTCGCCATCGCGCGCCTGTTGGCGCAACGGATCGACGCGCAACGCGGCATGCGCGCCGTCCTGACACGCAACAGCGACATCTTCATTCCCCTGCGCGAGCGCATGGTGATCGCGCGCCGCGCCAAGGCGGACCTCTTCCTTTCCGTCCATGCCGATTGCGTCACCGACCGGCAGATTGCCGGAGCCTCCGTATACATCCTGTCTCTGCGCGGCGCCTCGAGCGAGGCCGCGCGCTGGCTCGCCGAGCGTGAGAACGACGCGGACCTCAAGGGCGGTGTGCAGCTCGATGACAAATCGAGTACCCTGGCCTCCGTTCTGCTCAACCTCTCGCAATCCGCGACGATCAGCGACAGCATGACGGCCGCCCGCCAGGTGCTCGCCTCGCTCGACCGCGCCGTGCCGGTGCGCAAGTCAGAGGTGCAGCAGGCCGCCTTCGTCGTGCTGAAGTCACCCGATATCCCCTCGATGCTCGTCGAGACGGACTACATTTCCGACCCCGCCGAGGAGCGCAGGCTCCGCAACCCCGCTCACCAGCTGAAGATCGCCGACGCCGTCTTCCGCGGCGTCCGCGGCTATTTCCGCCAGCATCCGCCCGCCGGCACCCTCTTCGCCGAAGAGCGGAAGCCGACCGACCGCCTCGTCGCCGGAAACTAGGCCGCTCCGCACCCCGGCCTTTTTTCGCGGAGCAGGGAT
>JAGWPE010000305.1 GCA_028870635.1 Gammaproteobacteria bacterium | reverse complement strand
GTAGCCGTCATGATGCGCAACGAGCACCTGCAGGCCCGGTGAGCAGACGAACTCGTCCACCGTTGCCTCGGCGTGCTGCAGCCAGAGGAAGGGGCCGGCGAAGACGGATTGATCCTCGCCGTCAACCATGACGGTGTTGTGGGCGGACGTGCCGCGGAAGTAGCGGCGCCAGGCAGGCTCCGTGTGGTACGCGAAAGTGCCTGAGTCTACGAGAAAGGGCGTGCCGCCGACCGTCAGAGTAAACGCGAGCGCATCGGCATGCCCGTGGGCGGCGATGGAGAGATACCCGAGCGCCCCCGCGTCGGCGACGATGCGCACTTCCTCGGGAGCCTCGAACCGCTCGCCCAGGATGTAGTAGCCGGCGCGCGGAAACGAGCGGCGCACCGGCAGCCGCGCCTGCGAGACATCGAGAGCCTCGAAGCGCGCCCCGGCATCATCGCCCAGCAGCCAGCGGGTCTTGTCGTCGAGGCCGCCGGCTTTGAGGCGAAACTCCGGGCGATTGAAGAGCACGGCCCCGGTGGCGAGCAGCGATCGATAGACGCCGGAACAGGTCTTCGCAGGCCGCGAAGGGTCCGCTCCGGCCGAATCGGCCGGCGCCAGGCGAACCAACACGCCCTGATCGGCATCGCCGATGGCGGGCACCCCGCCCTTCACGTCCATGATGCTCGCCAGGAAATCGAGCATGGACTCGAGCGCGCCCCAGTACTGCGCGTCGAAGTCGCAGCCATTGGCGCGGGCAAAGAGCCCGGCGAGAGCCAACATGTCGGCCACGGAATGGTGGTACCAGACGGCCTGCTCTTTGTTGACGCCGTCCTCGAAGGTCTGAAGCAGCGCCTCCCGGGCGAGGTCGGCTCGAGCCTGACTCTGCCAGCGCCGGCTCTCGGGCCACAGCGGCCAGGTCAGGGAGGCGATGAAGAGCCCCGTCGCCTCTCCCAGCAGATGATTGTTGGCCGAGGAGTGGCGCGAGAAGTGCCGGGCGATGAAGTGGCAGTGCCGGTAGATGCTTTCGAGCCAGCGCCGCCGGAAGTCCCGCCCCTGCTCACCCTGAAAGATCGGCGCCGCATCCCCGCCCAAGAGCTGCCAGGCGAAGGACCAGTTGACGAGCCGGATGGCGTGCTCGAGGCTGGCGCACCAGTTGGCGCCGCGGGGATAGGGACAGTCCTTCAGCCACGAGTCGACGAGGATCCCGGCGCCTCGGGCATAGCGCTCATCCGCCGTCAGGTGCCAGGCCTGGGCCAGCGTCACCAACTCCAGGTGGCGGTTGATCTCCCACAGGTACTTGATGTCGCCGACCCGCGCCGCATCGCGGTAGTCGACACGTAAGCCGAACTCGAGCGGCGCCTCGATCCCGGTCTTCGGGTCGACGTTCCACCGGGGCGGAAAGCCGAGCCGCACGTCCTCGAGCGCGAACACGTCGAAGCGGCCGTCGAGGATCCTGTCAGCCGCCAGCCTGTAGCGCTCGACGTCGAATCCCCGCGGCAGCCGCGATACCCAGGGATGCCCGCAGACCCCGTCCGGCGCCGACGGATGCGCGCGGCCGATGCCGGCGCGCTCGGCGTCTTCCTGAACCTTGCGCCGCAGCCTGAAGCCGACTTCTCGCGCGCTCATGGCTCGCAGCCGGCTCAGCGTCCATTGCAGGCGACCCTGCCCGCGGGCGCGGGTCGTCCCGCCGATGTCATCTCGCGTGGCAGCCATCGCGAGATAACGATCCGGCGCTGGCTCAGGTTCCGCCGGAGCGGCCGGCCGACTTGCCGAAGAAGGCCTGCGCGGCGGCGGCGAACTCCGCCGAGCGCAGACGCTCCGTGAATACCCGCAGCTCCTCCTGCATCTGCGCGGCAAGCTCTGAGCTCTGGGCACAGCGCATCAGGCGCTTGGTGGCGCGCACGGCGCCGGGAGGCTGGCGGGCAGCGGCGTCGGCCAGAGCACGCGCCTCCTCCAGCAGCTTCTCATCGTCCACCACGCGGTTGACCAGTCCCCATTCCTTTGCAGTCGGCGCATCGATGGGCTGGCCGAGGAAGAACATTTCCGCGGCGCGCTGATGGCCGACGAGCAGCGGCAGGAGGATGGTGCTGGCCGCTTCCGGCACGACTCCGAGCTGCACGAATGGGGTGATGAGGCGGGTGCTGCGGGCAGCAGCGATTACCAGGTCGCAGTGGAGGAGGAGCGTCGTGCCGATCCCGACGGTAGGCCCGTGAGCGGCGGCGATGAGGATCTTGCCGAATCCGCTGAGAGCGCGCAGGAAGCGGGAGATCACGTGATCGCTCTCGATGATCTCGGGGGCGCTCAGGAAGTCCTTGAGGTCGTTGCCCCCGGTGAGACAGGCGCCTTCGCCACTCAGCAGGACTACGCGTATTTCCTCGTCCGCATCCGCCTCCATGAAGGCCTCGATCAGGGCCTCATACATATTAGAGGTGAGCGCGTTGCGCTTCTCGGGACGATTCAGGCGCACTTCGCAGACGTGTCCCCGGCGCGTGACCAGGACGTTCTCGGAGGCGCTCATGGGAAGACCTTGGCTTGCCGCCAGCTCTGAATAGTCATATTATATGACCTCTAAACGCCGATTTACGGCGCATCATAGCGGGGTCCGCCGCCCCATGACTGCACAAGCACAATACCGTTCCTCTCGCCAAGCGGTGCCGCGGCCCATGCCGCGCCTGAGCCGTCTGGCGCTGGAGCGGGCGAAGTCCAGCCACGATCAGATCGCGGCCATTCTCGGCACGGAGCTGCTCAAGGGTCTCTACGCCCCGGGCGCCAACATGCCGTCGGAGCCGGAGCTCATCGAGCGCTTCCAGGTCTCGCGCACGGTGATGCGTGAGGTGATGAAGACGCTGGCGGCGAAGGGCTTCGTGATCTCGAAGACGCGGGTCGGCACTCGCGTGCGCGATCCGGTGTACTGGAATTACTTCGATGCCGACGTGCTCGCCTGGCGGGTGCGCCTCGGCCTCGATGATGAGTTCATGAAGAGTCTGACCGAGGTCCGCCGCTCGCTGGAGCCGGCCGCGGCTGCCCTCGCGGCGCAGCGCCGCTCCCCTGCGGACATCGCGCACCTGCGGGAGTGCGTGCGGCAGATGGCGCGGACCGGCCACACGCGCCAGAGCTTCGCCGAGGCGGACCTGGATTTTCATCTGGCCATCGGCAGCGCCTCCGGCAACCCGCTCATGCGCTCCATGGCGAGCGTCATCGAGACGGCGCTGGTCGCCTCCTTCGCCCACAGCTCACCCGTCGATGACCCGGCGGACCACGAGCGCACCGTGAACGGCCATGCCGCCATCGTGGATGCCATCGAGGCGGGGCAGGAGCAGGCGGCGGCCGAGGCCATTCTCCAAGTCATCGACATCGGGGTGAACCGGATCGACGTCACCCGCAAGAAGCAACGAGGACAGCAGAAGAAATGAGCTCTTCCAACAGCCAGGGCAGCGGCGGACGCCGCCTGCGCTCGCGCGCCTGGTTTGACAATCCCGACAACCCCGACATGACCGCGCTCTATCTGGAGCGCTACCTCAACTACGGCATGACGCTCGAGGAGCTGAAGTCCGGCAAGCCGATCATCGGCATTGCGCAGACCGGCTCGGATCTCTCGCCCTGCAACCGCCACCACATCGTGCTCGCCGAGCGAGTCGCCGCCGGCATCCGCGCCGCCGGCGGCGTGCCCATCGAGTTTCCGGTGCACCCCATCCAGGAGACGGGCAAGCGGCCGACGGCGAGCCTCGATCGCAACCTCGCCTACCTCGGGTTGGTGGAGGTGCTCTATGGCTATCCGCTCGATGGCGTGGTGCTCACCATCGGCTGCGACAAGACGACTCCCGCCTGCCTGATGGCGGCCGCCACGGTCGACATCCCGGCCATCGCACTCTCGGTGGGGCCCATGCTCAACGGCTGGCACCGGGGCGAGCGCACCGGCTCCGGAACCATCGTGTGGAAGGCCCGACAGATGCTCGCGGCGGGCGAGATCGACTACCCGGGATTCATCGAGCTGGTCGCCTCCTCCGCGCCCTCCACCGGTTACTGCAACACCATGGGCACGGCGACGACCATGAACTCCCTGACGGAGGCGCTCGGCATGCAGCTGCCGGGCTCGGGAGCCATTCCGGCGCCCTACCGCGAGCGCGGCCAGATCGCCTACCTCACGGGCGAGCGGATCGTGCAGATGGTGAACGAGGACCTGAGGCCCTCGGCCATCATGACCCGGGATGCCTTCCTCAACGCCATCGTCGTCAACTCCGCGATCGGCGGCTCCACCAACGCGCCGATCCACATGGCGGCGATTGCCCGGCACATGGGGGTGGAGCTGTCGCTCGATGATTGGCAGAAGTACGGCTACGACGTGCCGCTCCTCGTCAACCTGCAGCCCGCAGGCGAGTACCTGGGCGAGGACTATCACCGCGCGGGCGGCGTACCGGTCGTCGTCAACGAGCTGATGAAGCAGGGGCTCATCCGTGAAGGCGCCCTCACCGTCAACGGCCGCACGATCGGGGAGAACTGCCGCGGGCGGGAGATCGTGGACACGGCGGTCATCCGGCCGTTCGCGAAGCCGCTGAAGGCGAACGCGGGCTTCCTCGTCCTGACGGGCAACGTATTCGATTCCGCCATCATGAAGACGAGCGTGATCTCGCAGGAGTTCCGGCAGCGGTACTTGAGCAATGCGGCCGATCCGGAGGCCTTCGAGGGGCGGGTGGTGGTATTCGACGGGCCGGAGGACTACCACGCGCGCATCGACAATCCTGATCTCGAGATAGACAGCCATACGCTGCTCTGCATCCGCGGCACCGGGCCCATCGGATATCCGGGGGCCGCGGAGGTGGTCAACATGCGGCCGCCGGCTTATCTCATCAAACAGGGAATCACTTCCCTCCCCTGCATCGGTGACGGCCGGCAGTCGGGGACCTCGGGCTCCCCGTCCATCCTCAACGCATCGCCGGAAGCGGCGGCGGGCGGCGGACTCGCAATCCTAAAGACCGGCGACAAGGTGCGGGTCGATCTGCGCAAGAGGCAGGTCAACATGCTGCTGCCGGAGGCGGAGCTGACGGCGCGCCGCAGGGCGCTCGAGGCCGCCAACGGCTATCGGATCCCGCCCTCCCAGACTCCGTGGCAGGAGATCCAGCGGGCAATGGTGGACCAGCTGGCCGACGGCATGGTGCTGAAGCCCGCGGTGAAGTACCAGAAGATCGACGAGAAGTTCGGGATACCGCGCGACAATCACTGAGGCGGCGGCGGCACGGTCGGAAGGAGGCCGGCGCGGATCGCCAGCACCACGAGCTCCATGGTGTTGTGCGCCCCGAGCTTCTTCATCAGCGCACTGCGGTATCCCTTGACCGTGGTCTCCCCGATCCCGAGGATCGCCGCGATCTGCTTGTTGAGCTTCTGGTTCAGCACGAAGCCGAGCACCTGCCGCTCCCGGCCCGTCAGGCGTGCAATCCGCCGCACCAGATCCGGGTCCGGGATGATCTCCGCCTTGCCGAGGAGCTGCGCCTGTCCCCGCATGACGGCGGCGAGCAGCTCGACTTCCCGCACCGGCTTCTCCAGGAAGGCGATGACCCCCGCCTCCATCGCGCGGGCAACCATCTGGCGGCCGGCATTGCCGGTGAGCATGATGACGGGCCAGCGGCAACCGGCCTCGAGCAGGCGCCGCTGCAACTCGAGGCCGGTCATGGTGGGCATGACCATGTCGACGATGATGCAGCCGGGGGGAAGCCGCGGATAGGCGGCGAGGAACGCCTGGCCCGACTGGAAGGTGCGCGCCTCGTAGCCGGCGTCCGTGAGCCAACGCGCGACGCCGTCCCGCAACTGCGAGTCGTCATCCACGATGTGAACCCTGGCGGGCAGGCCGCTCATCCGAGCTTACTCCAGGCGAACTTCGGTTCGCATACCACGCAGCGACATAACCCAACGCAACCGCCATCGGACGGTTGCCGTTGAGTCTACGCCCACCTTTGGCTGCCCGCCATCCCTTGCAACGCCCCCCGGGCCAGGGCCTCCTGTCAGGCGGCGCGTTCCTGCGTCGCCCCTGTCTCCCCGCACCCCTCAGCCGTGTCGGCCAGGCAATCGTCCAGGATGAGACGCATGTAGTCGTAGCTGCGCCCGAGAGCGGCACGAATCGCCTCGACATCCCGCGGACCGGGATTCGCGCCCAGGATGGAGGCAACGATCTCCAACGCCTCCCAGGGATGGCTGTCATCGTAACGGGCGTGCGCCCGCAGCCAACGCAGGCCGCTCTTGCGCTTTTCCTCCGGGAGCGAGGCAGCGTAGCGATCGGACGAGCACACGAGCTGAGCCCATTCGCCCGTGGCGCCCTCTATGGCGTAGTTGGTCGCCGCGACGGCCTCCGCCAGCGACCCGCGGTCGCAGATATACCAACACCAGTGCGCCAGGGCCGCCGATTGCGCGGCGCCGGACCCGCGCAGCAGCGCCTCGTAGGGCACGCCGCCCGCCTCCGCCCAGGCGACCCAGTGAGCCGCATGATTCTGCTCCACCCGTACGTTGCGGGTGAGGAACGCCCGCGCCAGGTCGTGGCCGGGCTTGCCGAACTGCAGCTTGGCGAGATTGCGGCCCATGTACTGCGGGAACTGCTCGATCACGGGCCAGACCCGGATCAGGAAGTTCGCGGCGGCGCGCGGCGGCAGGGCCGCATCGCGCATCTGCCGGAACAGCGGGTGGCCGGCAACGCCGGCCTTCAACCCCTGGACGCCGGCGACGATCTCCCGAACCCAGAGGGGATAGCTGGCGAGATCCTTGAGATCGCCGGCTCGCGTCCAGGGGCTTGGCATGGGTATCTCCTTGACCGGAAAGAGGCGCACACGAGACCTGTCTGACTGCCTGCATCTAAGTCCCATCCGTCAAGGGGGTCAATCCCGACTAAAGACGGCCCGATACGAGCCGGTTTCCCTCCCCGTCTTTAGACGGGTTGACAGCCAACTATCCTTGTAGCCTTCCCACCCCTCGGATAAGCTCGGGAGCCGTCGCAATGGGTTTGCCATAAGGAGCTGGAGGGGTGCGACGGTATAAGAGCGAGATGGCGCAGCGCTTCGAGGATTTCGACTGGTCGAAGACCTCGATCGGCCCGGTGGAGGGCTGGCCCGTTACCTGGCGCAACGCCGTAAACCTCATCCTCGTCTCGGGCTTCCCCAGCGCGGTGGGCCTCGGCCCCGAGCTCATCTATATCTACAACGACGCCTTCATAGCGCTCGGCGGCCCTGCGAGACACCCGTCGGCGCTGGGGCGCCCCGTCAGGGAAGTCTGGCTGGAGATCTGGGAGCCGGTGCTGGAGCGCAGGTTCAGCGAGACCCTGTCGACGGGGAGACCCACGGGTGAGGCCGATCTGTTGATGCCGCTGCTGCGCAGCGGCTACCTGGAGGAAACCTACCTCACCTTCTCTTTCGCCGCGCTGGAGGACGACGACGGCAATCCCAGCGGCATCTTCTGCACGGCCACGGAGAACACAGGACTCATCGTTGCGGGGCGCCAGCTCGATTGCCTGCAGCGCCTCGCGAGCCGCTGCGCCTGCGCCGAGTCGCCCGAGCGGGCGTGTCACCTTGCGGCGCGAGCCCTCGAAGGGCGGCGGCGCGACGTTCCCTTCGCCCTCCTCTATCTGCTCGATGACACGGGCGCACGCATCGAGAGCGTCGCGAGCACGGGGCTGAGCGGCATTCCCACTGCGGTTCCGGCGGTTGGCAGTCTCGATCGAGCGGCGGATCCCTGGCATCTCGCCGAGGCGGTCTCGAGCCACGGTCCCCTGTTGATCGAGAATGTCGCCAACCTCGTAGGCCCGGCGCTCATCAGCCCCGAGGTCGTGCCGCAGCAGGCGCTCTCCCTAGCCCTCGCCGATGCCGGCCCCGAGGCGCCGAAATGTGTTCTGGTCGCCGGCCTCAATCCCATGCGACCGGTCGAGGAGTCCCGCAGGTTCTTCGGGCTCATCGCCCGCCAGGTCGAGACTGCCATCTCCGGCGCCCACATGCGGGAGAGCGCCGAGCGCCGGGCGCGCGATCTGGCCGCCCTCGATCAGGCGAAAACAGCCTTCTTCAGCAACGTGAGTCACGAGCTGCGCACGCCGCTCACGCTGCTCCTCGAGCCGTTGCGCCAGGTACTGGACTGCGCGCAGCTCGATCCCGGCGACCGCGAGCTGCTCCTGACGGCCCGCCGCGCCGGCGGCCGCCTCCTCAAGCTGGTCAACTCCCTCCTCGAGTTCTCGCGCATCGAGGGTGGCCGGACCGAGGCCCGGTACGTACCCACGGATCTCGGCTTGTTCACCGCCGACCTTGCGTCAATGTTCCGCTCCGCATTCCAGCGGGCGGGCCTGACTTTCGTTATCGACTG
>JAGWPE010000304.1 GCA_028870635.1 Gammaproteobacteria bacterium | reverse complement strand
GCAGGGGGTTGAATCCCGTGGCGAGCCCATTGCGCAGCGTCAGGTACTCGCCGCCGAGCGCCAGCACCAGGCGCTCGAGCCCGCGGTCCTTGTCGAGCACGACCTGGGTAGCGCCCTGACGCGCGAGCATCGCCACGAGAAATCCAATCAGCACCGTCTTGCCCGATCCGGTCGGGCCGCAGATGAAGGTGTGGCCGGCATCACGCCGGCTGTCGCCATCGGAGGGGTCGCTGGCGTGCAGAGAAAAGTAATACGCCGAATGCGCGCGTGTCGGGAACAGGGCCAATGCCTCGCCCCAATGGTTGCCCGTGGCGCGCCCCGGCGGAAAGTTGTGCAAGGGCGCCATGGCCGCGAAATTGCGCGAGGTGATCGGCGCCTTGCGAGGCCGCAGCGCAAAGCTGCCCGGCAGCTGCGCCCAGAACGCCGCCTCGAGCGCCAGGTCCTCGCGCGCCACGGTCATGCCGGTATCCGCCAGAATGGCCCGCGCCTGCGCGATGCAATCATTCAGCGTGCGCAGCCGCTCCTCCTGCGCGGCGCCCTCCGGGACCTCGTCAGGAGCGGCGAGCACCTGCAGCGTGAAGTGGTGATCCCCCATCACGAACTCATTGCTGGTCAGCGCGTCCAGCGCATCGCCCAACTCCTCCGCCTGCGACACCGCGAAATCGCCGGCATTGGCCATGCGATTGATCTGGCGCGTGAGCAACGCCTGCCCGCTTGCCTTGGATAGGAAGGCGAAGGATTGGGTGAGCACGAATGGAAACGGGGCGCTGAGCAGCCGGTCGAGCATGCCGGTGACGCTCGGGGTCGGATATTCCTTGATCCCGAGCATCGCCCCGACGCGGGTGCCCGTTGCCAAACGGTACTCGATCACCTCGCCGCCGAAACAGAGCCGCGTCGTCGCAAGGGCGGCGCTGAGAGGGCCGCGAGGCAGCGGCATGCGCTGCCGCTCTCCATTGACCAGCAGGGCGAGATACTCGAGGAGCGATGAATACCAGCGGCCGGAGTCACGATAGCAGCCGAGGCTCTCCGGCTCGTAGCGCGCCAGCGACGCACAGAGCACCTGTGCGAGTTTGCGGCAGGCCTCCAGAGCGTCGGCCGTTTCCAGGCGGTGGCTCGCAGGCCTGACCCGGTTGATCACGCGCGAGAGGAGGCCCGCGGCGCGCGCGAGGGGCGGCCGATACAGCACAGCCAGGTAGAGCTCATTCACCATGAGGATCTCACCCGCGAGGCGGCGCCTATATTTCTCGTGGAGAGCGGCGGCGAACCCGTCCGCTGCCGCGGCGGATGGCCGCGGGGTCTCACGATGGCGGATGGTGTGACTCCAGAGCGCGATACCTGGCGCGGCCAGATTGCGCCAGAGGACATTCAGCTTCTCGTGCCAGACATTGAGCTGATCGACGTCCGCGCTCTCGAAGCTCGCCCCGCCCAGGCGGAACACCTGCACGTAGTCACCGCAAGCGGTCTTCACGACCGCGGGCGCCACATGTGCCGTGTAGGGAATGTGGCGCTGCGCGGTCAGCTCGTGACGCATGGCGGCCGTCCGGGTTGCCCTCAGCACGATCGCAACTCCTTGGCCCTCCGCCTTCCCGACAGGCGCGGCGGGTCGAGGGTGAGCGGACTGTAGCTGCTCGCGCCCCACCAGCGCCCATTGGCGATCAATGCCGGCAGCCGTGTCCGTCCCCAGAGAAGCAAGAGGTCGAAGTAGCGCGCATCGCGCCCGCAGAGCAGCACGCTCGCGCCATGGATGGGCAGCGCAACGAGCAGCGTCAGGAGATTCCTCGTGACCAGAAAGGCCTCCAGCGTGAACACGAGGTTAAATAGCAGCGCCGAGTAGGTCACTCCCCAGCGCATCGGCGGCCGCGTCGCGCCGACGAAGAGCGCATCTCTGACCAGCCCGCGGTTTCCCCTGTACATCTTCCGGTCCTCCGTCAGACACCAAACATGCCGCGCACCCAAGAAACGATTTGGGGAGCGCCGAAGGCGATGGCGATGCCCAGGATGGCGCCCAGACACCAGCCCCACGAAATCCGATTTGCCATCGCCATGCCCCCGAGCACCATCACGAGGATGATGGCGATGGGCGTGAGCCAGGCCAGAATGTTGCTCTCGAGAGCGGTGGCTCCTGTCAGAAAGGGTGACGCCTGGGAAAATGCCGGCTGCGGCACCATCACGGCGACGGCCAGCGACAAAGCGAGCGCGACGGCTCCCGGTGAGAGCGCGCGCACCGCGGCTCGAGTGATTCGCTGCAACATGAGTACTCTCCGTTTCAATCAGCCTGCGCTGCGCGGCTCGGCGGCTCGCGCTGCGAAATGCCGCCTGGCCGCCGGTCCGCGCGGATTCACTACGCGCTCGCAGCGAGCCGCTGCGGCTCCTCCGACCGCCGGCCGGCGCGCTCTTCGCGCTTGGCCTTGCCGGGCGCGCCGAAGCGAAATCCCTGCACGACGAAGTTGTAGTCGTAGTGCCGCTCCCCGTCCTTGTCGGTCCAGTTGTCCGCGCGCACCTGCGCATCGACGATGAGCTGATCGCCCTTGCGCGCGGTGCGCGCGAGGGTCTCACCGAGCGGGCCGAAGGCGGTGAACCAGATCGTGGTGGCGATTTCCCGGACACCGCCCTCCTCGTCCTTGCCGGCGTAGTCGTTGCCTATCAGGCAGAACTTCGCGTAGGTCCGCTCGCCCTTGACTGTCAGCTCGGGGTTGCGGGAGAGATTGCCGATGGCGGTGAGGGTGAAACTGTTCATGGCGGCTCCTGATGTTGGGTGCATGCGCCGGATGGCACGCTGACCAGTCTAAGG
>JAGWPE010000303.1 GCA_028870635.1 Gammaproteobacteria bacterium | reverse complement strand
TGGAGGCGGCGTTGACGTCGTTCGCGCTCGTGGCGGTGGGCTGCAGCGGATCAACCGGCGAGCCCGCCGCGGCGAGGGCGGCGCGAAAGTCTACGTCACGCGCCTGGTATCCCGGGGTGTCGGCGTTGGCGAGGTTGGCCGCGAGCACTTCCGCTCGCTGCGAATACACCTTCAGCGCATCGGGCTGGATGCCGAGATAAGCGTTGAGGTCGAGCGGCATGTCGGAATTCCGGCGGTCTGTGGGCCTGCCGGATCAACAGCAAGACGTATGCCAGGTTGGTGTTGTGGCGGCTGCCGCGGGACGGGGCGCCATCGGAGGGCGCAGAGTGTGAGTTGGATCACACGCACGCGGCAATGCCTTGCCGCCCGACGGCAGCGGCGGGCGGTGGAGTGAGCCCCGAAGGGGAGCCGTTCTCTCCGGACATTTCATCGGCAGCTGCAAGCGGCTCTTGAGTCTTGCGCGCGTGCCGGCATCTGGCGCGATGCTTGCAAGTCTTCTTCCCATGAATGATCTCGCGTCGAATTCCCGTCGCTTCGCCCCGCATCGGGCGGCCGCGGCGCTCCTCTGTGGAGTGCTCTTTCTCGCAGGGGCGGCGGCTGCGGGCGCCGCGATCCAACCTCTGCAGTCCATCAGCCACGCTGCGGCGGGCTTCGTGCGCTCCCAAATGCCGCCGGGGCAGGCAGACGTCGTCATCACGGCCGGCACACTCGATCCGCGGCTGCGTCTCGCGCGCTGCGGCGGTCCTCTCGAGACCTCCTTTCTTTCCGGAGGACGCCTTCAGGCGCAGGTGTCAGTTGCGGTGGGCTGTCGCATGGCGGCCGACTGGACGATCTACGTGCCGGTCACGGTGCAATCACGCATCAGCGTCTGGGCGCTGCGCGCGCCGCATGTGCAAGGTGCGCGCCTCAGCGCTTCGGATGTCACAGCGGAGACGCGTCTGGTGAGCGGGCTCGCCGTGGGATATGTGACGGATGTCTCGGAGCTCGCGCGCGCGACGCTGCGCCATCCGTTGCCCGCAGGAGCGATACTGACGTCGGACGACTTGCTGCCGGATTACATGGTGCGCCAGGGCGAGCAGGTGACCATGGTGGCCGGAATAGATGGCATTCAGGTTCGCGCCTCCGGGCTCGCCCTGCAGAGCGGGCGCTACGGCGCCCTGATCCGCGTGCAGAACGCCTCCTCGGCAAAGGTGGTTCAAGGCATAGTGGAGGCCGACCGTGTGGTCGACGTCACACCCTAAAGAAATCCCCGCGCCGGCCGATACAAAGCCGAAGGACCTCGAGGAGATCCGAGATGTCTAATAAAATCAGTGGCTTGAGCGGTGGTTCGGCAGCGTCCATCGGCGCGGGCCGTGCTGCGGAAAGAACCCGGGATCCGGTGACCGGCGGCTCGTCTGCGCCGGCGGCCCCTTCTTCGGGTACGGGCGATGTCCACATCACCGACTCGGCGTCCCAGCTCGCGTCCCTCGAGCAGACGCTGCAGAGCCTTCCAGCGGTGGACGCGGCGCGCGTGGCCCAGTTCAGCAGCGCCATCGAGCAGGGGACGTACACGGTGCAGCCGCAGCATGTCGCAGATCAGCTCATGCAGCTCGAGCAGGCGCTCGGGCAGCTGCCGGAAGGCTGATCCGTGGACCCGGGCGTCTGCCGCGAGCACCTGACGACCCTCCTGCGCGAAGAATCCGAGCTCCTCGCTCAGTTGGAGGAGTTGCTCGCGCGCGAGTCCCGTGTACTCGAGACTTCGGACATCCAGGCGCTGGAGAGCACGACCCGCGCGCGCCAGGAGCGGATGGGCGCGCTCGCGCGGCTCGAGGAGCAGCGCCGCTCGCTGTGCTCCCTGCACGGCTACTCCGCCGACCGGACGGGATTGGAAGCCCTGATGGCCTGGTGCGACCCCGAAGGCAGCTTGCTGTCGCGCCTGCGCGAATG
>JAGWPE010000030.1 GCA_028870635.1 Gammaproteobacteria bacterium | reverse complement strand
TGCGGAAGAGCTTCGGACTCCAGCCGCCGCGATCGAAGACGATGGTCACCTGCCGCTCCCCGACCGTGGCGCGCACCTGGCGCAGCAGCTCGGGGAAGGCTTTCGTCAAGGAGGCACTGAGCTCTGCGGTGATCAGCAGCAACGGATCGCCGGCGCGATCGTTGATCCAGTAATCGGTGGTCGCGGGCATGGCCAGATGGCGCCGGCCACATAGGCCCGGGAGATCGTGCGCTGCCCGTGATGGGCGCGGACGTGGCCGTCGATGTACAAAAATCCCATCATCTCCCCGCGCTGCGCCACGCGCTCGCGGGCGAGCTGCACCCCCAATGCTTCCGCGCAATGATGGGCCGCGAGACGACCGAGCGCTCGGCGCAAGGTCTTCACCTCGGGGGCGCGGTCGAGCCCGAGCAGTCGGCCGAAGGTGGCCGGATCGCGCTCCTTGAGCTGCTCGGAACGCTGGATCCGCAGCAACGCCATCAGGTAAAGCGTCACGAGCGTGGTGCGCAATCCATAAAAGGCTGGCCCGATCCCGCCGTAGAGCTTGCGCGCGATGCGCAACAAGCCGCTCTGAGCCAGATACGGCAGCGCCAGCAGTACCCCGGCACCGGCTACCCGCTCACCGTCGCGGAAGATCGGCGCCGCATCATCGAGCAACCCCAGATAAGCCATTTGCCGATCGAAGGTTCGATCGCTCGCGTCCCTGTCCAGGCTCGTAGCTATCGGCTCGTCCTCCCCGCTCTCCCGGATTGTTGGCCCCAAGTCCTTACTCGCTGCAGGGTCGATGGCCGAGCCGACAAGGGCGGTCGAGGAGGCTGGCAGCGGCGGCTCCGGGGCCGGTGCACTCGGCGCCGGCATCCATGTCAGTTGTTTCTTCCCTTCCTCCTTCGAGGGTCCCAGCAACTTCCTGATCGCCATCTCGCTCACGCCGAGTCGCTGCGCGATCGCTCGGTTGCTCATCCCCTCGCGCCTCAGGCGCTCGATCAGCCGCAGCCGCTTGCCGGCGATGCGCCGACGGCCGCGCCGCCAACCTTCGGGCCGACTCAGTCCGGCTATCCCCGCCTGCGCATAGCGCTCCTCGTACCGGCGCAAAGTGCGCTCGGATACACCGAACGCACGCGCCACCTCCGTCTGCTGCGCAAATCCCGATTCGACCAACATCACCATCGCGTACGCTTCGGCCAGCGCATCAGCGGCGCAGTAATGGTACACCGGCAGGCCGCCGACCACGACCACGCGCTGCTCGTCCTCGGCCCGCAGCGTACAGCGCGCATTGACGACGACGGTGTTCGAGGGGGGCGCTGGCGGCAGCCCGAGGGCAAGCTGGCTGTTCATGCCCGCCAGCAGAACCGGACAGGTTTGGGTCCGCAACCTCCCTGCCAAATATACGCCATATCAGCCACTTACATCCGCCGGCCTCAGAAAACCGGACAGGTATTGGTTCGCACCCCCGGGCGGACGGGCGCGCCCGTCCAGCCCCCGCACACCCGCTCGCCCGATCCCAGGTGTTCTGTATGTAGAATGAGCCGTGCCGTCCGTAAATGATCACTACGCGAGCCACTTGGCGCCGATCTACTCCTGGATGTGTGGAGGAGTGGAGGTCGCCCTTGCTCGCGGGGCCGCGGAGCTCGAGGCACTCTCGCTATCCCCCCGTACGACCGCTTACGCCGTCGATCTCGGCGCTGGATTTGGGATGCATGCTATCCCGCTGGCACAGCGGCGATTTGAGGTCCTGGCGATCGATTGCTCCACCGAGCTGCTACGGGAGCTGCGCGCGGTTGCGGCAGATCTTCCGATCCGCTGCGCGGAAGACAACATTTCCAACTTCAGGAACCACCTCGATCGCGCGCCGGAGGTCGTTCTATGTATGGGCGATACGCTGACGCATCTGCCTGATATTCGCGCCGTCGATTCGCTCATCGCGGATGTTGCCGCGGCAATCGCTCCGGGAGGCTCCTTCGTGTTGAGCTTTCGCGACTACACTACAGCGCTTCTCGGAGAGCGGCGGTTCATTCCCGTCAAGAGCGACGCCGACCGCATCCTCACGTGCTTTCTTGAGTACGAAGATGCTCACGTCAACGTCCATGACCTGGTGCACGAACGCGAGCAATCTTCGTGGCGACAGCGCGTCAGCGCCTACCGGAAGCTGCGACTTGCACCCGACCAGGTCTCGAGGGCTCTCGAACGCGCAGGATTTCAGACGCGACGGGAAGCGGGCCTGAGCGGGATGGTCCGGCTCGTGGCGCAGAGAGCC
>JAGWPE010000302.1 GCA_028870635.1 Gammaproteobacteria bacterium | reverse complement strand
GCGCATATGCTGCGCCACATGACATGAAGACTCAAGAGCGCAGGCGTGCGTCAGCGCAGGGTGAAGGTCCCGCTCTGCTCGAACGGGATCGAGCGCAGCCAGCCGTGGGCGAGCTCCACCCTGCCCTTCATCCGATAATCGATGCCCTGGCCGCGGGGCCTGCCCAGGATGGCGAAGAGCGCGCCGGCGGCATTCGCGGTCACGTCCATGTCGAATTCCGCGGTGCCGAGCGCCGGGACCACGAAGCTGGCGTCCGAGACTCCGGTGGCGAACTCCTGGTCACCGAGGTAGACGGTATAGGAAAGCCCCTGGACCGGAAGGCTGCGGTCGTTGGGATTCTCCACGCGCACGCGCACGCGCAGCTGCTGCTCCATGAAGTTCGCCCGGCGCACCTCGACATCGACGATGGAGAGGTTCGGTGTCTGGAGCTTCGGAACGAGCAGTGCGCAGCCGGAAAGCGCGACGGCGAGGAGCAGAAGCGAGACGGAGCGCATGGGACGGATGTTACCGAACATCACGCGCGACCGTACATGCCGTTGAGCTGCGCGTAATGCCGCGCGAGCTGAGGTGTCAGCGCGCCCACGGGCAGACGCCAGCGCCAGTTGCCATCGACGGTGCCCGGTGTATTGAGGCGGGCCTCCGAGCCGAGGCCGAGCAGGTCCTGGGCGGGGATGACGGCCAGCTGCCCGACCGAGCCCAGCGCCTCGCGGATCAGCGCCTCCGGCATGGAACCCGGGGCCACGCGCAGCATGGAGTCGACCCGGCGGCGGGTCTCCTCATCGAGGCTGCGGTACCAGCCCAGAGTCGTATCGTTGTCGTGCGTGCCGGTGTAGACGACGCTGTCGTGCTCGTGCATGTGGGGAAGGTGCGGGTTGTCGCCCTCCCCGCTGAAGGCGAACTGCAGGACGCGCATGCCGGGGAGCCCGAAGCCTTTGCGCAGCGCGACGACGTCGTCGGTGATGACGCCTAGATCCTCGGCGAGGATGGGCAGATCGCCGAGCTCATCCAGCAGGAGCCGCAGGAGATCTTCCCCGGGTGTGAGGTGCCACGCCCCCCCGCGCGCATCCGGGGCGCCGGCGGGAACGGCCCAGTGCGCCGCGAGGGCGCGGAAGTGATCGATGCGCAGCAGGTCGACACGCTGCAGCTGCTCGAGCACGCGCGCGCGCCAGTAGGCGAAGTTGTCGTGGCGCATGGCCTGCCAGTCGTAGAGCGGATTGCCCCACAGCTGGCCGGTCTCGGAGAAATAGTCGGGCGGAACGCCGGCGACGGCCGCGGGCCGCCCTTGGGCCTCGAGCTGGAACTGCCCGCGGTGCGCCCAGGTCTCGGCCGAGTCGGGTCCGACGTAGAAAGGCAGATCGCCGAGAATGCGCACACCGCGCGAGCGCGCATGCGCGCGCATGCGCTGCCATTGCATGAAGAAGGCGAACTGCTCACGCTTGATGCGCTCGAGATGCACAGCGAGATCGTGCGTCACCCGCTTCAATGCTGCCGGCGTCCGATCGCGCAGCTCCGCCGGCCACGTCCACCACGCCGCACCGGCGTGCGCGGCGCTCAGAGCCTCGAACAGAGCGTAGTCATCCAGCCACTGTTGGGTCTCATCCAGGAATGCAGCGTACTGCGCCGGCTCCTCGCCCGGCAGCTCCCCCGGATCGAGGAAAGCGCAGTTGCCGGCAAAGTCGGATCGCACCCAGTACGGAGAGCCGTCCGGCCCCGTCGGCCCGGCAGGCAGAATCTGCCACACGCTGAAACCCGCCTCCGCCAGCCAATCGATGAATGCCCGACCGCCGCGGCCGAGCGCGGCCTCGAGCGAGCCGAGATGCAACAGCACTCCGGCGCGACGCCGGTCGAGCACAGGCAGACGCATGGCAAAACTCCTTACAGCACCCACGAGGCGGTCATCAGGCACAGGGATGTGCCCCGCCGCCGCAGGTGGCGGCGCTTCGAGCAAAAACCACGCTTTTTGCTCGAAGCAGCGCTGGACCGGGCAGGCGCCCGGATCCAGCGCTTTAACGAGCGTAGGCGCGCCGCATCACGCCGCCATGCTCGGGGCTGCCGCGGCCGACGGATATCGGCTGCGCGAGACTCTCGGGCGGCGGCAGGCCGAGGAGG
>JAGWPE010000301.1 GCA_028870635.1 Gammaproteobacteria bacterium | reverse complement strand
TTATGGGGAGCAATTCGCGACCGTCGGACTGGTGGTCGTCGATCGCGACCAACAGGGCAAGGGCATCGGTCGCAAGTTGATGCATGCCGTGATGGAAGATGCCGGCGCCCGCTCGCTGCAGCTGGTGTCCACCCGCGCCGGGAGGCGGCTGTACGAGCAGTGCGGCTTTCGCGAGCAGGGGGCCATCGATCAGCATCAGGGCGTACCGGTCGCCGCCGAACTCCCGCACGGGCCTGGCGCAGCAAGTCTCCGCGCCGCTACGAGCGCTGATGTCTCGACGATCGCCCAATGGGACGCGATTTCATTCGGGGCCGATCGGACGCCCGTCATCGCCGCGGTGCTCGAGAGTGGTGAGGGCATACTCACCACGCGGCAAGGCCGTCTCGCCGGCTATGCGCTGGCAAGACCCGCCGGTCGCGGCACGACCATCGGCCCGGTGGTGGCGGAAGACGAGATGCTGGCCATTGAGATGATTGCGCGTATGCTGCAGCGGAGAACCGAAATCATGCGGCTCGACATTCCAGCGGATGCGACAGTGCTCGGCAGATGGCTCGAGTCGGCCGGCCTCGCGCGGATCGACCGCGCCGCCGTGATGGTCCGCGGAACGCCGATGCCACGCGGTGGCGCGGCGCGCGTGTTCGGACTCGTCTCGCAGGCGCTCACCTGACCATGAGCATCCTCTACCGCTCGGATGCCGTCCGCGGCCGGATCTGGGCCGAGATATTCGCCGCCGAGGCGCCCGAGCTTCCGTTTCACATTTGGCCCGACACCGGCGATACCGCGGCGGTCGAATACCTCATCGCCTGGCAGCCGCCGGTGGAGCTCCTGCGATCGCTGTCGAGGCTGCAAGTGCTCTTCTCGATAGGCGCCGGCGTGGATCAGATCGGTCTGGAGCAAGTGCCGGACAGCGTCTCCATCGTGCGCATGGTCGAGCCCGGACTCGTGAGTGGCATGGTCGAGTTCGCAACGATGGCGGTGCTGACGCTGCATCGGAATGTGCTCGACTATCATCGCTACCAGCGAGCGGGCACATGGCGGCAGATGGAGGTGATCCCGGCCGCGAAACGCCGTGTCGGTGTCATGGGCCTTGGCGTGCTCGGTCAGGCGGTGCTGCGAGCGCTCGCTCCCTTCGGGTTTGCGCTCCGCGGCTGGAGCCGCACGCCGAAGGAAGTGCCCGGCGTCACGTGCTACTCGGGTTCCGGTAGCCTGGATGCTTTCCTTGGCGGATGCGACATCCTGATCTGCCTCTTGCCGCTGACGGACGCCACGCGTCACATCCTCGATTCGCAGCTGTTCAGGCACTTGCCGCAGGGGGCCTCGCTCGTCAATGTAGGCAGAGGCGGGCATCTCGATCAGAGCGCCCTGCTCGATGCCCTCGATTCGGGTCGCTTGTCGGCCGCCGTCCTGGATGTTTGCGACCCGGAGCCATTGCCTGCCGGACATCCTTTTTGGCAACACCCAAGCATCCTGCTGACGCCACACATAGCTGGAGTGACGCGGCCCGAGACAGCCGCTCGCATCGTCCTCGAGAACATCCGCAGGCACCGCCGGGGAGAGCCGTTGCGGGATGTCGTGGATCGGTCGGCGGGGTATTGAGCACGAGCAGCCTCATGCTTCTCACCAGCTTCAAGGTACTCAGCTTTGGCTGCTATGGAACCCTGATCGATCGGGACTTGGGTATCTTGACCGCCCTGCGGCCCCTGCTGGAGAGCGGCCGCATCGGGCTGTCACGGGAAGAGGTGCTTGCGGCGTTCGACCGGCAGGAGTCCGCTCTCCAGGCGAGCAACCCCGGGCTGCCCTACTCCGAGATGCTGGCGCAGGCTCACCGGGCTCTCGCCAGGGAATGGGCCGTACTCTGCTCGGACGCCGAGCACACCCTGTTCGGCCGGTCGGTGCCGAAATGGCCGGCGTTCGCCGATGCGCCCGCGGCACTGCAGTACTTCAGGCGGTATTTCAAGATCGCGGCGCTGACGAACGGGGATCGCGACAGCTTCGCCGGCAGCGCCCGCCGCCTCGAGGCGAAATTCGATCTGGTCTGCACGGCCGAGGAAATCGGCTCATACATGCCCGATCCGCGCAATATTCATTATGTCGTCCACAAGCTCGCCAAGCTGGCCTACGTGGCGGGGCAGATCCTGCACATCGGTGCCAGCCCGCAGCGCGACCTCGCGCCCGCGGCGGCCGCAGGGCTCGCGACCGCGTGGATCGATCGTCGCCCGGGAGGCGGGGATGCTGATAAAGTGCCCCTACCCGAAGGCGCGCTCTTCGGCCCGCGCTTCTCCAGCATCGCGGACCTGGTCAAGGCGCATCAGGAAGAGCTGCGGGCCTGATAGACAGCCTCAACGATGGTTCGAGCCTCCGAGGTAAGCTCCCACATGACCGCGGTCAAACTGGATCGCATCGACATCAACATCCTGGCCCAGCTGCAGCGCAACGGCCGGATCACAAACATCGAGCTCGCCAAGAACGTGGCGCTCTCGCCGAGTCCCTGCCTGCTGCGCGTCAAGCGCCTCGAGGAAGCCGGCTACATCACCAGTTACAACGCGAGG
>JAGWPE010000300.1 GCA_028870635.1 Gammaproteobacteria bacterium | reverse complement strand
GCGTCCTTGACATAACTCAAACAGCCGCGAAAGTTGCGACGGATTGCAGCGCCGGCCGCAGTGCTCGCGGCGTGGATCGCGAGCTGTATCCCGAATCCGACGGGACGGTTCCGGTTACTCTCGCGCGGGCGCGAGGCTGTCCGCCGGCAGCTCACGCGACTCTTGTCGTAACCGGAGAGCGATCACATTTCCCGCAAGGCCTACAACGTACCTCTTCGCGCAGACGTTCCGGGCGCCCCCGACATGCCGGGGAAGGGGGACGCGGCCTCGCACGCCTGCTACGTGTTGGTCGACGCGCTGCCGGATCTCGCCCTGCTCATCGGCCGTGACGGCGTGGTCGTCGCACAGGGCGGGGGGCGGGACCTCGCCGGCCTCAGGCCGCGGGGTGCGGCGGCGGGCAAGCCGCTGGAGGCGTCCTGGCCCGCACCCGTCGCCGCACTGCTCAGGCAGCTCACCCGCAAGTCGATCGCGCAACGCACTGCCTGCGAGGCCCGCTTCGCGAGCGATGGCAGCGAGTACACGGTGCAAGTTTCACCCCGGGGTCCAGACCGGGCCGTTTGCATCGTCCGCGCAGCAGGCGGCGGAGCCTCGGACGATTCCGCGGACACCGGTGCTCGTCCCGCCCCGCAGCTCGACCGGCGGGGGTTCCTGCAGCGGTTCAAGGAGTCCCTGTCATGGGCCGCTCTGCGCGAGACGCCTCTCTCGCTCGCGGTGATCCACATCGACGGCGTTACCGACATCGCGCAGGTGCTCGCTTCCCAGGTGTCGGAGCAAGTCATGAGTGCGGCGATCCGCAGGCTTCCGCTGCCGCCGCAAGGCGCGGAATTCGCCGGCGCGAGTCCCCGGTGGTACCTCGGCCAGCTGAGCGAGGCTCTGTTCGCCATCGTGATCGAAAGTGCCGATCGCGAGGCGATAGAGGCGTGTGTTGCGCAGGTTTGCGCCAGCTTGCGCGAGCCCATTCGCAACGGTGATGCCGAATTCCACCTGACTCCGCACGCCGGTGTGGCGATCCTCGGGCAGGACTCCTCCACGCCCAGGCTCCTGTTGGATCAGGCACGCGGCGCGGCGATGGAAGCGCGCCGGTCGGGGCCGGCGCACGGCATTCGCTTTTTCACCGACACGATGAAAATCCGCGCCCTGGCGCGCATCGATCTCGCGCGCGAGCTGCGCAACGCCGTCGTGAACGGTGACATCCGGTTGCGGTATGCCGGCCGTTACGACCTCGAGCGAGCGAGCCTCACCGCCTGCGTGGGCTATCTGCGCTGGCCGCATCCGCTGCGCGGGGAGATCCGCCCGGCGGAGTTCCTGCGCCTGGCCGAAGCGACGGGCCTCTCGGCGCCGCTGTCGCGTACGGTGCTCGCGCGTCTGCGCGAGGATTTCGCCCGGCTGGCCTCGAGCGGCCGGCCCGAGGTCTGCATCTCATTCGGCGCACTGCGTCATCATGTTCTGCACGAGGAGTTCGTGAGCGACGTGGCGCGCCTCATCACCGACGGCGGCGTGCCGGCCGAGCGGCTCGAGCTCAGAATCGCCGAGAAGGTCTTCATCACGCGCGAGCCGGCGCACTTCGAGCCGCTGAAGCGCCTGGGACTGCGGCTGATCGTCGATGAGGTGGGGCGGGGCATGGGCTCGCTCGACCTGCTCGCGCGCGCGCCGATCTGGGGCTTGCAGCTCGACCGCGCGTGGGTGGCGGCGCTGCGCACCGATCCGACCGCCCGCAGGGTCTGCCGGGCCGGCATCCAGATGGCCGCGGCGCTCGGCCTCGTTCCCATAGCGACCGGGGTGGACGATGCGCAAACCCGGGATGCGCTGTTGGAGCTCGGTTGCGCCTACGGCAGCGGAGATCTCTACCGAGGCGACGAGTTGGACATAACGGCCGGCTGATTTGACCGGGCCGTTATGTGACGCATGTCACGTTGGCGGCGCCGGCCGATGCGGCGGGCTCGACTGAGAGCGGCGTCACATCCGGCCGACAATACCCGCTACCAAATCACGAACCTGAGCGTGCCGTCATGCGGATTCCCCGCCTCGTTCCCGCTTCGATCCTGCTGATCGCGCTCGCCGCCGCGGCATCGCCCGTGAGCGCCGCCGCGAGGCTTTACATAGTCCAGGCACGGACTTCCGCCGCCGCCCGCGCGACCGTGCTTGGGGTGCACGGGACGCTCGAGCGCGAGCTCCCGATCATCCACGCCGTTGCGGCCCGCCTCGACTCGCAACAGGCGGCGCGTCTGCGCGCCAATCGCGCGGTGCGTCTCTTCGAGGATCGATCGGTTGGCACGCGGGCAACGACCTCGCTCCTCTCCGGGACAGCGAGCTCCCTCACGACGAGCACGAGCACCACCTTGAACGCCCTCGACCAGACGCTCGCGACAGACCCGCTGGTAACGACCGTCACGAGTACCACGAGCCCCGTCATTTCGACGGTTACGACGAATTCCCTGACGTCTTCCCTGACGAGCCCTGTCGTCTCGGCGCTGAGCACGAGCACTTCCACCCAGGACGGATCCGGGGTGGCCGCCCTCACTCTGACCTATGAGACGAACTATCCGATGCTGGTCGGCGCCGACACCCTGCAGCAGGCGGGGTTCACGGGCAAGGGCGTGACGATGGCCGTACTCGACTCCGGCCTGTGGCAGGACCTATCCCAGAGCTACGGCTCGCGGATTCTGGCGACGGTGGACGTCACCAATGGCGGCTCCGGCCCCGTGACCGGCGATCCGTACGGTCACGGCACTCACATCACCTCGATCGCGGCAGGAGGCGCGCAGAACATCGCCGGACAATATCTCAGCATCGCGCCGAAGGCGAACCTCGTCCTCGTGCGTGCTTTCAACGGTTACGGCGCCGCACGCTATACGGACGTGATCGCCGGAATCGGCTGGATCGTCGCGAATCGGAGCAAGTACAACATCCGTATCCTCAATCTGTCGATCGGCGCTCCGCCACGGTCATTCTATTGGGACGATCCGCTCGATCAGGCGGTGATGGCCGCCTGGCGAGCGGGCATCGTGGTCGTCGCCGCGGCGGGTAACGGGGGACCCAACGCCATGACGATCGACGTGCCGGGCAACGTGCCTTACATCATCACGGTGGGGGCGCTCACGGACAACTATCAGCCGTACAATCCCGCCGACTGGCGGCTCGCCTCGTTCTCTTCCACGGGTCCGACCTACGAGGGGTTCGTCAAGCCCGAGTTGGTTGCCCCCGGCGGGCACATGGTCGCCTCCATGGCGAGCGGCAGCTATCTCGCCAACATCGACCCCAATTCGATGAATATCGTCGAGCAGCTGTTCACCATGTCTGGCACGTCGCAGGCTGCGGCGGTGACCTCCGGCGTGGTTGCATTGATGCTGCAGGCGGATCCGACGCTTACTCCGGATGACGTGAAATGCCGTCTGATGGCCTCTGCCAGGCCGGCCGTAACTTCCAGCGGCACTCTCGCGTACAGCGTCTTCCAGCAGGGCGCCGGCCTCATCAATGCAGTAGCGGCCGTCGACAGCTCTGCGACCGGCTGCGCGAACGTGGGGCTCGACATCAACGCCGATCTCGCCGGAAACGAACACTTCCATGGTCCGGCCAACCGTGATGCGCAGGGCGACTACTACATTATGAACATGCGGTCTTGGAAGCCGGGCACCGCCGAGCCAGGCGACGGCTTGACGTGGTCGGGCGCGTACCCGGGTACCCAGGGGTACAGCTGGAGCGACGGCTACGCGTGGAGCCGGGGATTTGCGTACGCGTGGTCGCAAAACTACGCCTGGACGAGCAATTACGCCTGGACCAGTAATTACGCCTGGACCAGCAACTATGCGTGGACCAGCAATTACGCCTGGACCTCATCCGTATCCTGGTGGAACGACTCCCAGCCGCCGCCGGCGACGGCGACGGCGCCTATCCAGCCATGGGTGCCGAACCAATAGCAGTCACCGGCATGGCGTGACCATGAGCACGCGCGCAGGCGCATCGGGCTTGTCCCTGATCGGTGGAGCAGTGTTGCTGCTAGCGGCCTCGGTCGCCGCCGCAGCGACTGCTCCACCACTCTATTTGACGAATCTGACGACGGCGGACGGCTTGCCGGAAGGCACGGTTCGCAGCGTGCTCCAGGATTCGCAAGGATTCATGTGGTTCGGCACCGAAGACGGCCTCGTCCGTTACGACGGCCAGCATCTCGTCCGATACGGGATTTTGCCCGGAGGCAAACACGGCCTGCCGGGCAGCTTCATCCGGCAGATCGTGCAGGGGCCCCGTCACGATCTCTGGATTGCGATCAACAACGGCGGACTCGCCCGCTGGAATCGCGCGAGCAATGATTTCACAGTCTATCGCCATGATCCCGACGATTCCCATTCCCTGGCGAGCGACGAGGTGCGCGCGCTCGCCATCGACGCGCAGGGGAGGGTCTGGATCGGAATGACCGACGCGGGTCTGGACGTGCTCGACCCCCGGTCGGGTCGCATCCAGCACCTGGGCAACGACGCCGCGAATCCCGGACGATTGGCGAGCAATCACGTCACCACTCTCACCTTCGATCGCGCCGGCGATCTCTGGGTGGGCACCGATCAGGGCCTCGATGAGCTCGAACCCGGCCGGCACACGTTCCTGCATTTCCGCTGGGTGCCCGGTGATCCGCATACGCTCAGCGGAAGCTACATCACCCAGGTGCTCGAGGACCGCAGCGGCTCGATCTGGGTCGGCACCCAGAACGGCGGACTCGACCGGCTTGATCACGATGGCCGTGTCGTGCAGGTTTTCCGCCACGATGCGCAGACTCCAGGTTCTCTCGCCAGCAATTATGTGCACGCTCTCCTCGAGGACCGGGCGGGAGATTTCTGGGTGGGAACTGACGCGGGACTCGATCTGCTCGACCGTTCCACGGGAACGTTCGTCCACTATCGCCACGAGCGCGATGACCCCAATTCGCTGCCCGACTCGTTGGTGGAGTCGCTCTACCAGGATTCGGCCGGCCTGGTGTGGGTCGGCACGAGCACCGGAGGCGTGAGCCGTTGGGATCCCCGCAGCGCCGAGCTCGGCGCTCGCCGTCCCGATTGGCTCGAGAGCCGATTCGTCACGGCGTTCGCCAATGCTCCCGAGGATCGAGTCTGGATAGCCTCGATCGGCGGCGGACTGGTCGAGTTCGATCTCGATACCGGCCGCAGGATCGATCTTGGACCCATGACGGCGCGGCTCGGGGCTCTCGATCATGGTCGAGTGATGGCGCTGCGCGAGGACCGCCGCGGCGTACTCTGGATCGGAACGATGTTTCAGGGCATCGCCATGCTCGATGCACGCGGCAGGCTGAGCTGGATTCCCGTCAAGCCCGGCGATCCGCACTCCCTGAGCGCCGCTGGAATCATGACGATCTTCCGGGCCCGTAATGGACAGATGTGGGTGGGCACCCACGGCGGTGGCGCGGACATCGTCGATCCGGCGACCGGACGCGTGCGCCAGCTTCCCAACGGCTCCGCTCCCGGCTCACTCAGCTCCGACGTCGTGAACGCGTTCGCCGAGGATTCACGCGGTGACATGTGGATCGGAACCGACGGCGGGGGCCTCGATCTCGCCGCACCGGACGGCACGGTGATCAAGGTCTTCCGTCACGATCCGCATGACCCGGCCAGTCTGCCCTCGAACACGATTTATGCTCTCGCGGTGGACTCGCACGATCGGGTCTGGATCGGCACCAGCGGCGGAGGCCTCGTGCTCGCCGCGAGCACCGACTCGGCGCCCGAGTCGGTCCGTTTCCGAACGTTCTCGCTGGCCCAAGGATTGACCAGCGACACCATCAATGGCGTACTGATCGATGCGAGCGGCGATGTCTGGATGAGCGGCAATGCAGGCCTCATGCGCTTCGATACGAGCGGTGGCGTTGCCAAGACTTATCACGTTTCCGACGGAGCCATGGGAGAGGAGTTCACCTCGGGAGCCTACTTCCGCCTGCGAGATGGGCGGCTTTGCTTCGGCGGGCCAGGCGGCTTCAACATCTTCGACGCCTCCCGTCTTGCAAAAAACTCCAAGCCTCCCCGAGTCGCGCTCACGGGTGTCGAAATCCTCGGCGCGCCCGCGCCCGGCGCGACGCCGTACTGGCTGCGCACCCGCATCCCTCTTTCCTACCGCGACAACATCGTCTCGCTCGATTTCAGCGTGCTCGACTTCACCTCCCCCGGGCACAACCGCATCTCTTACCGCATGTCGGGGCTGACCGATCGCTGGCTCGATCTCGGCGCGCAGCATCGCATCACGCTCACCAACCTCGAGGCGGGGGATCACGTCCTCGAGGTCCGCGGCGCCGATTCCGACTCCGTGTGGAGCCCGCCATTGAGAATCACGCTGCATCGGGATCCGACGCCATGGGCCTCGCCCTGGGCCTATGCGGCGTACGGCCTCCTGGTCCTCGGACTCCTGGGTCATCGCCTGCGCAAACAACAGCTCGAGCGCAGACATCAGGTTCGCGAGCGGCAACGGCTCGAAGCTGAAGTCGCGGCGCGCACGCACGAGCTCTCGGAGAGCAACCGGCAACTGGCCGAGGCCGCGCGCGCGAAGAGCGATTTCCTCGACCGGATGAGTCACGAGCTGCGCACGCCGATGAACGGTGTCGTCGGCATGACCGAGTTGCTGGCGCGCACACCGCAGTCGGCGACTCAGGCGCGGCTCACGCAGACGATCCGCTCATCCGCGCAGGTGCTGCTGCGGATCGTCAACGATCTGCTCGATCTGTCACGGGCGCAGGCAGGCAAGATCGCGCTCGAGGCGCTGCCTATCGATCTCGAGCGCATTCTGGAGGAGTGCGCCGGCCTCTTCCGCGCAACGATCCAGGCGAAGCGGATCCGGCTGCGCCTCCGGCCGCCGGCGCGCGCGCCGCAGGTACCCGAAGGGCGCACCCTCATCGGCGATCCGTTCCGGATTCGGCAGATTGTGATGAATCTCGTCGGCAACGCGGTCAAGTTCACCGAGCGGGGTGAGATCGTGGTGGAGGCGGACGTCGAGATGTCGGGGGCCGAGCGGGCGACCGTGCTCATCTCGGTGCGCGACAGCGGCATCGGAATGGATGCCGCGACGCTCGAGAAGATCTTCCAGCCCTTCACGCAGGCCGACGAGTCCACCAGCCGCAGATTCGGTGGCAGCGGCCTGGGGCTGGCGATCTGCCGCGAGCTCGCGGAGTTGATGGGCGGGCGCATCGCGGTTCAGAGCACGCCGGGCGTCGGCTCGACGTTTCGTGTGCTCGTGCCGCTTGCGGTAAGCGTCAAGCGGCCGGATTCCGCCGCAGCGGCCACCGCCGTGGCGAATGGCGGCCTACATGCGCCGGCCGCGGCAATCGGCGGCCACGTGCTGCTCGTGGAGGATGACGAAGTCAATGCGGCGGTCGCTCAGGGATACCTCGAGGCGCTCGGCTGCACGTCTGTCTGGACGAAGGACGGGGCGGAGGCTCTGGCGCGCAGCGCCACCGAGCGTTTCGATCTGATCCTCATGGACCTCAACATGCCGGGCCTCGACGGCTACGAGACCGCAAGGTTGATGCGCGGTCGCGAGGGAGGCGGACGCCGCGCGCCCATCGTTGCCCTGACGGCGCATACTCCCTCGCAGGTGCGGGAGCGGTGTGAGGCCGCCGGCATCGACGATGTGCTGAGCAAACCCTACACGCCGCAGGAGTGCGAGCAGCTGCTCCGGCGTTGGATACCGTCCAACAAAGCGCCGCAGGCTGGCACTCGACCTGGCAGCAGCGCCCCTCCGGCGGCGCCGGCCGCGGAATCGGGCGAGGACTCCGGCAGCGGCGGCGAAGCGCGGGTGGTCCCGCCGGCCGACGAGCTCTCGAAGCTGGACAAGGCCACGGTCGTGCAGCTGCGCGGTGTGGTGGCTCCGGGCCGGCGGACCGATCTCTACACCAGGCTCAGCAAGCTCTTCCGTGCCAGCTCGTCCACGGCTCTCGGGGAGCTGCAGTCGGTACTGCAGCGCGGCGACCTGACTTCGGCGCGCGGAATCTGCCACAAGCTCAAGTCGAGCGCCGCCAATGTCGGCGCGATGGCATTCTCGGAAGACGTTCGCCGGCTCGAGAAGCTCTGTGCCGCCGGCGATCCGGCGGGGGCCTCGAATGCGTTCGAGCGCCTGCGCTCGGCCCATCCGGCTCTCATCTCTGAACTGACGGCACTCGAGCGGAAGGCGAGCGCGTGACACTCACGACCGCGCCGCGACCCCTCGCGATCATCGCAGACGATGAGGAGACGGGGCGGCTTCTTCTCGCCGAATCGGCCGAGCAGGTGGGTCTGTCGCCCCTGATCTTCGACAGCGGTACGGAAGCACTGGAGGCGGCGCTCGCGTACGGTGCGGCCATCGTTCTCCTCGACGTCGAGATGCCGGGTATGGACGGCTACACGGTGTGTCGGCGGCTGCGAGGCGAGCCGCGCTTCACGACCACCCCCATCGTGATGGTCACGGGTCACGAGGACCCGACGGCGATCACCCTGGCGTTCAACGCCGGCGCCACCGACTTCGTCTCGAAGCCGGTCAACTGGGCGCTTCTGCCCCGACGTCTCGAATACATACTGCGCAATGCGGCCACCGCCGAGCGGATCGAGAGGCTCGCCTACTTCGATCCGCTCACCGGGCTGCCGAACCGGCAGCGCTGTCTCGAGACGGCGGAGCGCCAGTTCGCGCAGGCGGCGCGATCGGCGGAAAACGTCGCGGTCGTTTACCTGGATCTGAACAGCTTCAAGCGGATCAACGATACGTTCGGGCACTCGGTGGGCGATGCGGTGTTGTGCACTGTCGCCGGCAAGCTCGCGCGCGCCGTGGAGGATCTGGCTGCGCAGCCGGCGCACGTTTCGCTCGCGCGTTTCGGCGGCGATGAGTTCGTGATCCTGCTCCGGCACGAGGATGCCCGGACGCTCGCGCTGCGGCTCGCGGAGAAATGCAGCGCCGCGTTCAAGGAGCCCATCCTCCATGAAGGACTCGAGTTCTACTCGGCGCCGAGCATCGGGATGGCGGTCTACCCGCAGGACGGCCGGGACGTGGCCACGGTGCTCAAGCACGCCGATACCGCGATGTATCAGGCGAAGACCGCCGGGGCCGCTCCGATCGCGGTGTACGTGCCGGCCATGAGCAGCCGCCTGCGCGACTGGCTGGAGCTCGAGACCCGCTTGCGCCGGGCGGTCCAGGAGGAGCGCATCCACCTGCTCTTTCAACCCAAGTTCCACCTGAAGGACCAGCGGCTCTCCGGCGTGGAGGCGCTGTTGCGGTGGTGCGATGACGAGCACGGCGAGGTTTCGCCGACCCGGTTCATCGAGATTGCCGAGGACAGCGGGCTCATCCTCGAGATGGGCAGCTGGGTGGTGCGCGCGGCGTGCCGGCAGCTGCGCAAGTGGCTCGATGCGGGCTTCGCCGTTCCGGTGGCGGTGAACGTCTCCGGCAAGGAATTCCTGCATGGCGACCCCGCGCGGGTCGTGGAGCTGGAGGCCGCGGCGGCCGGCGTGCCGGCCTCGCTCATCGAGATCGAGATCACGGAGTCCGTCCTGGTGCGGGACTCCGCCAAGGTGCGCCACGCGCTCGAGCGCCTGCGTCAGCTCGGATGCCGCATTGCGCTGGATGACTTCGGCACGGGCTATTCCTCCCTCGCCTACATCACCCGCTTCCCGCCCGACCGCCTCAAGATCGACAAGGCGTTCGTGCGCAATGTGGACGTTTCGGCGAGCGACGCCGCGATAGCCAACGCCATTCTCTCCCTCGCCAAGACCCTGGGCATCGTGGTCACCGCTGAGGGCATCGAGCGTCCAAGCCAGCTCGAGTGGCTGCGCGCGCGCGGCTGCGAGGAGGCGCAGGGGTTCCTGCTCGCGAGACCGCTTGCGGCAGCGGAGCTCGAAGCGCGGTTCCTGCGCGACGCCGCCGCCGGCTCGGGGCAGCCGCAGGCGCCCTGCCTGAAGAATCGTTCAGCCTCGATTTAGCCTCCGTACAGGAATCGTGGCTATGGTGCCAAGCCACCGTGGCCGCCGCCTGTGATCGCTATCTGCTGGAAGCCCTGGAGTCCGAAGGGCTGCTGAGGGCGTTTCTCTTTCGCTATGCGCGAAACGGCGCCGATGTCGATGAGCTCCTGCAGGAAACCTACGCCCGGCTGCTCGCGGCGACCCAGGCGGAGGGAGTGCGGGTGCGCTCGGTACGGGCGCTGGCGCTCACGATCGCCCGCAACGCAGCCCTGGACTGGCTTCGCCACCGCAACGTGGTTCCGATGGCCCTGTTATCGGATCTTGCCGCCTTGGACGTCTTGGATGAGAGCGCGCAGATCGAGGAGATCGTCAATGCGCACCAGGAGCTTGCCATGCTGGCCGAATGCGTCGCGGAGTTGCCGG
>JAGWPE010000299.1 GCA_028870635.1 Gammaproteobacteria bacterium | reverse complement strand
GATGAGCTCGCGAGCCCGGTGATAGGCGCTGAGCGGCGTGCCACGAGGAACGTAGAAGGCTTGCGGGACGATCATGAGAATGCGCATCGGAGTTCCTAGCACTTCGTCAGCCTGGCCGCGGCGGTCGCAAGCAGGAACTATTCCCGCCGCGCTATTGGCGACGGACGTGAGCGCCATGGCCGGCGGCAGCTGGAGGGGTGGCGGCGGCCGGGG
Source organism: Gammaproteobacteria bacterium (assembly GCA_028870635.1). GTDB lineage: Bacteria > Pseudomonadota > Gammaproteobacteria > Steroidobacterales > Steroidobacteraceae > 13-2-20CM-66-19. Next base: position 4,829 of record JAGWPE010000299.1, on the reverse strand, counting down.
GACGGCGTCGGGATCGACGAATGTACGGGAGCCAACTCGACGAGGACATCGCCCTCATTGTGGGGCGCTGTGTCGGCGACGAGATCGGTCGGCAGATCGAAGCAATCGACCACGTGATCGCGAGACTGGCGGATGCTCGGGGGAGCGAAGCTCCGCGGTGACGATACGGCGTTCCATCGATCCGGCGCGTGCTCGTGCTCGCCTTTTGCTGGCCAGCGGCGCCCGCCGGGGGTCTCGGAAGGCTTTGGACGCTGGAAGAAACTACTGCTCTATCAGACGCTTAGGAATGCGAACCGCGTCTCTGGAGTCTCTCGCGTATCCGGCCAGAAGGGCGTAAAATTGGTTTGAATAAGAAACGGCTGCTTAGTGGGTGTCATATAAGTGGGGTACGTCCCCCACCCGCTTTGCGGCCTTTTTATTTTTGGGGGGCCGATGGCCATATCGTATGCGATGCTGCTGGATGGCGGCTTTATCCGGCGCAAGCTGGGCACAAAAAAGACGCCAGTTGATGCCGCTGCCATATCCGCGTTCGCGGCAAGTGTCCAGAAACTCCAATGCCTCGATCGGATGCGGCTCCACCGGATCTACTATTACGAGGCAAAGCCATTGGAAGGCATTGCAAAGGTACCGCTTGGTGGTGGGGACATGGATTTCGGCGCAACAGAGGTCGCAGCCAGGAACAAAAGCATCCAGGCGTCCCTCCTGAAAGAACCCTTCTTCGCGTTACGTTTCGGTGAACTGTTTCACGAGGGCTGGCATCTCAAGCCAAAGATACTGAGCAAGCAGGGGCCAAGCGTCGAAATCGAAGCCTCCGATGTCATGCCGAGCATTCGGCAGAAGGGCGTTGACATGAGGATTGGACTCGACATCGCCAGCTTGACGCTGAAGCGTCAGGCGCAGGTGATCGTGTTGGTCACCGCAGACAGCGACTTCATTCCCGCGATGAAATTCGCCAGGAGAGAGGGAGCGCAGCTTTTCCTGATTACCCTTGCACATGGGATCAAAGTTGGGATGCGCGAACACGCGGACTTGGTTATTGACCAATATCCGTTCTAAGCTCCTCTCCAGCGGCGTCGTGAAAGCAGCACTTGGTGGACCGTGGCAGGGTTCAGTGGCTCTCGCCGGAGTTTCGCTCCTGGGCGTCGTGCAGGAATCCATCAGCGGCCGCGATTCAGGCACCGGATAGTGCCAATCGATCGATTTCACTGATTTTGCGGTTTTCAGCAAACGCTGAAATCCCGAAATCCGGTGAACGCGGCAAGCCATAGGCAACGCAACGGGGTGCTCGCAGAGCCTGGATCGCCTATCTAGATAGGAACACTCCCAGGACGCGTGGTCCACCGCCGTGCTGTAACTCTATCTATTTACAGGTTTTTTATAAATCGGTGCCGGGAATAGGATTCGAACCTACGACCCGCGCATTACGAATGCGCTGCTCTACCAGCTGAGCTATCCCGGCGCCGGGGCGGCGAATTCTATCGGGTGGGACCCGCGCCGTCATCCCGGCGGCGCGGATATCCGCGGCCTCAGGTCGGGGTCGGGCCGGGGCCTGTGCTGGGGCCGAAGCTGGGAGGTGTCCCGCCGGTGCTGCCGCGCTGGGCCGGCCAGTCGGCGAAGGCCACGTAGTACACGAAGATGATATTGGCGATCGGGATCAGGAGCAGCAGGCTGAGCCACGGCGAGAGGCCCACGCGGTCGCAGATCCGCCAGAAGGGAATGATCGCGATGATTACCGCGATGGGCCAGAAGAAGCTGTGGAAGCCGTAGAAACCGTGATACATGTACATGGCGCATTACTCCGGCCCGGGGCGGGAGCGCACCCCGAGGGGCTAAGAGGCCTTCTTACGCAGGCGGATGACGAGGTCGATACCCGCCACCTCCGTCCCGGGCGGGGCGGGCGGTAGGCGGCTGAACTCGACCTCGGGAACGGGGACGTCGATCAGGGCGCCGCTCGAGGTGTCGTGGAAGTGGTAGTGGGCGTCGACGTTCGAGTCGAACCAGGCGCGGGTGCCGTCGACCGAGAGCAGGCGGATGAGGCCGTGGGAGGCGAAGAGATTCAGGGTGTTGTACACCGTGGCCTTCGAGACACGGGCGCCGGCGGAGCGCAAGCTCGCCAGGATCTGCTCCGCGGAGAGGTGCTGGGGGGCCGAGAGGAGCAGGGAGGCGACGCGCACCCGCTGTGCGGTGGGCCGGATTCCGCAGTCGGCCAGGCGCTGCTCGCAGCGCGCCGAGACCAGGTCGCCAGCCAGGGCTCCGTTCGAGTCCATAACCTTCATTATAGCGGCAAAACCCCGCGGATCGCCTCAGATGCGGCAACGGATGGGCTGAAGCTGCCCGGACCGCCGGATCGAGGCCTTACGCCACCGCCGCCTTGAGGACGCGCTGCGGCTGCGCGACGCCGTAGCCCTGCGCGAAGTCCACCCCTAAGCTGGTGAGCATCTGGATGATCTCGGCATTTTCGGCGAACTCGGCAATGGTCTGCTTGCCGGTGAGATGGCCGATCTCGTTGATGGAGCGGACCATCTCCCGGTCGATGGGGTCGCGCAGGATCTCGCGCACGAAGCTGCCGTCGATCTTGAGGTAATCGACCGGGAAATGCTTGAGGTAGCCGAATGAGGAGAGTCCGGTGCCGAAGTCATCGAGCGCGAACTTGCAGCCGAGCTCCTTCAGCGACTGGATGAAGCGGTTCGCCTGCGAGAAGCTGGCGACGGCTGCGGTCTCGGTGATCTCGAAGCAGATCTTGCCGCCGTCGAGGCCGCTCTTGTGGAACTGGTCGATGACGAAGGGCAGGAACTTGTCATCGCCGAGGCTCTGGCCGGAGAGGTTGATGGAGCAGAGGGCGAGCTTCTCGCGCTCGTCGGCCTCCGACACGAGCCAGCGGAAGGCGTTCTCGATGACCCAGCGGTCGATGGCCGGGGTGATGCCATAGCGCTCCGCCGCGGCGATGAAGTCGTTCGGGGCCACGATGCGGCCGGTCTCGTCTTTGAGGCGCAGCAGCAGCTCGTAATGCGCGCCGACATCGACCCGTTGCAGGGGCTGGATGGCCATGCGGTGCAGCTCGAACCGCCCTTCCTCCAGCGCGGCGTTGATGCGCGCCGCCCACTGCATCTCCCGCCGCCGGCGCATCAGCTCCATGTCGTTCTCGGCGAAGCTGTGCACCCGGTTGCGGCCGCCTTCCTTCGCGGCCGTGCAGGCGCTGTCGGCGGCGGAGAGGATCGAGGCGACGTCCTCGTTGTCGGCGGTGATCGGGACGACGCCGACGCTCGCGCCGAGGCGGAAAACCCGATCTTCCCAGGTGAAGCGGAAATTGCGGACGCTCTCGCGCAGCGCCTCGGCCGTGCGCATCGCCTCATCGAGCGAGCAGGCCTCGAGGAGGATGCCGAACTCGTCACCGCCCAGGCGTGACAGGGTGTCGCGCCAGCGGACCTTCGATTTCAGCAGCGCGCCGACCTGCCCGAGGAGCGCATCGCCGGCGCTGTGCCCGCAGGTGTCGTTGACGATCTTGAACTGGTCGATGTCGAGATAACAGAGGGCGTAGGACGCCTCTCGCGCCTTGGCGCTCTTCAGCGCCCGCTCGAGCCGGCTCTCGAACTCGCGGCGGTTGACCAGGCCGGTGAGGAGGTCGTGGCTCGCGTGATAGGACAGGCGCCGGTTGAGCTCGCGGGCCTCGGTGACATCGTGGAAAACCAACACGCCGCCGGAGACCCTGCCTTGCCCGTCGCGGATCGGCGCGGCGGTGCTTTCGACATAGAGCTCGTTGCCGTCGCGGCGGATGAGGAGCATGGGCCGCACCGACTTGATCGGCCGGATGCGCCGGATGGAGACGGTGAGCGGGTTCTCGAGCGGCTCGCAGGTCTCCTCGTGGAAGGCGCGGAAGATCTCCTCCACGGGGCGGCCCATCGCATCTTCCAGCCGCCAGCCGGTCAGCGCCTCCGCCACCGGATTGATGTAGTCGATGACCGAGTTGGCGTCCGTCGTGACGACGCCGTCGCCGATCGACTGCAGGGTGATCTGCGCGCTCTCCTTCTCGCGAAAGAGTGCCTCCTCGTAGAGCTTGCGCTCCGTGATGTCGAGCTCGACACCGACGAGGCGCAGCAGCCTGCCGTGTTTGTCCACGCGCGCGCTCGCGCGGCTGATGACCCAACGCCACTCGCCGTTGCGGTGGCGCATCCGGTGGGTGCTCTCGAAGATCGGAGTCTTGCCGTCGACGTGATCGCGGATGGCGGTCTGTACCCGGGCGAGGTCGTCGGGATGTACCAGGCTGCTCCAGTCGGGCGAGCCGCGCATGTCCTCATCGCCGTAGCCCAGCATCGCTTTCCAGCGCGGGGAGAAGTAGACCTCGTTGCTCTCGACGTCGAAGTCCCAGAGGCCGTCGTTCGCGGATGCCTGCGAGAGGTTGGTGCGCTCCTCGAGCTTGGCGAGGCGTGATTCGATGCGGATGCGCTCGAGGCCGGTGGCGAGGCTCGTGCCGATGAGCTTCATGAGAAGCTGCAGATTCACGTCCCAGGCGCCGCGCGGCAGCGTATGTGCGAGGCCGAGGAAGCCTGCGGGCTTGCCCTGCACGCGCAGGGCGACCAGCAGTACCGAGCCCATCTGCAGGTCGCAGAAGCGCTGTGCTTCCGCGTTCTGCTCCCGCCGCGGTGCCGCGGTGTCGCGCAGCTCCGAGAGGCGCAGGTGCTCCATGCGTCCTTTGAGCCAGGGGAAGGAGTCCAGGCTGGTCCCCTGAAGACCCTCCGGCCGGCATTGAGCGAAGGCGCCTCGGGCGAGCTGCACCTCCTCGATGACCGGCTCGTCCGGCCGCAGCACGAGGAGGAAGGCGCAATCGGTGG
>JAGWPE010000298.1 GCA_028870635.1 Gammaproteobacteria bacterium | reverse complement strand
TTCACCATGGCGATCTGGCGGCAGCTCGATCACCAGATCTGCGGCGATGTCGCCTGGATATGCGGGGTGGCGTGGGATGATGTGCGTTTCCCGAAGCCGGTCCGTCCCGGGGACGCGCTGCGTGCGCGTGCGCTCTGTCTCAGCAAGCGTCTCTCGCAGAAGGATCCTCGCCGTGGCGTCGTGGTGTTCGAGTACACCCTGCTCAACCAACGAGGGGAGACGGTGTTTACCTGCCGCAGCACCAACCTCGTCGAGCGCCGGTCCGCCGCGGCGGGCGGTCAGTCCTCCTGATGATAGCGCCGCCAGGCCGGCAGGCTTTCCGGGTAATCGGCCGGCCGCCGGTCGCCGTACACGCGCACTCTGAGGCGGCTCGCGAGGCCTTCGGCGTATTCCTCCACAGGAAGGTAGTAGAGGAAGGACAGCACGCGCTCGGCGAAGCACCAGCGGCCTTCGTGGCGCCGATAGCGGTCGCGGTAGCGCAACGCGGCGACGAACACCCGCCCGTTGCGGCAGACCTCCGCATGCGAGGTGACCAGACCTTCGGCCGCGTCCGGGTCCAGGCCGAAGTCGATGATCTGATCGTGGGCGATGTGATTGGTCGCCTGCAGCGCGGCGAAGCGGCCGTGAAACTGCTCGATGACGGCCTCGCGCCCGAGCGCGCTCATCACACCGTCGACGGAGCGGAACGAGCCCTCCGGGGTGAAGAGCGCCGTGAGCGCATCGATGTCCCGGTCGTCGATGGCGACTCCGTAGCGGGCCACGAGCTCGCGCAGCTCGGCGCGGTCCTCGAGCACGCGGATGCGCTCGGTGAGCGCGGCCATTTCATCGTTCATGGGGTGATCCCTGGGGTTGCATCGGGTGGAGGCTTACGGCGATGAGACGTCTCGCTGACAAAGTGGCCGTCGTGCTCGGCGCGGCGAGCCGGGACAACATGGGCCAGGCGATCGCGAGGCGGTTCGCGCAGGAGGGCGCACGGGTGGTCGTCGGCGGCCGCCACGAGGAGCCGCTGCGCGAATTCGCCGCGGAAATCGGCGGGCGCTTCGCGCTCTGCGACATCACCCGCAAGGATGAGGTCCAGGCGCTCGCGCGATGCGCGACCGATGCCTTCGGACGCATCGACATTGCGGTCAACTGCACCGGGCTCGGCCTCATCGCCAAGCTCCTCGAGACGACCGAGGAGCAGATCGATCGGCTGATGGACCTGCAGCTCAAGGGCTCGTTCTTCTTCCTGCAGGTCTTCTGCGAAGCCATCGCCCGCAGCGGCGGGGGCTCCATCGTGCTCACCTCGTCCGCCTCGGTGCGCGCGCTGCTCTTCCACCACGCGGCGTACATCGGGACCAAGGCGGGAGCGGAGGCGCTCGCGCGCTGCTTCGCGAACGAGTTCGGCTCCCGCGGCGTGCGCGTCAACAGCATCGCGCCCGGGCTCACCGCGACCCCCATGACTTCCCGCGAGGTGGCGATGCCGGGGCTCGAGGATGCCTTCGTCCGGGAATACCCGCTCGGCCGGATCGGCACCGTCAAGGATGTCGCGGATGCGGCGCTCTGGCTTGCGGGAGAGGAATGCTTCATGACCGGCGAGACGCTCCAGGTGAACGGCGGGCTGACCCTGCGGCGCAATCCGCTGCCGCGGGAGATCAATGCGAGCCTCGCCGCGGCGGCGGCCGCCCAGGCTCATAA
>JAGWPE010000297.1 GCA_028870635.1 Gammaproteobacteria bacterium | reverse complement strand
TCGCGCCGAGGCCGAAGAGGCCGCCGGCAGCGTCGCGCTGAAGCTGGCCCAATGGAGAGAGATCGCCAACTCCAAGGATGTGGGACTGAACGACGCCGAGCTGGCCGAGCTCGCTCCCGCATTCGAGCATGATGACGCGCGTGCCGCACTGGCATTAGCCCACTGAGCCGGCAGCCAGGGCCTGACTTTCTTGAGCTTCGACGGGATCATCATCGAGCGGCCCGAATCCACGCCCAATATAAAGCCTGGGCGCCAGTCAGTGAGGCGCGAACGGCGCGCTCCGGGCGGCGGGTGTCGAGATGGCCGATCGCGGTGAGCGGGATCGCCGGACCGGATGGCGGTACCGCGGAAAGCCCGTGGGCACCGTCTGGTTCGCGGTGGCCACACCCGAGGCGCGTGGGCCGCGCGCGGTCTGCGAGCTTCGGCACTTCGGCGGCGGCCGGGATCAGGTGCGCCGCCAATCGGTCGACCATGCGCTGCGGCTCGCGTTGCGGCTGCTGCGGGCCGGCCGTGTCGGCTGAGGGGCCGGCGGCGGAAGCGGTACCGCGAGAGCCCGCCCGCCGGCTCTTCTTTGCGCTTTGGCCGGATGAGGCGATGCGCCAGGCCATGGTGCAGGCGATTCGCAAGGCGGCGCGGGCACGCCCGGGACCCGACCCCGGCTGCGGCGGCAGGCCCATCCCGGCAGGCAATCTGCATGTCACGCTGGCCTTTCTCGGCACCGTGCCGGAGCGCCGGCTACCGGAGCTGGCCGAGGTTGCCCGTGCGGCGGCAGGAATCCCGAGGTCCGCTCCAGCCGCCGCCAGCTCGTCTGATGAGTCCCTGGAGCTGATCTTCGACCGGCTGGAATACTGGCGGGCCGCGCAGCTGCTCTGCGCCTTGCCGGCCGAGCCGCCGGCGCGGGTCGCGGCCCTCGCGCGCGAGCTTCAGGATGCGCTCGCCGGCCGCGGATTTGCTCCCGATCTCAAGCCCTTCCGTCCACATGTGACTGTGGCGCGCAAAGTCATGCACGCAAGTGCCGCGGGCAGGATCGATGCGGTGGTCTGGCGATTCACGGAGCTCGCTCTCATCGAGAGCCGTACGCTGCCCGAGGGCTCGCTGTACAGTGTTGTCGAATCATATTCACTGTGCAGCGGCACAAAGTCGGTAAATGACAGCGAAACAGGCTGATTGACAGGCTTCTGCCGCAGCCGCTTTGTGGGATAATTCTGCGGCAGAGAATTCCCCTCTCCGTGCAACCTCCCGGGTGGATCGAAAGATGGAAGAGAATCGCAAGAAGGCGCTCGCCGCCGCATTGGGCCAGATCGAGAAGCAGTTCGGCAAGGGCTCGGTGATGCGCCTCGGCGATGCCGCAGCGAGCTACGACGTCGAGTCCGTCTCCACCGGCTCGCTCGGACTCGATGTCGCTCTCGGCATCGGCGGTCTGCCGCGCGGTCGTGTGGTCGAGGTCTTCGGGCCGGAGTCCTCCGGCAAGACCACCCTCACGCTGCAGGTCATAGCGGAGGTGCAGCGCAGCGGCGGCACGGCGGCCTTCGTCGATGCGGAGCACGCGCTCGATCCCTCCTATGCCGAGAAGCTCGGCGTGAACATCGGCGATCTGCTCGTCTCGCAGCCCGACACCGGCGAGCAGGCGCTCGAGATCACCGACATGCTCGTCCGCTCGAATGCGGTGGACATCGTCGTCATCGACTCCGTCGCGGCGCTCACGCCGAAGGCGGAGATCGAGGGCGAGATGGGGGAGATGCAGGTCGGCCTGCAGGCGCGCCTGATGTCGCAGGCGCTGCGCAAGCTCACCGGCAACATCAAGCGATCCAACACCATCGTCATCTTCATCAACCAGATCCG
>JAGWPE010000296.1 GCA_028870635.1 Gammaproteobacteria bacterium | reverse complement strand
GCTGACGGCTTTCGGCGGCGGCATTGCGGCGCCCTCCGCCAACCGCTACGGCAGGCTGTCGCCGACACGCGCGGAGCACGTGCGCGAGGAGTTCGGCGACCAGGTCAAGGTGATTCTCGACGGCGGCGAGTGTCAGATCGGCCTGGAATCGAGCATCATCGCCTTTCAGGGGCAGAGCGTGAGGCTGTTGCGCCCGGGTGCGATCACTGCCCCGCAAATCCGACAGGTCATCGGCGAGCTGCTGATCGGCGCGGACGTCGAGTCGCCGCGGGTTCCCGGAGGCACTTCGTCCCACTACGCGCCAACGACTCCGCTGATCATCGTGCCGTCCGGGGAGATCGATGCCCGCGCGGCAGCGCTCTCCGAAGGCGGCAGGCGCTTGGCGGTGCTCGCACAGCGGCTGCCGCTGAAGGCCCACAAGTACGTCACCTGGATCAATGCGGGCCGGCGGCCGGAGCAGTACGGACACGATCTTTACAGTAACCTGCGCACGCTGGACAAGGCGGGCTGTCAGCAGATCCTGGTCCAGGACGTGCCGGAGGGTGAGCGCTGGACCGCGATCCGCGACCGACTGGTGCGGGCGGCGTCGAGCGTCAGCGAGAGCGACGACAGCGGCACGATGGCCGTATTGCCATAACGTTCGTGAGGCGCCGTCCCCGATTCATCGATCCGTTTCAACCGGCGGAGGTCCGGCGGCTGGTCCGTCAGTTCGGCTCGCCGCTCATCATCCTCGATTGCGAGCGGGTCCGGGTGCAGTACAGGAAGCTGCGGGCCGCGCTGCCCGGCGTCGACCTCCATTACGCGCTGAAGCCCATGCCGCACGCGGCGGTGGTGCGCACGGTGCTGGGCGAGGGCGGCTTCCTCGATCTCGCGACCACCGGGGAAGTGCATCTCGTCCGGCGCCTCGGCGCCACCCCGGACCGGTGCATCCATACACACCCCATCAAGCGTCCGCAGGACATCCGCAACGCACTGGATTTCGGCGTCCGCACCTTCGTGGTCGACAACCCCGACGAGGTGCGGAAGTTCGAGCGGCTCGCCGACCGGGTCGAGCTGCTGCTGCGCGTGTCCTTCCGCAGCCCCGGAGCGATGTGCGATCTGTCGCGCAAGTTCGGCTGCGATCCCGAGGACGCGTTGGGCCTGGCGCGGCTGGCGGCGGAGCTCGGCATCACCGTGCGCGGCATGTCGTTTCACGTCGGCTCGCAGGCGGCGGACTCGGCGAAGCATGTCGAGGCCATTCTCGCGTGCGCGAAGCTCATGTCGGCGGGGCGCAAGGCGAAGCTCGGACCGCTCGACACCCTGGACATCGGCGGCGGCTTTCCCATCGATTACGCGCAGCCGGTGCAGGACATCGGCAGGTTCTGCGAGCCGCTGCGCGAGGCGCTGGCGAAGCTCCCCAGGAAGGTACGCGTGATCGCCGAGCCCGGCCGCTACATCGTGGGACCGGCGGTGATCGGCGTTGCATCGGTGATGGGACGGGCGCGCCGCGAGGGGCACTGGTGGTACTACCTCGACGACGGGCTCTACGGCTCCTATAGCGGCCAGCTCTACGATCATGCGCGCTATCCCGTGGAGCCGCTGCGTGACGGCGAGGAGCGGCTGCCGTCCGTGCTCGCGGGACCCACGTGCGACAGCATCGATGTCATCGCGGAAAACCTGATGCTGCCCCAGCTCGAGGCCGGCGATCTCATCGTGGGAAGAGCCATGGGCGCCTACACGTGGGCCAGCGCTTCCGAGTTCAACTTCTTCCCGAAGGCGACGGTGGTCGCGGTGAATGGCACACCCGGCGACACCGGTACCGTGATGCCGTTCCCGCTGTAGTCATGCAGCGCCGCGCCCGGGCCATCGCGGCCGGCCCGGGGCCCCAAGCCTGCCCAAATCGCCGGTCACCGCACATCGAGGTCGCCAGGGCAGCCGTACAATAAACGCTCTGAGAGCCGCCCCACGAGGGCGGAAGTGGCACTGGAGAACGGAGGCGGCTTGATTCGTAACGTCGTATTCGACATCGGCTGGGTATTCGTGCATCTGGACCACCAGCCCTTCCTCGATTTCCTGTCGGCTCATGGCGCGGATGCGCCGGATCTGGACTCCGTGCTCGTGCGCATCGCGCTGGAGGATCACGAGTGCGGTCGCATGGATGGCCGGGGACTGCTCGCGCGCTGTGCCGCGATCGCCCAGCGGCCCATGAGCCTCGAGGAGGCACACGCGAGCTGGGTGGGCATGTTCGAGCTGCAGCCGGCGATGGTGGACCTCGCTCGGCGGCTGAGCGAGCGTTACCGCGTCTATCTCCTTTCCAACATCGGGGACCTGCACTGGGCCCACCTCTCGCGTGAATACCAGCTGCACAGTATCGGACACGGAGCGCTGCCCTCGTTCATTGCCGGCGTGATGAAGCCGCACGACGGCATTTATGTCGAGGCCGAGCGGCGCTTCTCGCTCGCGCCGGCGCAAACCGTGTTCATCGACGATCGCGCGGAGAACATCGCCACGGCGCGCCGCCGCGGTTGGCGGGGCATCGTGCACGGCGGGTACGATACGACAGTCGGGGAGCTCCGCGGCCTCGGAGTCGAGTGTTGACATGAAGACCGAGACCAAGCCCGCTCCCGCGGAAACGGCGATTCATCAGCAGGTTGCGGCCGCCAGGGCGGGCAAGGAGCCGCGCGTCATCGCGCGCCTCTTCTCCGGTTGGGCGGTTTTCGGCGAGCGCCAGTTCCTGCGTGGTTACGCGCTGCTGCTTCCCGACCCTGTCGTACCCAGCCTCAACGCCCTGGGCGCGCACGAGCGCACGCTTTTCCTGCAAGACCTCGCGCGCCTTGGAGATGCCGTGCTGAAAGTCACGGGAGCGGAGCGCATCAACTACGCCATCCTCGGCAACGTCGAGCCGGCGCTGCATGCCCATGTCATTCCCCGTTATGCCGACGAGCCCGAGAAGCTGCGGACGGCGCATCCTTGGGCATATGACTGGGATACGGCGCCGCTCTTCGAGCGCGCCGCCCATCAGGACCTGGCGGAGGCGTTGCTCAAGGAGCTCTCGCGCATGGGTGTCACCAAGCCGATGCGCTTCGACCCTGGCGCCAATAGCGTCGCCCCGGTCTGATCGATGTGCTGAGCCGCGCCGGCCCAGGCGGCGCGCCAGGTCAGGTTGCCGCCGCGCTGGCGCCGTCAGCCGTTGCCGTAATGCGCCCGCGCTCCTGGGTGAGGAGCGGCAGTCGTACCACGAACTGACTGCCGCGGCCGGGGCCTTCGCTGAGGGCCTCGATGGAGCCTCCGTGCAGCACGAGGAGGCGCTTTGCCAGCCCGAGCCCGATGCCGAGGCCGCCCTGCGAGCGCGATGCGCTGCGGTTGACCTGCACGAACATGTCGAAGATCGCATCGAGCTTGTCCGCCGGAATGCCGAGCCCGCTGTCCTTCACGTGCACCACCGCCTCGCAGCGCTCCGGTGCGAGGCTGATCTCGACACGGCCGCCGGCCTCCGTGTACTTGCACGCATTCTCGAGCAGGTTGCGAAACACCTGCGTCAGCCGCATGGCATCGCCATGGACGAATAGAGGCAGCGCCGGCAGGCTGATCTGGAGCTCGAGGTGCGCCGCCTCGATCAGAGGACGCTTGACCTCCAACACCTCGCGGAGCAGCCCGCCGAGCTCGATCCGCGCCATGCGAAGCTCGATCTTGCCTCGGGCAATGCGGCTCGCATCGAGCAGATCGTCGATCAGGCGGATGAGCTGCTCGAGTTGCCGCTCCATCAAGGCGCAGGCCCGTCCGCGGAGCTCCTCGGCGCCGCCGCTGCGCTTGACGAGCTCGACCCCGTTGCGCAGCGGCGCCAGCGGGCCGCGCAGCTCGTGCGCGAGCAGGGCGAGGAACTCATCCTTGTGCCGATCGGCTTCCTCCAGCTCCTTCATCCCGCGGTGACTGAGGAAGAACACCAGTGCGAGCAACAGAGCGCCGATCAGCGTCGGCGCAACGATCGCCGCGACGGTCAGACGGGAGCTGCGCTCCGACTGGCGCGCGCGCAGATCGAGAAGCGCGTACTCCGCGGCTCGCATTGCGGCCACCCGGGCACTGATGTCGTCCATGAGCGCCCCGCTGGCGCTGCCGCGAACGATCGCCAATGCCCCTGCGTGATCGCCGATCTTTTCGAGCGAGATCGTCCGCTCGAGCTCCGTGAGCTTCTGGCCGATCTGCTCGCGTAACGTCCCGAGACGGCTTCGCTGGGTCGGATTGGCGCTCACCTCGTCCGTGAGGGCCGCGATCTCCCTTTGGACGCGCTGCCTGGCATCCCGATAGCCCCGGAGGTACGCCTCGTTCTCGGTGAGGAGATAGTCTCGCTGGCTCCTTTCCGCATCCCGCAGCGCCGACAGCAGGCGATTGAGGTCGACGAGAGTATCGTCCGAGTGCGCGACCAGGCGCTCGTTCCCGATCAGACGGTGCGCGTTGAGATAGCCGGTGAGCGCCCCGCCTATAAGAACCGCCAGCGTCAACCCGAACGCCCAGGTGGGAAGAGAGCGGCGGCGGCTGGAGGGGCTCAGCACTCGGCTACGGACTCACGCTGGTCGGAGACTGCGCGGGGCCCATCGTCGGGTCAGTCCGGCATGGGCCTCATCTGCCCTATGAGCGCCTCCTCGAAGCCGAAGTTCCGCAGGTCGCGCACGCGCTGCGGGTAGAGAATGCCGTCGAGGTGGTCGACCTCGTG
>JAGWPE010000295.1 GCA_028870635.1 Gammaproteobacteria bacterium | reverse complement strand
GGGAGTCGCCACAGGCGCGGCCAGCGCACCTCGGCCGGACCGCGGCCGCGTCGTGGCCGCGCGCGGCTCGGTGCTCGATGTCGAGTTCTTGGGCCATCTGCCGGCCATTCGCGAGGCGCTGGCGGTCGAGTGGGATGTCGGCGCACCGCTCATCGCGGAAGTGCAACAACACCTCGAGCCGCGGCGCGTGCGCGCGGTGGCGCTTCAGGGCACCGGAGGTCTGAAGCGCGGGACCGCCGTCAGGCGCCTCGGCGCGCCGGTCCGGGTGCCCGTCGGACCGCCCGTGCTCGGACGGCTGCTCAACGTGCTGGGCGAGACGACCGACCGCGGGCCGGCGCTGCCCGCCGACGTCATGCGCCGTGCGATCCATGGATCCGCGCCGGCCCTGGAGAGCCAGAGCGTCGCGCGCGAGCGCTTTCATACCGGGATCAAAGCCATCGATCTGCTTGCGCCCCTGGTCCAGGGCGGCAAGGCGGCCATGTTCGGCGGCGCCGGCGTGGGCAAGACGGTGCTCATCATGGAGCTCATCCGTACCACGGTGGAGCGGCACGCCGGCATCTCGGTGTTCTCCGGGATAGGCGAGCGTTCCCGCGAAGGGCACGAGCTTCTGGGCGAGCTCACGGCTTCCGGCGTGCTCGCGCGCACGGCGCTCGTTTTTGGGCAGATGAACGAGCCGCCCGGCGCCCGCTGGCGCACGGGTCTGGCGGCGCTGGCCGTCGCCGAGCACTTCCGGGACGTCGAGCGGCAGAACGTGCTGCTGCTCATCGACAACGTCTACCGCCTGGTGCAGGCCGGCTCGGAAGTCTCGGGGCTCCTGGGGCGGCTGCCCTCGCGCGTCGGCTATCAACCCACCCTCGCCGATGAGGTCGCTGAGCTGGAAGAGCGGATCGCCTCGGTAGCGGGGACCGCGATCACCTCCATCCAGGCGGTATACGTCCCCGCCGATGATTTCACCGACCCGGCGGTCGCGGAGATCTTCAGCCATCTCGATTCCTCCATCGTGCTGTCACGGGAGATGGCGGGCGAGGGCATGTATCCGGCGATCGATCCGCTGGCCTCGAGCTCGAGCCTGCTCGATCCGCGGGTGCTGGGCGATGCGCATTTCCGGACCGCACAAGAGGTGCGCCGCATCATCGCGCACTATCGCGAGCTGCAGGAGGTGATCGCGCTCCTGGGTCTGGAAGAGCTGTCGGCGGCGGACCGCACCGCCGTCAAGCGGGCGCGCCTGCTCATGCGCTTCCTGACCCAACCCTTTCGGGTTACGGAGGCGTTCACCGGCGCATCCGGCCGCTCGGTGGAGCTCGAAGAGACTCTTCGAGGCTGCACCGCGATCATCAATGGCGAGGCGGACGGCTGGGCCGAAGGCTCGCTCTACATGGTGGGTGACTTCAGCGAGGCACGCGAGCGGGAATCGCGATCGAAAGGGCAATTGGCATGAGGCTCGATATCACCACACCGTTCACGACGGTCTTGCGGACAGAAGCGGCCGTACATGTCAGAGCCGAAGACTCCTCGGGCGCCTTCGGCATCCTGCCGGGACATGCTGACTTCCTGACGGTCTTGAGTGTATCCGTTCTGACATGGCGGGACATGGGCAACCGTGAGCACTACGTGGCCGTGCGTGGCGGTATGTTGTCGGTGCACGACGGCCGCTCCGTCAGTGTGGCGGCGCCCGAGGCGGTCGCAGGTGAGGATCTGCATCGGCTGGAAGCGGAAGTGCTCACCCGATTCCAGCGTCAGGTCGATGAGGAGCGCGCCGCGCACACGGCGGACCAGCGGCTGCACCTGGCCGCCATCCGACAGATCATGCGGCTGCTGCGGCCGGAGCCGGGACATGCCCCGACCGTTGGATGAGGAAGTGCGCCGTCACCGCGAGCGGCGCGCACGCGCGCAGCGCGAGAGCCGCCGCTCGATCGGCCAGGACCTGGCGCTCGCCGGCGTGATCGGCTGGACGCTGGTGATTCCGGCACTCATCGGAGTCTATGCCGGCCGCGCGCTCGACCGAAGATTCGGCAGCGGAGTGTTCTGGACGCTCGGCCTGCTCGTCGCCGGCATCGTGCTCGGGTGTGTGCTTGCCTGGCAAAGGTTGAACAAGCCATGACCGCTCGTGATACGACCGCCGTCGCCGTCTTCGCCGCCGCGGGACTCGTGCTCGGGACGGCATATTTCGCATCTCTGCGCCGCGGCGTGCTGCGGGCGGTTGCACGGCATGCATGGCTGTCGTACATGCTGCTCGCGCCGGCGCGGATTGCCGCGGCGGCGCTGCTCTTCACATTCGCGGTGCGCTGGGGCGTGGCGGCGCTGCTCGCAGCGTTCGCGGGATTTCTCCTCGCGCGCCAGCTCGCCGTGCGCGCCGCGCGGAGGCTGGCATGACCCAGGCTTCGCCACTCGCCTCGGTCGTCGCATTCCATATGGGTCCGATCGCTGTGACGCGTCCAGTCGTGACGACCTGGGCCATCATGCTGGTGCTGACGATCGCCGCGTGGGCCTCGACCCGCAGGCTCGGGTTGGCGCCGACGCGCCGCCAGGCCGTGCTGGAGATGCTCGTTGCCGGCATCATGAGCCAGATCGAGGAGGTCATCCGCAGCGACGCGCGGCCGCTGCTGCCGCTGCTCGGGACGCTGTTCATTTTCCTGCTCGCCGCGAACGTTGCCGGGATCCTGCCCGGCGTTCAGGCGCCGACGGCGCACATCGAGACGCCAGCGGCGCTGGCACTCATCGTATTCCTGGCCGTGCACGTGTTCGGCATACGCGCACGCGGGCTTGCCGGGTATCTCGGCAGCTTCGCGCAGCCGAAGCTCATCATGCTGCCGCTCAACATGTTGTCGGAGATCACCCGCACCTTCTCGCTGATGGTGCGCCTCTTCGGCAACATCATGAGCGGGGAGTTCCTGATCGCCCTCGTGCTCGCGCTCGCCGGACTCATCCTCCCCGTTCCGCTGATGGCGCTCGAGCTGCTGATCGGCGTGGTGCAGGCGTACATCTTCACCGTGCTCGCCACGGTGTTCATCGGCGCCGCCGTCGGCGGCGAGGCCGGCGAAGCCGGTGCGCCGGCGGCAACACATCATTGATCTCCGGAGGCTCTCCCGTGGACGCAAAGATCATCAGCATCATCGCCGCCGCAGTCGCGGTCTCCGTGGGCTCCATAGGCCCGGCGCTGGCGGAGGGGCGCTCGGTGGCTGCCGCAATGGATGCAATCGCGCGCCAGCCCGAGGCGGCGGCCACCGTCTCGCGCACGCTCTTCGTGGGTCTGGCGATGATCGAGACCATGGCGATCTATTGCCTGGTGATCGCGCTCATCCTGCTCTTTGCGAATCCGTATGCGTGAGCCGCCATGCGCCTCGACTGGACCACCTTCGCGCTGCAGCTCATCAACTTCACGATCCTCGTGTGGCTGTTGCAGCGCTTCCTCTACCGGCCGGTACTGAGAGTGATCGATGCCCGCCGGCAGGCGGCCGACACTCGCTACAGCGAAGCGCAGCGGACCGCCGAATCGGCGAAGCGGCAGCTCGAGGAGTTGCAGGCGCAGAGGGCCGCCGTTGGCGCAGAGCGCGCCGCCGCGCTCGCCGAGGCGCGGGAGCAGGCGCGGCAGCTTGCCGAGACCAGGCGCGCAGAGGCGGAGCAGGACGCGAAGGCCCTTCTGGAGGAAGCGCGGCAGACGCTGGCGCGCGAGCGCGAGACCCTGCTTGCCGAGGCTCGCAGCACCGCACTCGACATCGCTGCCGGCATGGCGGGCCGGGTGCTGGCGGAGATCCCGGAATCGCTGCGCATCGCAGGCTGGCTGGAGCGCATCGATGAGCACGTGAGGTCGCTGCCGGCTGCCGAAAAGGCCGAGCTCGCCGGTGAGCTGGCCGCGGGAGCGCCGCTGCGAGTGATGTCGGCCTGGTCCCTGCCGCCGGAAATCGAGCAGCGCTGGCGAGCGCAGCTGCGCGAGACATTCGGGACGGATGCTGCCATCGACTTCGAGACGGACGCGGCGCTCATAGGCGGCGCAGAGCTGCGGTTTCCGCACGCGACGCTCAGTTTCAGCGTGAAGAGCGTGGTCAGCGCACTGAAGGAGGAAGCCGAGCGGCATGACGAGCCTCACTGACACCTTCCATCAGTGGGCGGCGCACAGCCGGGAGCGGATCGGCCGAACGCCGCTCGAGCCGCGGCTCGCGCGTATCGGCCGCGTGTTGCAGGTGGGCGATGGCGTGGCGATGATCGCGGGACTGCCGGATACTCGGCTCGACGAGCTGCTGGAGATCGAGGGCGGTGCGGTTGCGCAGGCCGTGGATCTTGCCGAAGGCAGCATCGGTTGCGTGCTTCTGGACGAGGCGGACAAGGCGGCAGCCGGAAGCCCGGTGCAAGGCACCGGCGAGGTGATGCGGGTTCCCGTCGGCGAGGCGCTCCTCGGACGGGTGGTCGATGCGCTCGGCCGGCCTCTCGATGGCGGCGGGGCCATTGCTGCGCAATCTCTCTCGCCGGTCGATCGTCCGGCGCCTGCGATCGTGGATCGCGCGCTGGTCGACACGCCTCTTTCCACCGGCGTGCTCGTCATCGACGCGACACTCCCGCTCGGGCGCGGCCAGCGCGAGCTCATCATCGGCGACCGGGCCACCGGCAAGACCGCCATCGCGGTGGATACCATCATTCGGCAGCGGGCGAGCGATGTCGTCTGTGTCTATGCCGCGATCGGACAAAAGGCATCCTCCGTCGCGCGCGTGATCGATGCGGTGCGCCGCTATGGAGCGCCGGAACGATGCATTTTCGTCGTCGGCGAGGCGGACGCGGCGCCCGGATTGCAGTGGATCACGCCTTATGCGGCCTGCAGCATGGCGGAGCACTTCATGGAGGCGGGCCGCGACGTGCTCCTGGTGCTCGATGACCTCACCAAGCACGCCGCCGTGTATCGGGAGATTTCCCTGCTCCTGCGGCGGCCGCCGGGACGGGAAGCCTATCCGGGGGACATCTTCTACATCCACTCGCGGCTACTGGAGCGGGCGGCGAAGCTCTCCGCCGAGCGGGGGGGCGGCTCGCTCACGGCATTGCCGATCGCGGAGACACAGGCGGGAAACCTGAGCGCCTACATCCCCACCAACCTGATCTCGATCACCGACGGCCAGATCTATCTCGATCCCAGGCTCTTCCAGGAGAACCAGAAACCCGCGGTCGACGTCGGCAGGAGCGTCTCGCGTGTCGGCGGCAAGGCGCAGGCCGCCGCAGTCAAGCCGCTCGCGGAGAGTCTGAGGCTCGAGTACGCGCAGTTCCTGGAGCTGGAAGTGTTCACGCGCTTTGGGACCCTCGTCGATGAGCGCACGCGCCGTATCATCGAGCACGGGCGGCGCATCCGCGCGGTGTTCACCCAGCCGCAGTTCGCTGTCCTCACGGTCGGAGAGGAAGTTGCACTGCTGCTCGCGCTCGCCGAGCGCTTGCTCGATGAGGTTCCGCTCGAGCGCATCGGCGCGTTCCGCGAGCGGCTGCGCGACTGGCTCGCCGCCCGACAGCCGGATGCGCTCGAGCTCGATGACAGCTCGCCCGCCTTGTCGTCGGCGGGCCGGGCCCGGCTGCGGGAGGCGCTCGCGGCGCTGGCGCAGGCCGTGGCCGGCGAATCCCGGTCAGGAGGCGCTTGATGCGGCTCGCCGAGATCGAGCGGCATGTCGCGAGCATGGAAGAGCTGCAGCGGATCGTTGGCGCAATGCGCGCGATCGCCAGCATGCGCATGCAGGAGGCGGTGCGCGCACTCCTGAGCGTACGCGCGTACGGCGGTGCCCTTGCCGAGGCTGTCAACGATGCGCTCGCGATCGCGCGCGAGGAAGCTCACGCGGCTTGCGGCGGGCGCGGGGGCTGGTTCGATGCAGCACGCACATCCGCGCAGCGGCGCGGCCGGCGCGCGATCGTCGTGTTTGGAAGCGAGCATGGCTTCGTGGGCGGCTTCAATCGGCGTCTGCTGGAAGCCGTCGAGTCTGATCTCACCGCAGCGGACGCGCTCATGATCGTGGGTTGTCGCGGGGCCGCATTCGCGGCCGAGCGCGGGCACGAGGCCGCATGGGTCCACCCGCTGGCAACTCGCCTCGCGGGCATTGCGGATACGGTGCGGCTGCTGGAGGAGGGCCTGTTGCCGCGGATCACGCACGACGAGGTCGTGCGGGTGGAGGTGGTCTTCAGCCGCCACCTCGGCAGCGGGGAGCTCGCCATCGAGCGCCGCCGCCTGTTTCCGCTGCAGCTCGGGGTTGCGCGCCGCGAAGGCGGCGGCCTCGCGCCCTTGCATGACCTGCCGGCCACGGAGTTGCTGGAGAGGCTGACCGCCGGCTACATGTTGGCGCAACTGACCGAGGCGGCGACGGAGGCGCTCGCCGCGGAGAATGCGGCGCGCTTCGCCGCGATGGAATCCGCGCGGGACAACGTCGGGCGCAAGCTCGAGGCGCTGCGCCTCGATGCCTCGCGCGCGCGGCAGGAGGAAGTCACGACCGAGCTGCTCGACCTGGTCACGGGACAGGAGGCCGTGGACCATACGTAGATCTTCGGATTGCCGGATGCGCCGGCTGTGCCGAAATACGGCGGCGTCACTGAGAGAGGGCGAGACGTGCTCGACGAATTCCTGCGCCTGCCGCGGGTGGCGTACTTCTCGATGGAGATCGCCATACGCAACGAGATCCCCACCTACGCGGGCGGCCTCGGAGTACTCGCCGGCGACACGCTGCGCTCGGCTGCCGACCTGGGACTGCCCCTGGTGGGTGTCACGCTGGTGAGCCGGGCCGGCTACTTTCACCAGGAAATCGATGCCGCGGGCACGCAGGTCGAGCGGCCTGCCACCTGGGATCCCGCCCGTTGGGCCCGCCAGCTCGATGCCAAGATCGCGGTACGCGTCGAGGACCGGCCGGTATGGGTCGGCGCCTGGCTCTACGTCATCGGGAACAGCTACGGCGGCAAGGTGCCCGTGCTGTTGCTCGACACCGATCTGCCCGAGAACCGGCCCGACGATCGCGAGATCACTCATCATCTCTACGGCGGTGATGAGGCCTATCGGCTGAAGCAGGAGATGGTGCTCGGCTTTGGCGGAGTGCGCATCCTGCGGGCGCTCGACTTCGAGATCAGCTCCTATCACATGAATGAAGGGCATTCGGCGCTGCTCGGCGTCGAGCTGTTGCGCCGGTACTCGTATGCCGCGGATGATTTGCGTCCGGGCGAGATGCCGTACGACTTGCCGCGGGTGCGCGACATGTGCCGCTTCACGACCCACACCCCTGTCGATGCCGGCCACGATCGATTCCCTTACGATCTGGTCAAGCGGCTCTTCGCCAGCAGCGTCTACGGGTACGACGATCGCGAGCCGCCCAAAGGGGGGCAGCCCGGAGGCGAGCACGGGCCGATCGACTTCACGGTCCTGACGGCTCTCGGCGGGACGCAGGAGCTCAACATGACGCGTCTCGCGCTCAGTGCGAGCGACTTCGTCAACGGCGTGGCAAAGCGTCACGCCGAGGTCTCATCGAGGATGTACCCCGGCTATCAGGTGCGCGCTATCACCAACGGCGTGCACCCGTACACCTGGAGCACGCAGAGCTTTCGTGCCTTGTACGACCGGCACGTGCCCGGCTGGTGTCACGAGCCGGAGCTGCTGCTGAGAGTCTACGGCATCCCGGATGAGGCCATTACCGATGCCCATGCGAAGGCGAAACAGGCGCTCATCGAGCGCGTCCGCGTCCTCACAGGGGTCACACTGCAAGAGAAGGCGGCGACACTCGGCTTTGCGCGCCGCATGACCGCCTACAAGCGTCCGGAGATGCTGTTCACCGACGTCAACCGGTTGAAAGCGATCGCGCGTGAAAGGCCGTTGCAGATCGTGCTCGCGGGCAAAGCGCATCCGCACGATGGGGAGGGCAAGAAGCTGATCGCGAGCCTGCACCGGCACGCCCGGGAGCTTGCGGACGTCATTCGGGTCGTGTTTCTGCCGGACTATGACCTCGAGCTTGCGCTGCTGATGGTAGCCGGGGTCGACATCTGGCTGAATACACCGCTGCCGCCGTTCGAAGCCTCCGGGACCAGCGGGATGAAGGCTGCATTCAACGGAGTGCCGAGCCTGTCGGTCATGGACGGCTGGTGGGTCGAGGGCTGCATCGAAGGGGTCACCGGCTGGGCGGTGGAGGATGCAGCCTCGCTTTATGAGAAGCTCGAGCACGTCGTTCTGCCGCTCTACTATGGCTATTCTGGCAATGCCCGCGGCTGGGTGAGAGTGATGAAGGGCGTAATCGGCATCAATGCGGCCTATTTCAACAGCCATCGCATGATGCGCAGGTATGCGACGGAGGCGTATCTGCGTTGATGTGCGCATTATGATGACGTCCCTGCCGGACATTCTCGCGGGTCTTCTGCGGCCTGAGGCCTATCCTCACCCGGTCGCCGGCGTCGACCTGATCACGACGCACATCTCATGGGTGCTGCTGGCGGGTGAGTACGCGTACAAGGTCAAGAGGCCGGTCAACTACGCCTTCATCGATCTCACCTCGCTCGAGCGCAGACGGTTCTTGTGCGATGAGGAGTTACGGCTGAACCGGCGGTTTGCGCCGGAGCTGTACCTCGACGTCTGCAGGATCGTCGTTAGAAATGGGGCAGCAAGAATGGATCTGCCGCGTGCCGCGGACGCACAGGATGTCATTGACAATGAGGGCTCTCCCATCGAGTACGCGGTGAGGATGCGCCGCTTTTCCCGCACCGAAGAGCTCGACCAGTTGCTCGACGGCCACCGGATCGAGCCGCACGCGCTCGAGGCATTCGGCCGGGAGCTTGCGCAGACGCATGCCAGGCTTCCCGCGGCGCCGGCGGCCTCGGCCTGGGGCAGGCCGGAGCAGGTTCAGGCGCAGCTTCTGCGAAATCTGCTCGAGTGCGCGGACGCTGCGGCGGTGTTCGATTCCTCCCGCGCGGTGCTGGCGCTGCGTCAGCCCCTGGAGGAGAGCCTTGCAGGCTCATCGGCATGGATGGCCGCCCGGCGCAGCAACGGCAGGATCCGTGAGTGTCACGGCGACCTGCACAGCCGCAATGTCGTGCGAGTCCGAGGCCGGCTCGTCGCATTCGACTGTCTGGAGTATGCCCCCGCGTTCCGCTGGATCGATACGGCGGACGAGATCGCCTTCCTCACGAGCGACCTGAAGGCGCGCGGGTGGCCTCTGCATGCGCACGCATTCCGCGGCGGCTATCTCGCCGAGAGCGGCGACTTTCATGCCTGCCGCGCGCTCGCCCTCTACGAGGCCCATCGTGCGCTGGTGCGCGCGAAGGTTGCGGCACTGTCCGCCGCCGGGGCCGAGGCAGTCGGGACCCAGGATGCGTTGCGGCGGGAGCATGTCCGCCTCGTCACCTTTGCGGCAGGCGCGCTCACCGCGGGCAAGCCGCGCCTGCTGTTGATGAGCGGCCTGTCGGGGTCGGGGAAGACCTGGCTGGCCCGGCAGCTCGCCGAGCGTCTCTCTGCCGTGCACATCCGCTCGGACTTGGAGCGCAAACGCCGTGCAGGCATGCGCGAGCTGGCGCGGTCGCATTCGCGGCCGGGTCAGGGTCTCTATTCGGCTGATGCGACTTCTGCCGTTTATGAGGAGCTTGCGCGGGAGGCGCAGGACGTGCTGTGCGGCGGCATCCCGGCGATCGTCGATGCCACGTTCCTCGAGCGCGCACAGCGCGCCCTTTTCGCCGAGCTCGCCGCGAAATGTCACGCTCCGCTGCAACTGATCCATTGCGAGGCCCCTGAGCCGGTGCTGCGGGCGCGCATCACGGAGCGCAGGAGCGCGGGCCGTGATCCTTCCGAGGCGGACTTGGATGTTCTCGCGTGGCAGTCGGAGCATGCCGAGCCGCCGACGGAGAGCGAAGGGATCGATGTGATCCGGGTGGATACCGTGCGGCCGGACGCGCTCGATCAGGCGCTACGGAAAATCGGCGGCATCCTCGCCGGACCGGCAGGTCAACTCTGACGGGCTGGCGCCAGCTCCGGCTCCACGTCCATCACCATCCGCACGAGCTCGGCCAGCGAGGAGGCGCCGCTCTTCTCCATCACCCGCGCCCGGTGAATCTCAACGGTGCGCTGGCTCACCCCGAGCTCGTGAGCCATGACCTTGTTGGGCTTGCCGCGCGCCATGAGCACCAGCACTTCCCGCTCGCGCGGCGTGAGCGAGTCGAGGCGCACACGAATGGCCTTGTGCTCTTCGAGCGCGGCGCGCGCCTTGGCGTCCTTGGCCAGCGCGCCGCGGACGCGCTCGATCAGGTCCTCGTCCCGGAACGGCTTCTGGAGGAAGTCATGAGCGCCGTGCTGCATCGCCTCCACGGCCATCGGGATGTCACCGTGCCCGGTGATGAAGATCACCGGTATGACCGCACCGCGAAGGTTCAACTCCTGCTGCAGCTCGAGGCCGCTCATCCCGGGCATGCGCACGTCGAGCACCAGACAGCCGGGCTGAGCGGGATCGTAGGCGCCCAGGAATTCCGCGGCGGAGCCGAACGCGCGGCTCTCGAGGCCCGCGGATCGCAGCAGAAAGCGCAACGAGCCGCGCACGGACTCATCGTCGTCCACCACGAACACGGTGGGGGGAGCTTTCTTCGCGATCACGGGCAGGCTCCTCGCGAGAGCTGCGATTTCGGTACCGCAATGATCCGGGTGCGGGCAACGCCCTGTCAACCGAGCGGCATATGGATTTGTACGCATGGCAGCTCCGGTCCGATGTCTCTACCGTCGTGAGTCAGGTATGAGCAGCCGCAACCTCGAGCATCTCTTCAACCCCCGCTCGGTGGCTCTCATCGGCGCCTCCGACCGCCCGCACACCGTCGGCGCGACGGTGATGCGCAACCTCCTGCGGGGGGGCTTTCACGGGCCCGTCTGGCCGGTCAATCTCAGGCATGCCTCGATCGCCGGCCGTGAGGCCTACCGCACGGTCGAGAGTCTCCCGCAGGCGCCCGATCTCGCTGTGATCTGCACCCCCGCCCCGAGCGTTCCGGGGCTCATTGCCGCCCTCGGCTCACGCGGAACGCGCGCCGCCGTCGTGATCAGCGCCGGCCTCGAGCAGCCGGCGCCCGCCGGGGGAACGCTCGCCGCCGCGATGCTGCAGGCTGCGAGGCCGCATCAACTGCGCATCCTCGGCCCCAACTGCATCGGCCTGCTCGTGCCGCGCATCGGCCTGGATGCGAGCTTCGCCCACGTTGGGGCGAGCGCCGGGAGCCTTGCCTTCATCGCCCAGTCCGGGGCGCTGACCACGGCGCTGCTCGACTGGGCGCGCGGCCGGCATGTCGGGTTCTCGCATTTCATCTCGCTGGGCAACGCTGCCGACGTCGACTTCGGCGACTTGCTGGACTACCTGGGTCGTGACCCCGGGACAAGGGCAATCCTGCTCTACGTCGAGTCGATCTCCTCGGCACGGAAGTTCATGTCGGCGGCACGCGCCACGGCGCGCGCGAAGCCGGTGATCGTCGTCAAGTCCGGCCGCAGCGCGGCTTCCGCGCGCGCCGCACAGTCGCACAGCGGCGCGCTTGCCGGCTCGGATGCCGTCTATGACGCCGCCTTCCTCCGCGCCGGGATCCTGCGGGTGGATACGCTGCGGGAGCTGTTCGATGCCGCGGAGATCCTGTCGCGGTGGCGGAGCTATCCGGGGCCGCGGCTCGCGATCCTCACGAACGGGGGAGGACCGGCGGTACTTGCCACGGACGCGCTCATGGGTCAGGGCGGCACCCTGGCTGAGCTCTCCGCGCAGACCTTGCAGCGGTTGGACCAGGCCGTTCCGGGCGCCCCGAGCCGGGTCAATCCCCTCGACATCGGCGGCGATGCGCGCGCGGAGCGCTACCTCGCGGCGCTGGATGTGGTCCTGCAGGATCCGGGCGTCGATGCCTTGCTCCTCATGCACGCACCCACGGCCGTTGCTTCCGTCGCGGAGATTGCGGTCGCATGTGCGCCGAAGCTCGCCATCGGCCCGCGTCCGGCGCTCGCTTGCTGGCTCGGAGCCGGCACGAACGCCCGGGGAATCGTCGTCCCCGAGACATCCGCGATTCCGTCTTATCCAACCCCGGAGGAGGCCGTTGGCGCGTTCCAGCACGTCGTGCGCTATCACCAGTCACAGGCGCTGCTCATCGAGGCGCCTGCCGCGGCGCCGGAGCCGCGCGGAGCCGATACCGGGAAAGCGCGCGCCTTGGTGGCTCGCGCGCTCGCCGAGGAGCGCCGAACCCTCACCGAGCCTGAGTCGAAGTCCATTCTGGCGGCCTATGGCATTCCCGTCGCCGAGACGAGGATCGCCCGGAAAGTCGGCGACCTCGCCGCGGCCGCGCGGCAGATCGGTTATCCGGTCGCCCTCAAGATCCTGTCGCCCGACATCACTCACAAGTCCGATGTCGGCGGTGTCGCTCTCAACATCGAGTCGGCCGAGGATCTGCAGCGCGCGGCTGCCGCAATGCTGCTGCGCTGCCGCGAGAGCGCACCTGCCGCCCGCATCGAGGGCTTCACCGTCCAGAAGATGATCCGCCGCGGCGGCGCGCATGAGCTGCTCGCGGGTATCGCCGTGGATGCGACATTCGGTCCGACGATCGTCTTCGGGCAGGGCGGCACCGCGGTCGAGCTGATCGCCGACCGGGCTCTCGCGCTGCCGCCGCTCAACGCGCGCCTCGCCCGCGAGCTCATCGGCAGAACGCGCATCCATCGGCTGCTGCTCGGGTATCGCGAGCGCCCGCCGGCCGACCTGGGCGCGCTCGAGCGCGCGCTCGTAGCGCTCTCGCAGCTCGTGGCCGATGTGCCCGAGATCGTCGAGCTCGATGTCAACCCGCTGCTCGCCGATCAGGATGGCGTGATTGCGCTGGATGCGCGCGTGCGGCTCGAGCGCGCCGCACTGCGCGGCAGCGAGCGCTTCGCCATCCGTCCCTATCCGGCGGAGCTCGAGGAGACAGTGCCGCTCGACGGCCGGCTGCTGCGCCTGCGGCCCATCCGGCCGGAGGACTTCGCGCAGCACAAGCGCTTTCTGTCGCGATGCTCGCGCGAGGATCTGCACGCGCGTTTTCTCTCCACATTCCGTGAGCTGCCGGATGCCGAGATCGCGCGGCTGACGCAGATCGATTATGACCGGGAGATGGCGTTCATCGCGGAGGAGCCGCACGCACAGGGCGAAGCCGAGACGCTCGGGGTTGCGCGGGTCTCGACGGATCCCGACAACCTCGAGGCGGACTTCGCCATCCTGGTGCGCTCGGATTTCAAGCGCCACGGACTCGGCAGTCTCCTGCTGGGCAAGCTCGTCCGTTACTGCCGCGATCGCGGCACGGCGCGGATGACGAGCAGCGTGCTGAGCGGCAATGCATGCATGCTCGGCCTCGGTGCGGCGCTCGGATTCACGGCACGGCTGGCCGAGCGCGGCATCATGGAGATGAGCCTCGATCTGCAATCCCTCGCGGCATAAAAAAGCGGCGGCCTGCGCGGCCGCCGCCCATGCCGCGGGATGGGATTACAGGATCTTGATCTCCTTGGGCTTCTTCGCCTCGGTCTTGCTCTTCGGCACGTGCACCGTGATCACGCCATCCTTCGAATCCGCGCGGATGGCGGCGGGTTCGATCGCATCGGGCAGCGAGAAGCTGCGCGAGAAGGAGCCGTGGAGGCTCTCGATGCGATGGTATTTCTCTCCCTTCTCCTCCTTCTCCTGCTTGCGCTCGCCGCTGATCGTCAGCATGCCGTCGTCGAAGGTGACGTGAACGTCCTCCTTCTTCACGGCGGGCAGCTGCGCCTTCAGCAGATACTCCCCCTCGGTCTCGCTGATGTCCACCGTCGGCGACCACTCGACCGCTCCTTCGCCGTCGCCCGCCCAGCGCGGCCAGCGTCCCAGCAGGCTCGGCATCCGTGCGAACATTTCATCCATATTTGCAAATGGATCCCAACGAACGACGTTCATGGCACTCTCCTCTCGGATTTCTTTGGTTCACCGCTGAAAATAGCAGCGCGGCCGCTCCGATTCGATCCGTATCAATGCGGATACGGTCAGCGCGCATACAACAGCGCAAGACCCGCTCCGAGGCCCGCCAGCAGAAAAAGCGCCAGCGCCGCCGGACGAGCCGCGCGGGAGCCGCCGAATGCGAGCGCGCAGCAGCCTTTCAGCACATTGTTGGATGAGGCTGCCACCAGAATGGCCGCCGCCGCCGCGCGCAGGGACATCCCGGCGACTCCGCCTTGTGCGAGGCTCAGCACGAACGGATCGACGTCCGTCAGTCCCGTGAAGGCTGCGAGGGTAAAGATGCCGCGCTCGCCGAACCGATGGCTCACCCATGCCGAGGCCACGGCCAGAATCACGTACAGGCTTGCGAAGGTGACCGCGGTGCCGAGCTGCAGCGGGTTCGCGGCAGGCAGCTTCGCGCCGGCGGGTGCGGCTTCGGACGGACGCCGCAGCCACAGCCAGGCGGAGATCGCCGCGGCGAGGGCGAAACAGACCGCGGTCGCCGGCAGGAGCAGCAACCCGAGCTGTGCATTGAAGAAGGCGATCACCGTGTTGATGCGCAGATACATGACGGCGGTGGCGACGATGATGCCGATCGCAAGGTCGGGTCGGGCCCGCGCGAGCGGCCCCAATCGCCCTTGCTCGCGCGCGAGCGCGACGGTGGTCACGGTCGAGGAGTAGGCGCCGCCGAGGACGGCCGGCCACAGGGCGCCAGACCGCGCCGGCGCATAACGCTGCAGGAGATAACTCGCGTACGAGAGCGAGGATACGGCGACGAGCGCGAGCCACGCTTTGAACGGCGTAATGGGAGTCCAGTCGCTGATCGGGTGGTCGGGGAGCAGCGGCAGGATGACGCCGGCGAGGATCAGGAACTTGCCCAGAGTGAAGATCTCGTCCGAGGGGATCTGCCGCACCAAGCGGTGCAGCGCCCCGCGGCTCTCCAGGAGCAGCACCGTCGCCACCGCGACGGCGACGACGATCCAGGGAGGCTCGGTCAGGGCGGCCGGCCCCAGCGTGTAGGCCAGCAGGTTCGTGGCGGGGACCATGAGACCTGGGCGGGGTGGGTCGCTCGCGGGCTCGCGCGGAGCGGTTCCGCTGCGGATGTGCGCGTATAGCCACAGGGAGACGGCTGCGAGCCCGGCGACGTATGGAACGAGATTGCTCGGCTCCAGGAAGTAGAGCACGAGGCCGAGCACGGTCAGCGTCGGGAAGGTCCGGATGCCGCCGGGACTCGTGCGCTCCTCGTGCTTGTATACGCCTTCGAACGCCAGGCCCATGACGACGGCCATGGCCACCGCAAGCCCTATGCGGCCGGCGATGGTGAGCTGCGGGAGCAGGAGGGCTGAGGCGTCCTCGAGGGGCTTCATGTTGGACCTTGGCGGGATCTGCGCCGAGTATCCCGCGCCCGCCGCGCCCAACGATCCGTATGAATGCGGATGCGGGCGGCCGTCCCGTTGGGGTACTTCTTCCCCAATGAGCAACGAGATCCGGTCGATCCTGGCGAGCGTGGATCGCGATGGCAGCCAGGCGAGGCGAGTGGCCGAGAAAGCCGTGGCGCTGGCGCGTCTGACGGGGGCAAACCTCGAGCTGTTCGTGTGCGACTCCGAGGCAGCCTTCAACCGCCAGCATCAGTACGAGCCCGAGGCAGCCGCGCGCGCCGAGGACATCTGCCTCGTCGAATCGCGGCGCTACCTCGAGGCGCTGCGGCAGGGGCTGGGCGCCGGCGAGATGGACATCTCGCTGAGCGTCGCGTGCGAGAGTCCCCTATACGAGGGCATCGTGCGCGCCGTCAAGCATGGCCGGCCAGATCTCGTCGTCCGCGGGGCCGCGCAGGGTGCGCCGCTCGACCCCAACGACTGGGAACTGGTGAGCGCATGCCCTGCGCCGCTACTGCTCACCCGGGGCCGGCCGTGGAAGACGCATTCGGCCATCGCGGCCGCGATCGACGTCTCCTCGGAGGAATCGGAACAGTTGACCGGCGCGATCCTGCGAGCCGCTGCCGGCTGGGCGAAACTGGCGCGAGGAGCGGTGGAGATCGTGCATGCCGGCCGATTCGAGAGCGCGTTGTCGCCCGCCTTCGAGGCCCGGCGCACCGCGCTCGCCGAGTGTGCGCGGGCTGCCGGCCTCGAGGGTACGGCGTGCCATCTGATCGCCGGTGACCCGGCCGAGGCGCTGCGGGAGTTCTGCGCGCGCCGCAATTTCGACCTCATCGTGCTGGGCGCGCTCACGCATCGCAAGGCGCTGACAGCCCTGGTGGGCACGCTGACCGGGCGTCTGATCGAGTCGCTCGATGCCGACTTTCTGTTGGTGAAGCCGGCGCGCGGCGCGCGCTGAGCGCTTTCAGGTCCGGGCGTCGCGCTCCATCCGGCGGCCGTTGCGGACCGCGCCGGAGAGGCTGTCCATCTCATGGGCGAGGAACTCGAGCAGGTCGTCGAGGGAGAGCACGCCGACGACCTCGCCATGGTCGTTGACGACGGGAAGCCGCCGGACTCCCGCTCTGCGCATGGTTCTCAGCGCGAGGTCGATCGCATCGCTCTCTGCGGCCACGGCCGGCTGCATGCTCATCACGTCGCCGACCTTGAGTGAGGCCGGGTTGGCGCCCTTGGCGACCACGCCGACCACGATGTCCCGGTCGGTGAGTACGCCGAGCGGCGGTTGTGGTCCGCGCGGCCGCTCGGGGACGACCACCAGGAAGCCGACATGCTCCTGGCGCATGAGCTCGGCTGCCGCCTGCACATCGAGCATGGGGCTCGCGGTGATCACCTGGCGATTGCAGATGCTGCCGACGTTCATGATCGGATGCTCACCGGCGGGTCCGGCGCTCGCGGTCCTGCTCGCGAGCCACGATGTCGGTGAGGATCGCCGCATCGGCCGCCAGGCGCTTCAACAGGTCGTCGAGGGAGAGAATGCCGGCGAGCTTGGAGTGCTCGTCCACGACCGGTATGCGCCGCACCCCGTGCGCCTTCATGCGCTCGACCGCCTGCGCGACGTCCTCGGACGTGCTGGCGATCACGGCCGGCGCTCTCATGATCTGCCGCAGGGTCACTCTCGCTGGGTCGAGCTCCCTCCCGAGGACTTCGACCACGATGTCCCGGTCCGTCACCACGCCGACCGGTGATGCATCGGCGTCTGCGCCCTCCACCACGACCACATCGCCCACGTGATACTGCCGCATGAGCCTCGCGGCGTGCAGGGCGCTGTTGTCGGCGGTGCACGAGACCACATCAGGCGTACAGAGGTCTTTCAATAACATGGCTGGATTCCTGGCCCTCGTCGGTGAGGAACGCGGGGCAGCGGCTGGTGCCGAGCATCGTGCCGCCGAGCTCGATGATGCCGCCGACGTCGCGGGGCCCGAGAGGGATGAGATCGCCCGCGATCAGCCCGCTGTAGCCGTGCCGGACGCC
>JAGWPE010000294.1 GCA_028870635.1 Gammaproteobacteria bacterium | reverse complement strand
TCCTCGAGGTGCTCTCCCAGGGCGGCGTTACCCGCCGCGGCGGCCGTGGCAGCCGGGAGGGACGGGGGCGCCGACGGGCGCGAGGTGGCGCGCAGCTTGATGTGCTCGGCGGTGATCACGCCGCCAACGCAAAGCGTCAGTGCGCGCTCGAGAACGTTCTCGAGCTCACGCACGTTTCCCGGAAAGGGATACGACTTCAGCAGCTCCAGGGCGTCCTCCGCCAAGCGTGGAGGCTGCAAGCCGGAGCGCCGGCCGAGTCTCTCCAGGATCGCCTGGGCGATCTCCGGGATGTCCTCCGTCCGCTCCCGCAGCGCGGGCACGCGCAGCTCGATGACGTTGATGCGGTAGAACAGGTCCTCGCGGAAGAGTCCCTGGGCCACCAGCTCGGCGAGATTCTTGTGGGTCGCGGAAAGAATCCGGACATCGACCGTCTCTTCCCGCGACTCGCCGACCGGCCGCACGGTTTTCTCCTGCACGACGCGCAGCAGTTTCACCTGCATGTGCAGCGGCAGGTCCGCGACCTCATCGAGGAACAGCGTGCCGCCCTCGGCGCTCTGCACGAGTCCCTTCTTGTCGGCGACGGCGCCCGTGAAGCTGCCGCGCTTGTGACCGAAGAACTCGCTTTCCATCAGCTCCGTCGGGATCGCGCCGCAGTTGACGGCGACGAACGGGCCTTCGCGGCGGGCGCCCGATTCATGGATCATGCGGGCGACCAGCTCCTTGCCGGTGCCGGACTCGCCGCAGATGTGCACCGGCGCCTGGCTGCGGGAGACTCGCGAGATCATCTCGCGCAGCTGCTCCATGACGGGTGAATGGCCGATGAGGCGCGCGCCGCTGGGATCCGCCGAGACATCCGGGGAGCCGCCGGATCCCAGCCGGATGGCGCTGCCCACGAGCTTGCGCAGCACCCCGAGGTCGAGCGGCTTGGAGACGAAATCGAAGGCGCCGAGTTTCAGCGCGCGCACGGCCGACTCGACGTTGCCGTGTGCGGTGATCACGGCGACCGGCACGGCCGCGCGGTTCTCCTGGATCCAGGCCACGAGGTCGAGGCCGTCCCCGTCGGGCAGCCGCATATCGGTGAGGCAGAGGTCGAATGCCTCGCTCTTGAGGAGCTTGCGGGCGGTGCTGGCATCGGACGCCGTCCGGGTGCGCAGGTTCATGCGGCTCAGGGTGAGGCTGACGAGCTCGAGCAGGTCTGGCTCGTCGTCAACGATCAGCACGGCCGGCTTGACCGGCTCGGGGCGGGCGCTCGTCAAAGGTGCGTTCAAGGCTCGACCTCCCAGCGTCGAGGGTCTGCGAATACCAGCCTAAATACGCTGCCGCCGCCGTGACGCGGCTCATAGAGCAGCGTAGCGCCATTGGTCTGGGCCAGCTCCCGGGCCAAAAAGAGACCCAGTCCCGTCCCCCGGCCGCCGGTAAAGAACGGCTCGAAGATGCGGTCCATGTGCTCCCGCGCGACGCCGGGTCCCCGGTCGGCAATCTCCAGGTAGGGGCGACCGTTCGAGGCCAGGCGGCCGCAGCGCATCTCGATGGCGTCCTCGGCGCCCAGCGCCTGCCGGTCCGGATAAGCGTAGCGCATCGCATTCTCGCAGAGATTCCAGGCGATCTGCCGCAGCTGGCCGGGATCGAAGCGAACCTCGATCTCGACCGACGGGCCGCTCACCCGCAGCCGCTCGCGCGGCCACTGCATGGTCTCGCCGAACTCCTCGCAAAACTCCTCGCTCCAGGTCTGTAGCGGCAGGGGCTCGAGCCGCGCCTCCTCCCGGCGCGAGAGCCTGAGCACACTGTCGATGATCCCGCTCACCCGCTCGGCATTGTTGCGGATGATCTCGGTCAGCCGCCGCTCCTGCGCCTCCAGATGCGGCGATTCGGCGAGCAGCTGCCCCGCGTGGCTCATGGCGCCGACGGGATTGCGGATCTCGTGCGCGATGCTGGCGCTCAAGCGCCCGAGGGCCGCGAGCTTCGACTGCTGCACTTTCTCCGTGATCAGACTCGTGTCCTCCAGGAAAACGAGCACGGGCGCGGGCGTGGAAGTGCCGAGCGGCGCGAAATGCGCCCGGATGACCTGTGCACCGTCCGCGCCGACGAAAGTCTGCTCGAGCGCAGGAAAGATGCCGGTATCGCCGGTGCTCTGCCGCCAACG
>JAGWPE010000293.1 GCA_028870635.1 Gammaproteobacteria bacterium | reverse complement strand
CCGAGCGCGAGCCGTGCCCGAAGACCGGCAAGCCCCACCGGCTGTTCCAGCGGCCGGACGACAACGAGGCCACGGTGGCCGAGCGCCTGAAGGTGTACGAGCAGCAGACCCGTCCTCTGGTCGACTATTACCGGGGGCAGGCCCTGCTTCGCACTATCAACGCCGAAGGCCCGGTAGGCGAGGTTGAGCAGCGCCTGGAGCGCGCTCTCGGCAGGTAAGAGCGCAGCGTAAGCTTCGGACGAAGCGGGAGCGGGCCACGATCGGCGAACCGCAGGACGCTCTTACATTGCTTCGAGCAGCTTCTCGCCGATGACGGCACGGCGCCAGCCGCGCAGCGCCGCGATATCCTCGCCGCCCTCGGCCAGCCGCTCGAGATCGCGCCGCGTGGCGAGCACCTCTGGGCTGACGTCCAGCTCCGTCGCTACTGCCTGATGCACGGCGCCGAGCTTCTTCACCAGCGCGGCTTTGACAGGGTCCGGGCGCTGCCGCATGTCGAGAGCCGGAGCCGGATCGGGGACCTTCGCCGCCGCGATGCAGGCGAGCAGCTCATCGCCGCAATGGCGCAGCACGCCTGCCGGCACTTCGCCGATCGCCTCCAATGCCGCTCGGGACCGCGGTACGCGCACGATCAGCTCACGCAGCGCGGCATCATCCAGAATCCAGCCGCGCGGCCGATTCCGCTCCATGGCGCGGCGCTCGCGCCAGGCAGCCAGCTCGCGCGCGAGCCTCTCCCGCGCTGCGTCGAGGCCCCGCAGGCCTTTCACGCGCCGCCATGCCTCCTCCGGTTCCGTGGCGAGGGCGCGCGCGTCCGCGAGCCCTGCGAGCTCCTCGGCGAGCCAAGGCAGCCTGCCGAGCTTCTCGAGCCTCTCCTCGAGCACGAGCTTCAAGGGCACGAGGTGCCGCACGTCATCCAGGGCGTACTCGATCTGCTCCGGTGAGAGCGGCCGGCGTGACCAATCGGTTCGCGTATGCGCCTTCGGCAGCTCTATGCCGAGCAGCCGGCGCACGAGCTCCCCATAGCCGACCTGGGCGGCGAAGCCTGCGAGCGCGGCCGCGATCTGCGTATCAAACACGGGCCGCACCAGCCCGACCGCCGGCAGAAGGACCTCGAGGTCCTGGCGCGAGGCATGCATCACCTTCACGACGCCGCCTGAGGTAAGCGGTCCGCCGAGCGCGGCGAGCTCCGTTACCGCGATCGGATCGATGCATGCGGCGTCGTCGTCAGCCGACACCTGGATGAGGCAGAGCTCCGCGCGATAGGTGCGCTCGCGGAGGAATTCGGTGTCGAGGCCGATGCTCGTGTGCGCCGCGAGGCGCGCTGCGAGATCGGTGACGGCGTCGGCAGTGTCGGCGATGTGTTGCAACTGGACGAACGATGATCTGTAGAATCCCCGCTCATTATGCACGTGCACATTCTCGGAGTTTGCGGGACTTTCATGGGCGGCATCGCCGCGATCGCGCGCACCGCCGGCCATCGCGTCACCGGTTCCGACCGGAACGTATACCCTCCGATGAGCACGCAGCTCGAGGCGCTCGGGATCGAGCTCATCGAAGGCTACGACGCGGCGCAGCTCGACCCTGCCCCCGATGTGGTGGTCGTAGGCAATGTCATGAGACGCGGCCAGCCGGTCATCGAGGCGCTGCTCGACCGTGGCATCCCGTACGCATCGGGTCCGGAGTGGCTGTCGCGCGAGGTGCTGCGCGACAGGTGGGTACTGGCCGTGGCGGGAACGCACGGCAAGACCACCACCTCCTCCCTTCTTGCCTGGATTCTAGAGCATGCGGGGCTGCAGCCCGGATTCCTGATCGGCGGCGTGCCGGCGAACTTCGAGACCAGCGCGCGGCTCGGCGCCGCGCCCTTCTTCGTCATCGAGGCGGATGAGTACGACACCGCTTTCTTCGACAAGCGGGCGAAGTTCGTCCATTACCGCCCGCGCACGCTGATCCTGAACAACCTCGAGTACGACCACGCCGACATCTATCCGGACGTCGCGGCGATCGAGCGGCAGTTTCATCACCTGGTGAGGACGGTGCCGGGCGGCGGCCGCATCCTCTGGAATGCCGCGGATGAGCGTCTGAAAGAGACGCTGGCGATGGGATGCTGGACCCCGCGCGAGGGTTTCTCCGGTCACGCTCTTTCGGAGGCGCATTGGACGGGCCGCGCCGCAGGCGGCGTCGAGGATTTCTCCTGCTTCGACGTTCTCGAGGAGGGCCAGAGGCGGGGCACGGTGCAGTGGGGGCTCATCGGCGGGCACAACATGGAGAACGCGCTTGCGGCGATCGCAGCCGCGCGGCACGCCGGCGTCGCTGTCGAGCGCTCAATTGAGGCGCTGCATTCGTTCACAGGGGTGGCGCGCCGCATGCAGCTTCGTGGTGAGGTGAACGGCGTCCGCGTGTACGATGACTTCGCTCATCACCCGACGGCGATAGCGACCACGGTCGATGGGTTGAGGCGGCGCGTCGGATCTGCGCGGATAGTTGCCGTCTTGGAGCCTCGTTCCAACACGATGCGCATGGGCGTACATCGCGACTCGCTCGCGGGCTCCCTGGCCGGAGCGGACGAGATTTGGCTGTATACGCCCGCTGACCTCGGCTGGGATGCTGGCGACGTACTCGCGGCGCTAGGCGGTCGCGGCCACGGGCGCGGCGATGTGAGCGTGCTCGCGCGGGATCTCGCGCAGACTCTACGGCCGGGCGATCATGCGCTCATCATGAGCAACGGCGGCTTCGGCGGCTTGCACGGCAAGCTCCTGGCGGAGCTGGAGCGGCTCCACAAAGCGGCGTAGCCGATATTGCGCCAGCCTTCAGACAGCCGCGCCTGAGCCGTACTATCGCTGCCTTCGCCTGACGTAGAACCGCGAGAGGCCGAAGCCCAAGAGCACCGTCCAGCCGAGCACCAGCCAGCCGGTGAAGCCATCGTGCCGGCTGATGAGAAAGCCGAGCGGGGAGGCGTGATTCGGCTGTGACAGGCCGTGGGCGACCAACATCACCCAGACCCAGCCGGCGTGCAGCCCCATTCCTGCCGCGATGTTGCCGGTGATCGCTCGCACCAGTGCCAGCACCATGCCGACCGCCGCCAGGCAGAGGAAGGCATCGGCAATGCCCAGGGGATGATCGAAAGACTGCAGTGTGCCGTGCAGGAGCGCCACGCCGCTCCAGGCGGACACCT
>JAGWPE010000292.1 GCA_028870635.1 Gammaproteobacteria bacterium | reverse complement strand
CTGCAGGCGGACGATGGCGGCGCGTAGCTCGCCGAAGACGTCGATTTCGAGTCGCTCTCCCTCGCGCGCCAGCGAGGCCGGGACATAGCCTGCAGCGAGGCTCCTGGCTGTACAGTGGCCGTACGCCGCCGAGGTTACGTAGCCGACCGCCGTGCCGTCCTTCAGGATGGACTCGTAGCCGATCGCCTCGGTGTCGCCGCCGGGCAGCTCGAGGATCACGAACCGCCGCTTCGGGCCGGCGGCGCGCTCTGCGAGGGCCGCGGCGCGGCCGGTGAAGGCCTGCTTGTCGAAATCGATGTAGCGATCGAGGCCCGTCTCGCCCGGCGTGTAATCGGGGCGAAAATCCTTGTTGAATGAGCCGTACCCCTTCTCGAGGCGCAGCGAGGAGAGCGCGCGTCCGCCGAAATGCACCAGACCCAGGTCCCTGCCCGCCTCGAGGAGGTCATCGTAGAGCGATTCCAGGTAATCGGGCGTAGTCCAGACTTCGTAGCCGAGCTCGCCCGTGAATCCGGATCGCATCAGGATGGCCGGTGCGAAGCCTACGGGCGTCTCGACCGCCTGAAAGAGCTTGAACGCGCCGCCGGAGAGATCGGGCCGCACGAGCCTCTGCAGCAGCTCCCGCGACCTCGGCCCCGCGATGGAGAATCCCGTCAGGCTCGATGCCGCCGAGCGCACGAGCACGTCGGCCGGGATACCGGACGCCCAGAACCAGCGGAGATGGAATTCCTCCGCAAAGCCGGATCCGAAGATCACATAGCGATCCTCCGCCAGACAGGCAATCGTCAGGTCCCCCACGATCCGACCGGCCGGATTGAGCATCGGCGCGAGCCGCAACCGCCCGGGCCGCGGAATTCGCGAGGCGAAGACCCGGTCGAGCCAGCCGCGCGCTCCGCGGCCCGTCACCTCGTACTTTCCATAGTTGGTGGTCTCGTACAGGCCGACCGCGTTGCGCACCGCGCGGCACTCTTCGCCAACGTAAGGGAACGCCTCCGAGCGGCGATAGGTCGGCGTCTCGGCGGGCGCCACGCCGGGGGGAGCGAACCAGAGCGCATGCTCCAGCCCGAAATTCGCGCCCATCACCGCTCCTGCGGCTTTGAGCCGCTGGTAGAGCGGAGAGCGCCGCACGGGGCGCGCCGCCGGCAGCTCCTCGTTGGGATAAGCCAGGCGAAATCGCCTGGAGTAATTCTCGGGAACCTTGATGGAGGTGTACTTGGGCGTCGCGAAGGCGCCGAATCGCGCCACATCCATGGAGAGGATGTCCTGGCCCGGGTCGCCTTCGGCCATCCAGCGCGACAGCACCAGCCCGATGCCTCCGCCTTGGCTGAAACCCGCCATGACGGCGCAGGCGACCCAGAAGTTCTCGAGGCCGCGAACGGGCCCGACGAGCGGGTTGCCGTCGGGGGCGAAGGTGAAGGGGCCGTTGATCGCCTTCTTGATACCGGCGCGACCGAGCGCGGGAAAGTGTTGAAAGCCGACCTCGAAGTAAGGCGCCAGGCGCTCGAAGTCCTCGGGCAGCAGCTGCATGGAGAAATCAGCGGGTGTCTTCACCGGCGACCAGACCACCCCGTGCGGCTCGTACGTGCCGATCAGGGCTCCGGCCCGCTCCTGCCGCATGTAGATCTCACCCGCGTAGTCGGTCGTGTTGACGATCTCGCGCTCGCGTCCCTGCAGCTCCGGAATGTCCTCGGTGACGAGGTAATGGTGCTCCATCGCGAGCACGGGCAGCTCCAGACCCACCAGATGCCCGATCTCGCGCGCCCACAATCCGGCGCAATTGACCACATGCTCGGCCCGGACCGTCCCCTTGTCGGTCACGACATCCCACGTGCCGTCCCGACGCTGCGCGAGCGCAACTACGCGCGTGAAACGCTCCACCGATGCGCCGAGCTGGCGAGCCGCCTTGACGTAAGCGTGCGTGGTGCCGGAAGGGTCGCAGTGGCCCCCGTCCGCACGCCAGAGCGCACCGATGAAGAAGCTCGTGTCGATGAGCGGGTTCAGCCGCTTCGCCTCCTCGAGCGAGATCATCTCCGTCTCCATCCCGAGGTAGCGGGCGCGGGAGCAGATGAGCTTCAGGCTGTCGAGCTCGCCGGGCGTCGCCGCCAGCATGAGGCCGCCGTTCGGGTGCAGACCGCAGGACTGGCCGGACAGCGCCTCGATCTCGCGATAGAGATCGATCGTGTATTTCTGCAGCTTCGAGATGTTCGCCTCGCCATTGAACGTGTGCATGCCGCCTGCCGCATGCCACGTGGAGCCGGCCGTGAGCTCGCTCTTCTCGATGAGCAGAACGTCCTGCCAGCCGATCTTGGCGAGGTGGTAGAGCACGCTGGCGCCGACCACCCCACCCCCGATGACGACGGCTCGCGCGGAATTCTTCATCCCCCGATGATAGCGCTTGACTCGCAACGCACCAGCGGACAACGTGTAGCCATAGGGGTAGAGACCAGACGTGGCGCGAATCTTCAAAGCGCTCTGCATCGCGGCGACACTTACGCTGATTGCATCCGCACCCGCGCGGGCCAGCTCCCCCGTCGTCGTATCCTCGAAGCTCTCGAGCGAGTCGGCCATGATCGGCGAGATGATCCGGCTGGTCCTGAGCGCCGCCGGAATCCCCACCGTCGATCGCCTCAAGCTCGGCGCAACTCCCGTGGTGCGCAGGGCCCTTCTCGATGGGGAAGTCGATCTCTACGTCGAATACACGGGCAATGGCGGCCTCTTTTTCAATATGCCAGCGGATCCCGCCTGGAAGGATTTCAGGAAGGGCTACGAGCTCGGCGCCCGGCTCGACTATGCGAGGAACCACATCGTCTGGCTCACCCCCGCCCCTGCGAGCAACGCCTGGGCGCTCGCGGTGCGCAAGGACGTGGCCGATGCCTATCATCTGCGCACCATGAGCGACTTCGCACGCTGGGTAGCGGGGGGCGGCCAGGTGGTGCTGGCCTGCTCGGCCGAGTTCGCCAATGCCGGTACGCTGCGCTCGCTCGAGGACACGTATGGGTTCAAGCTGACCTCGGACCAGCTCATCGTGCTGGCGGGAGGGGAAACCACAGCGATGATCACCGCCGCGGCGGCGCGTACCGACGGCACCAACACCGCGATGGTCTATGCCACTGACGGGGGAATCGCCGCGGCGAGCCTCGTAGTCCTCGAGGACGACAAGCACGATCAGCCGATCTACGCTCCGGTCCCTCTCATCCGGGCGGCGGTGCTGCACGCGCACCCGCAAATCGCCGCGCTCGTCGCGCCGCTCATGCAGGGCCTCGATCGTGAGACCCTGCAGCAGCTCAACGAGCG
>JAGWPE010000291.1 GCA_028870635.1 Gammaproteobacteria bacterium | reverse complement strand
CGCCGTGACCTGTCCTTGCGGCGACTCGCGGCCAGCTCGGTCCTGATGGGCGCCGGGATTTGCGGCATGCACTACACCGGCATGGCGGCCATCCAGATCGTGCCGGCGATCACCTACAGTCCGGTGCTGGTTGCCGCCTCCATCGCCATCGCCGTCACCGCCTCTTTCGTGGCGCTATGGCTCTTCTTCCTGCTGCGCAGCGGCGAGTCGCGCCTCATGAAGCTCGCGCGCGCGGGCGCGGCCGTCGTGATGGGCCTTGCGATCGCGGGCATGCACTACACCGCGATGGCGGCCTCGATGCTCGCCCCGGGCTCGTACTGCTACGGTGGCGGCGCGGCGCTCGACAACGACTGGCTCGCCGTGATGATCGGCATGATTGCCCTGGGAGTGGTCGCGCTCACCCTGATCACCACGCTCTATGACGCGCACCTCGAGTCGCGAACGCGGCGGGACGCGGTGCGGCTCGCGGAGCTCAATGCGAGCCTGCAGCACGGCAAGAGCCTGCTCACCCTCGCGACCGAGGCGGCGGGAATCGCCTGTTGGGAGTATGATCTCGCGCAACGGCGGATCATCTGGACCGAGAACGAGATTCCCTCGATCAAGGCGGCAGGGCTCGATCCGCGCGAGCATCCGGGAGCGCTCCTGGCGAGCTTCTATCCGGAGGACGTGGCCGCCTTGAAAGCGGCGCTCCGCGTGGCGCTGGCCGAGAAACGGGAGACTTGCGCGCTGCGTGTGCGCGTATCGGCACCGGGCGGTGCGACCATTCATCTGCAGGCTCACGCGCGACTCTCCCGCGACGAGAGCGGCCGGCTGCGCCGCCTTCTCGGCGTGTCGTGGGATGTGACAGAGCAAGTGCAGCAGGAGGAAAGGCGGCTTCAGCTGCAGTTACAGGTTCAGGAAGCGTCCCGTCATGCCGGCATGGCGGAGGTCGCGACCGGCGTGCTCCACAGCGTCGGCAATGTTCTCAACAGCCTTGGCGTGTCGGCGACGATGCTGCAGGCGCGCCTGAAGGCATCACGGGTCGGCAATATCGAGCGCGCCGCGCAGCTGATCACGGAGCAGGGACCCAGGCTCGGGGAGTTCTTCGCAAGCGATCCGCGCGGCAAGGAGCTGCCGGGGTACCTGCGGCAGCTCGGGGAGCACCTCAACGCGGAGAATCGTGCGCTTTGCGATGAGGCCCTGGCAGTCGTCACACATGTCGAGCACATCGGCAAGATCGTCGCCGCGCAACAGACGTACGCACGGCGTGGCGGCAACGTCGAGGAGATCGACGTCGCGGAGCTGATCGAGCACGCCCTCCTCATGCACTTCTCGACCAGCGCGCAGGTCGCCGTCCGCCGTGAGTATCGCGGCGTGGGCAAGGCGATGGCGGACCGGCACAAGCTGCTGCAGATCCTCGGCAACCTGCTGAGCAACGCGCGCCATGCGCTTCGCGACAGGACGCAGGGGCCGCGAGAGCTCATGGTGAGGCTGCGCGCGTTACCGGCGGGGTTCTACGCCATCGACGTGGAGGACTCGGGAGTCGGCATCGATGCGGGGGCGATGAAGCGGCTGTTCGAGTTCGGATTCACGACCAAGAAGGAAGGTCACGGTTTCGGGCTGCACGCGAGCGCGATTCTCGCGAAGGAAATGGGCGGTGAGCTCACCGCGCGCAGCGAGGGTTTGAATCGGGGAGCGTGCTTCACGGTGCGGCTGCCGGTCTCGGCGGCCGCCGCGGAGCCGCAGAGGCGAAGCGCATGACAAAATCGTCTGGAACGATTTTGGACGGCGGCAGCCGGCCCGATGGGCGAGGCGCAGGGACGGAGCCTCGCAACGGGCAGACGGACGGCCAGGAAGAGCCCCGGATTCTCATCGTCGATGACAATCCGGCGATTCATCGGGATTTCGACAAGATACTGGGTGCGGGCACCGAGCCGGCGGCGGACCTCGCCAGAGTCGAGTCGCTGCTCTTTGGGGACGCTCCCGCGCAGGAGAGACCGCGGGCGCGTTACGCCCTGGAATTCGCCTCGCAAGGCCAGGAGGGGGTGGAGCGTGCGCAGCGCGCCGCCGCCGCCGGCCGGCCGTTCGCGATCGCCTTCATCGACATGCGCATGCCTCCCGGATGGGACGGGCTCGAGACCATCGAGCGGCTCTGGGCAGTCGACCCGGACGTACAGGTGATCATCTGCTCGGCGCACTCCGACTACGATTGGAGTGACGTGGTCAGGCGACTCGGACAGACCGACCGGTTGCTCGTCCTGAAGAAGCCCTTCGAGCCCATAGAGGTGCTGCAGTGCGCGAGCGCGCTCGCGCGCAAGTGGCAGTACGAGCGGGCGCTGCGCGCTCAGGTGGAGACGCTGGAAAACGTGGTGGCTGCGCGCACGGAAAAGCTCGAGGCCGCCAATCGCCAGCTGCGCCACCTCGCCACGCACGACGCGCTCACGGGTCTGCCCAATCGGGTGTTGCTCGATGACCGCCTGGCGCAGGCGATGGCGCATGCCAACCGCGACGGCCAGCCGTTTGCCGTGCTGGTCGTGGATCTCGACCGCTTCAAGCTCATCAACGACTCGCTCGGCCACAGGGCTGGCGATGCGGTCCTCGACGAGGTATCGCGGCGTCTGAGCTCCGTCGTGCGTGACATCGATACCGTGGCACGCACTGGCGGCGACGAGTTCATCGTGGTGATCAGTCCCTCGGGCGTGCCGGAAGATGCCGTGGCCATTGCGCATCGCGCAAAGGAGGCGCTGCGGGCGCCCATGCAGGTCTCCGGCGTGGAGCTGCACGTCACGTCCAGCATTGGTGTCGCTTACTATCCGACAGACGCCAACTCCGCGGACAGTCTGATTGCCCGCGCCGATGCGGCGATGTACTGCGCCAAACAGCGCGGCCGGAACAATGTCCAGTGCTTTGCCCAGGGTATGGACGCCGTCACGGTTGGGCGCGTGAGCCTCGAGAGCGATCTGCACGCGGCCATGGAGGCCGGCCAGTTCGAGCTGCATTATCAGCCGAAGCCCGACACGGAGAGCGGCGACGTCTACAGTGCCGAGGCGCTGATCCGCTGGCGTCACCCGCAGCGCGGTCTCATTGCGCCGCAGGAGTTCATCCCGCTCGCGGAAGAGTGCGGGCTCATCAACGAGATCGGCGGCTGGGTCCTGCGCGAAGCGTGCCGCCAATGCGCCGAGTGGCAGCGCAACGGGCTTCCGGCCCTGCGGGTGGCGGTGAACGTGGCGGCGACGCAGTTCCGCCGGGGCGATCTGCTCGATGTGATCGGCGGCGCACTGAAGAGCGCGGGGCTCGAGGCGCGGTTCCTCGAGATCGAGCTCACGGAGAGCGCCGTGATGACCAATCCGGAGGAGTCGGCCGCCATTCTCGAGCAGCTGAGCCGCATGGGCGTGCTCGTGTCGGTCGATGATTTCGGCACGGGCTATTCGAGCATCAACTACCTGCGCCGCTTTCCGATCGACAAGCTGAAGATCGACCGCTCGTTCGTGCGGGACCTCGACTGCGAGGTCGACGCCTCGATCGTGCAGGCCATCATTTCCCTCGCCCACAGCCTGCGGCTCAAGGTGGTCGCGGAAGGGGTCGAGACCCCGGATCAGCTCAAGTTCCTGCGCTCGCTCGGCTGCGACCAGTACCAGGGCTTTCATTTCAGCCCGCCGTTGCCCGCGGGCCAGTTCGCGGAGCTCCTGCGCGGCTGGCAGCGGCCGGAGGATGCCGAGTCGCGCGCCGAGGCCGAGCGCACGCACAGCAAGCTGGCGGGCTACCGCTAGCGAGTTGCCGGGCGGCCGCTAGCGGACGCCGTTGATCACCAGCGCGGCGAGCAACTCGTTGACCGGAAGGGCATAGAGCCGGGCGGACGCCGTGGCGAAGAGTGTCTTGATCCGCTCCGCCTGGCGTGCGGGAAAGCACCCGTCGACGGCTGTCCGGAATCGTGCGGTGAGCTGCGCAATCTCGTGCAGCTCGTACAGGCCGGCGAGCCGGTCGATGGCGCCGGCACCGAAGCGGTGCCTGGAGCCGAGGGGCCTGCTGCCGAGAATTCGGCCGGCGACGTCCATCGCCTTCAGTTGATCGGAGGTCAGGTAGCTCGCCTGGCCGGCGGCTATCATCTGACATGCGTGGCGTACAACGCGGCTGATCGCATCCGCCATCGCCCAGCGTCTGCGCCGGATGTCGGTTTGGCCGTCAGCCTCGATCAGCATTGCGTCATCATTGGCGCATGCATGGCTGAGGGCAGTCGCGATCTGTTCGTGAGTGCCGCCCAACTGAGCGGTCACGATCGCCGTCGCGGCCACGCGCGCAAAGCGAAGTGTCGCAAT
>JAGWPE010000029.1 GCA_028870635.1 Gammaproteobacteria bacterium | reverse complement strand
GGGATTTCCCCTCGACCGACGATTACTATCCTGACGCGTCCCGCCGCCTCGGCGAGCAGGGCACGGCGCTCGTCAAGCTCTGCATCGGCGCTGGCGGGCGGGTAATCGGTGACCCGGCAATCCAGAAGAGCTCGGGCAGCTCGCGTCTCGACCAGGCCGCCGTCCGCTATGCCAAGGCCACCTCCGGGCACTTTCAGCCGGAGACGCGCAATGGCCAGGCGGTGACCGTGTGCACGGCTCTGCCGATCAAGTTCCAGCTGACCGATTCGTTCTGATCTCCCTGATTCTCCCTATGTCTCTCTCTTTCTGAAGCCGCAACTTCCATCGCGGCC
Organism: Gammaproteobacteria bacterium; assembly: GCA_028870635.1. Classification (GTDB taxonomy): domain Bacteria; phylum Pseudomonadota; class Gammaproteobacteria; order Steroidobacterales; family Steroidobacteraceae; genus 13-2-20CM-66-19. The sequence continues at coordinate 1,525 of JAGWPE010000029.1, read as the reverse complement.
CTTTCGTGATTCGAGGAATTTATGGGTAATAATGCAGTCTCAACCGTCAACAACCCGTACGGCCTGACCGGTATCCTGAACTCGGGCGACATCGTCGCTCAGGGCGTCGTCGCCCTGCTGCTGCTCATGTCCCTGATTTCCTGGTACATCATCCTGACGAAGCTGTGGGATCAGCGCCGGCTGAAGCAGTCCGCGCGCGTCGCAGAGAAGCAGTTTTGGTCGGCACCCTCCGTCAAGGACGGAGTGGAGCGCCTGAAGAAGGGCGATAACTTCCGTGCCGTGGCCGAGGATGGGCTGCGCGCCGTATCGCACCACGAGGGGCGCCTCACCGACCGCATCGACATGCACGAGTGGATCACCATGTCGCTGCAGCGCTCGGTCGATCAGGTCAACAGCAACATGTCGAAGGGCCTGGGCTTCCTCGCCACCGTGGGCTCCTCGGCTCCCTTCGTCGGCCTCTTCGGCACGGTGTGGGGCGTCATGAACGCGCTCATCGCGATCGGCCTCGCCGGCCAGGCGAGCATCGACAAGGTGGCGGGCCCGGTCGGTGGCGCGCTCATCATGACCGCTCTCGGCCTCTTCGTCGCGGTTCCCGCGGTGTGGGGCTACAACTGGCTGCTCGGCCGCAACAAGGTCCTGCAGGATGCGCTGAGCAATTTCGCGGGCGACCTGCACGCCTATCTCGTCAGCGGCGCGCGCGTGAGCGCCGGCACCGAGACGGGCGGTGCGCGTCCCGCGGCCGCTCCGGCCGCCGCCGTCCGCAAGTGAGAGACGAGTCGAAATCACGAGAGTGCCGCGAGGCCGGCTCCGCGCGTGGCGCGGAGCCGGCGCCTCGGGCCGGCCTGATTGATCTGCTGATCTGCCTACCGGCACGCGCGCGCATCCTGCGCAGGGCGTGAGGAGCTTTTCGTTATGGCGATGAATGTCCAAGGCTCGGGTGAGGAGCCCAGCGTGATGGCAACCATCAACACGACGCCGCTCGTCGACGTCATGCTGGTGCTGCTCATCATCTTTCTCATCACGATCCCCGTGATCACCAAGACGGTACCGGTCAAGCTGCCGAATGCGAACAACATTCCGACGCAGACCAAGCCCCAGGACATCACCATCGCGGTGGACCAGGCGGGCAACGTCTACTGGAACGACAAGATGATCCCGAACAGCGACCAGCTGCTGACCATGATCGAGCAGGAGGCGGTGAAGGTTCCGCAGCCGGAGATTCACATCCGGGGCGATTTGAACGCCAGCTACAAGTCCATCGGCCACGTCCTCTACGAGCTGCAGCGCGGCGGGATGGTCAAGGTGGCCTTCATCACCGAGCCCGACCTGACGAACTTCCAGGCGCATTGAGGAGTCCCGAAACATGGCCATGAATGTCGGGGGCTCGAGCGCGGGCCCGATGTGTGACATCAACACGACGCCGCTCATCGACGTCCTGCTGGTGTTGCTGGTGACGCTCATCATCACGCTGCCGGTCATGACGCACGCGGTGAAGCTCGATCTGCCGCAGCAGAATCAGCCGCCG
>JAGWPE010000290.1 GCA_028870635.1 Gammaproteobacteria bacterium | reverse complement strand
GAGGCGGTCGAGAAGGGCGCGCCGCTGCTCGATGTCGAGACGGAGAAGATCGTCAACACGGTGGACTCGCCGGCGAGCGGCACGCTGCGGCGCATCGTTGCCGGAGCGGGCGACCTGCGGCCCGTGGGAGCGCTCCTTGCGGTGCTGGCCGCGCCGGAGGTGAGCGAGGCCGAGCTCGAGCGCTTCATCACGGACTTCAGAGGGGCGCAGGTGTCATTCGAGCCGGAAGCCTCGAGCCCGGCCGCTTCCGGGGCCGGTTCCGCGGCCGCTTTCATGGCCGATTCCCCGGCAGTGGCACCGCCGCCCGAGGAAGAGGAGGCGCGCATCAGCCCGATCGCGAGGCGCCTGGCGGAGAGCCTCGGCATCGACATAACCACTGTCCGCGGCACGGGGCGCAACGGCCGGGTCACGCGCGAGGATGTGGCCGCCCATGCGGCACGAATCACGGCGGGAAAGAGCTCCGCGGCAGGAGAGGACTCCGCGGCAGGAGAGGACTCCGCGGCAGGAGCCGCGCACGCCAACGAGCCCGTACGCAAGCGCCTGTCGGCCACGCGCGCGACCATCGCGCGGCGGCTCCTCGAGTCGAAGCAGACCATTCCGCACTATCGGCTGAGCATCGATGCGCACTGCGATGCGCTGCTGCGGCGGGCGGCGCAGGCGAGCCGGGAGTCAGGCCGGCGCATCACGGTCAATGACGTGCTGCTGAGGGGCTGCGCGCTCGCGCTCGTTCGGCATCCCGGGATCAACTCCTGGCTCGAGGGCGATGAGGTCCTCGAGTTCCCGCACGCGGACATCGCGATCGCGGTGGCCGCGCCGAGCGGTCTCATCACGCCCGTGGTGCGCGCCGCGGATACGAAGAGTCTCGCCGAGATCGCCGCTGCCGCGGCCGATCTCACCGCGAGGGCGCGCGACGGCAGCCTGACACGCGAGGACATCGGCGGCGGGACGTTTACTTTGTCCAACCTCGGCATGTACGGCCTGCCGCGCTTCGATGCGATCGTCAACCCCCCGCAGGTGGCGATCCTTGCCGCCGGCGCGGCGGAAGACCGCGTCGTGGCCCGCGACGGAGCGCCGGCGGTGGCAAAGGTCATGACACTGACTCTCTCGGCCGATCACCGCGTCGTCGACGGCGCGGCGGGGGCCGCGTTTCTCGCCACGCTGCGCGAGCTCATCGAGGCGCCCGAGCGGCTCTAGGCGCCTGCAATTCGACTTCGGGGGGAACGCGATGCATCGATTCGCCTTGCCGTGTGCGCTCGCACTGCTGCTGACCTCGCTGCCCGCGACGGCGCCCGCACGGCCGCGCACGAGCCCAGTTGGCCCGGAGTCGACGCCCGGTGCGCGGGTATTTCGCGAGCACTGCGCCACCTGCCACGAAGGCCAGCAGCCCGGCGCGCCCGCGAAGCAGTTCCTGCAGATGATGTCGCCCTCTGCCATCGTCAGTGCGCTGACGAGCGGCATGATGACCGAGGAGGGCCGCTCGCTCGTCGCCGCGCAGAAGGAGCAGGTTGCGGCGTATCTCACCGGAGGATCCGCCGGGGGCTCCGGGACGGCCAATCACCCGGCGCCCCTCTGCCGCGGACGTGCGGCGAGCTTCGACCTCGGGCAGACACCGGCGCCGTTCGGCTGGGGACACGACAACTCCCGCTTCACGCCGGGCTCCGTTGCCGGGCTGGCGCCGGGCGCGGTTGCGCATCTTAAGCTCGCATGGGCATTCGCGTTCCCGCAGGCCATCCGCGCGCGCTCGCAGCCGGCCATCGCCTACGGCGCGGTGTATGTGGGCAGTGCGGACGGGACCGTC
>JAGWPE010000289.1 GCA_028870635.1 Gammaproteobacteria bacterium | reverse complement strand
GTGCCGCGGAAAAGATGGTAGTGCCCGGCGAACTTGCGCCAGGTGAGGCGCGGGTCGAGAGCTGCCTGGGCGGCGCCGGCGAGCGGGGTCACGCCCAGCTCCTCGAGGCTCAGGCCCTGGCTGTAGAGCATGCGGGTGATGTAGTGATCCGGTGTCAGAAGAAGGGATACCGGGTCGCTGAAGGGCGCGTCGTGCGCGAACCAGCGCGGGTCGGTGTGACCGTGCGGGCTGATGATGGGCAGGGCGCGAACGGTGTTGTAGAGTCGGCGTGCGATGGCGCGGGTGCCGGGGTCCGCCGGAAAGAGGCGGTCCGGATGCAACGCGCCGCCGGATTCCAAATTGGAGTTATTGTTCATGGCAAATTCTCAGTCTGAGCCGGTTTCGCGAGCGGCAGCGCCGGCGGATGCGGGTCGCGCGGAAGGCTCCTCCCGCGACCGGGAAATCGTCTCCGCCCGCGTCATCGTCACCTGTCCGGGGCGCAATTTCGTGACGCTCAAGATCGAGACGCGCTCGGGGGTTTTCGGGGTGGGAGATGCGACCCTCAACGGCCGGGAGCTTGCCGTGGCGGCGTACCTCGAGCATCACGTCATCCCAAATCTCATCGGGCGCGACGCCGGACGGATCGAGGATACCTGGCAGTTCCTCTATCGCGGCGCCTACTGGCGGCGGGGACCGGTGACCATGACGGCCATCGCGGCGGTGGACGTGGCGCTCTGGGACATCCTCGGCAAGATGGCGGGGCTGCCGCTCTATCGCCTGCTCGGCGGGCGCTCGCGCGATGGCGTGCTGGTGTATGGGCATGCGAACGGAAAAGACATCGAGGAGGCGAGCGCGGAAGTGGCGCGGTATGTCTCCATGGGCTATCGCGCCGTGCGGGCGCAGTGCGGCGTCCCGGGACTGAAGAAGCCTTACGGCGTCTCGCGGCTCAAGGACGCGTACGAGCCTGCGGAGAGCGAGCTGCCGGCCGAGACCGAGTGGTCCACTGCGCCCTATCTCGACATCGTGCCGAAGCTCTTCGAGCGGCTGCGCGCCGACCACGGCGGCAAGCTCGAGCTGCTGCACGATGTGCATCATCGCCTCACGCCGACGGAGGCGGCGCGGCTGGCGCGCGATCTCGAGCCGCACAGGCTCTTCTGGCTGGAGGATGCGACGCCGGCGGACAATCCCGACGGCTTCGAGCTCATCCGCCGCCACTCGGTCACACCGCTCGCGGTGGGCGAGGTATTCAACTCCATCTGGGACTGCAAGCTTCTCATCGAGCGGCGGCTCATCGATTTCATCCGCTCGACGATCGTGCATGCCGGGGGCATCACCCACGTGCGGCGTATCGCGGATCTGGCCGCGATGTATCAGGTGCGCACCGGCTTTCACGGCGCGACCGACCTCTCGCCGGTCACCATGGGGGCGGCGCTGCACTTTGATACCTGGGTGCCCAACTTCGGCATCCAGGAGTACATGCGGCACAGCGAGCAGACGGATGAGGTCTTCCCTCACGACTATGTCTTTCGCGACGGGCGGCTGCATTGTGGCGAGAGTCCGGGGCACGGCGTCACCCTCGATGAGAAGCTCGCGCAGCGTTATCCCTACAGCCCCAAGCAGCTGCCGGTCGCGCGCCTGGAGGACGGCTCCATGTGGGACTGGTGACCCGGAAACAACCCGCGCCGGTCGGATGGCTCCATCCGGGATGGTTGACTGGGAAGCCATCTCTCATCGGGGCACCGTGACCTGCGCGGGCGGGCACGCCGGGTGGCGCCCTGGGGAGCCTTCGACGTAAGGAACGCAGAACGCCTCGTAATGTGCGAGCGTGTCGGGGGGCGGCTCGACCCCCGCGGGCAGCGGACGATGCGAGATCGACTGGAAGTAGGCGATGCTGGCGTCGCGCCACCACTGCGCATCTTTGTCCTGGATCGCGAGGAAGTCTGCCGTCATCCGATACCGTTGGCTGTCGACGTATGCTGACAGCGTGCCCCAGGTCTTGCGCGCCTGCTTCACCCACGCAGCACCGCGGTCGTAGTGCAGCACCAGGGAGTCCCACAGCGTCTCACCCGAGCGCAGGCGGTAGTCCCAGGAAACGTGATGGAACCAGAGGAGGAGACTCTCGGGACAGGTCGCAAGATTGCCGAGCTGCGCGGCGACGTGCGGGGAATACTGCGCGACCGCATCGCTCCCGCTCGCCGTGCGATCGAAGCCGATACCCTGCGCATCGGCGCGGCTATAGTAAGTGCTGCTCCAGTCGGGCGGCGTGTCCCTGGCAGGCGCCACCCAGGGGCCCGGACCGAAGTGGGTGCCGGCCGCCATCTGGCTCGCAAGTCCGAGCGGCGTCATGTAGTCGACCGCCGCCTCGCGCGATTCCATCATCATCTTCACCACCGGCCGTACGAAGCGCCGATCGCTGGTGAAGGTCATCCGCACCCACTCCTCGGCGATCTCCCGCGCCGAGAGGCCGGGATTCCAGGCCAGCCGGCCGAAGGCGTACCAGTTGGCCTGGTTGAAGATCGACCCGCACCAGTTGCGGTCGGAGCCGGTGTTGGCCACCCCGGCGATGGCCGTCAGCCGCTCGCCATAGAGCGAGCCGTCGATGACGCGCGCC
>JAGWPE010000288.1 GCA_028870635.1 Gammaproteobacteria bacterium | reverse complement strand
CCGGCGGCGACGGACGCGACGAGCGCCAGCCATTCTGCTTCGCGCGCTCGCCCCGCTCTATCGCAATAGAGCAGCGTCCCAAGGGTCCGAGTCGCGCCATCATGGCGACTCTCCCCCGTCTTTAACGTTGCGCTCACCGTCCGGCATGCTGCCTGCCTTATCCGCCCCTGACAAGCGACGGCTGTCCGCCGCCGGAGCAGGGCACGAGCCCGGAGCGGGCGAACGCCCCTGCTTCGCGGCGCGGGGGCGAGAGCCCCTGCCGTTAAAGCGCTCGTGGGGCTGCTCGATCTTCGAGCGCGTGGCGCTCGAGCTCCCACGCTGCAAAGCATTGGCTGTGAAGGTGATAAGTGCGCGCAGGAGCGGTCTCCCGGGAAAACTCGACTTCAAATCCGATTTCGTGGTCGGGGATGGGTAGGCCGCAAATATCGCAAAGGGCACCTGTTCCATTGCCGCCCCACGTGTCCTTTGGCCGCCCGGCCGGAACCCGTTCTGCCGTGATCGCTTCCCTGGCCAGCCGGCGTAGTGTCTCCTCATCGCTCATCTGACGCCCTTTGGAGCCCCGGTTTCGATATGTATACCCATAAGACGTCAGGGAGGACGTCTTGGATTCCCCCCCGGGCCTGGTTGATGCTGGATGATCAGTCCCCGCGCCGTGCCTGGCGCGGGCTTATCGGCCGTCCCGGCGCTCACAGGGAACTGGAGGCGTATATACTCCACCCGCACGCGATAAAGAATTCGGCCGCTGAAAGCCACCTCCTATGAGTGCAATGCGACCGACCGCCTTCCCCATCGTCGCTATCGGCGCCTCCGCTGGCGGACTCGAGGCGGTCTCGGAGCTTTTGGCGGCGGCCGCACCCCGCGGCGGGATGGCGTATATCGTCGTTCAGCACCTGGATCCGTCCCATCAGAGCTTGTTGCCGGAGATCCTGGCGAAGAAGACCACGATGAAAGTGGTCCCGGCGGAGGAAGGTCTGAAGGTCGAGCCGGACCACGTGTACGTTATCCCGCCAAACGTCACGCTCACGCTTCAGGATCGCATCTTCCATCTGTCCCCGCGTGTGCGGGGGCATGCGCGGCACATGCCGGTGGATGCGCTGTTCAAGTCACTGGCCGAAACCTGTGGGGATGCAGCAATCGGCGTCGTTCTCTCCGGCGGCGACTCGGACGGCGCCCTCGGGACGCAGCAGATCAAGCACAACGGCGGGATCACTTTTGCGCAGGAGCCCTCGAGCGCGCGATTCCCCAGCATGCCTCGCAGCGCCATCGAGACCGGATGCGCCGATTTCGTGTTGCACCCCCGTCAAATCGCGGGCGAGCTGGCGCGCCTCGGCGGTCATCCCTACCTGCGCCTGGTCGGTGCTCCGGCGGACTCCTCCGGCGAGATACCGGAAGCCGCCACAGCGGCCGAAGAAGAGGAGCAGCTGCGACGCATTTTTCGCCGGCTTCGCAGCGCGCACGGCGTGGATTTCACGCACTACAAGCGCAGTACCCTGCGCCGGCGCCTTGCGCGGCGCATGGCTTTGCAGAGAATCGAGAACCCCGCCGACTACGTAGCTCTGATCGAAAGCGACGCCGCCGAGGCGGCGTCGCTGTATCAGGATTTCCTCATTCGGGTCACCGGCTTCTTTCGCGATCCAGAGTGCTTCGAGGGCCTGGCGCAGTCGGTATTTCCGAGTCTGTGCGAGGGGCGCTCACCCAAGGAGCCCATCCGGATCTGGGTCCCCGGGTGCGCCACGGGCGAGGAGACGTACTCGATCGCGATGGCGCTGGTGGACTACCTGGGCGAGCGGCTCAGCCCGGAAGGCATTCAAATCTTCGGCACGGACGTGAGCGAGGCGGCAATCGAGAAAGCACGAGCGGGGATCTACCTGGACACCATCGCGCAGGACGTCTCCGCCGAGCGCCTGGCGCGGTTTTTCGTAAAAGTGGACGATCACTATCGCATCGCCAAGAGCATCCGGGATATGTGTATCTTCGCGCGTCAGGATGTGACCCGCGACCCGCCTTTCTCGCGGCTGGACCTGGTGAGCTGCCGGAATCTGCTGATCTATCTCGATGCCGGCGTCCAACGGCGCGTGATGCACGTGTTTCATTACTCGCTGCGGCCGCACGGCTTTCTGATGTTGGGTCCATCCGAGAGTGTCGGGCAGGCGTCCGAGCTCTTCGAGCTCACCGACAAGCACCATCGGATCTACGCGCGCAAACCGGCCCCGACGGGAGCCGCACCTGACTTGCCGACTCGCGCCAGCACGTCATACGCTCGACCGCACGAGGCGGCCGGTGAGGAGGCATCCATGGCGCTGGCGGCGGACTCGGTGCAACTCGAGGCGGATCGTGTGCTGCTCGCGCGATTTGCCCCGGCCAGCCTCCTGGTGGATGAGGCGCTCAACATTCTGCAGGTACGCGGGGAGACCGGGCCGTACCTGGAGCTCGCGAGCGGCGCTCCCAGCCTCAATCTCCACCGCGTGGCACGGCCCGAGCTGCTGGTGGAGATCATTCCGGCGGTCCAGGAAGTACGCGAGAGCGGCTCCGG
>JAGWPE010000287.1 GCA_028870635.1 Gammaproteobacteria bacterium | reverse complement strand
TTGCTGTAGCTGTAGCGGTCGTCCTCCGGCAGGAACATGGTGACACCCAGGGCGCGGCCGCGCGGGATGATGCTCACCTTGTAGACCGGGTCGTGGTCCGGCACCAGGCGGCCGACGATGGCATGGCCCGACTCGTGATAGGCGGTATTGCGCTTCTCTTGCTCGGTCATGACCATGGAGCGGCGCTCTGCGCCCATCATGATCTTGTCCTTGGCGCGCTCGAATTCCTCCATGCCGACGATGCGCCGGTTGGCGCGCGCCGCGAACAGCGCGGCCTCGTTGACCAGGTTGGCGAGGTCCGCCCCGGAGAAGCCGGGGGTGCCGCGCGCGATCAGCGCCGGCTTGACGTCATCGGCCAGCGGCACACGCCGCATGTGCACGCGCAGGATCTGCTCCCGTCCGCGGACATCCGGCAGGGGCACGACCACCTGACGGTCGAAACGGCCCGGGCGCAGCAGCGCCGGGTCGAGCACGTCCGGCCGGTTCGTGGCCGCGATGACGATGATGCCCTCGTTGCCCTCGAAGCCGTCCATCTCCACGAGCAGCTGGTTCAGCGTCTGCTCGCGCTCGTCGTGGCCGCCGCCGAGGCCCGCGCCGCGGTGGCGCCCGACGGCGTCGATCTCGTCCATGAAGATGATGCAGGGGCTGTTCTGCTTGGCCTGCTCGAAGAGGTCGCGCACGCGCGAGGCGCCCACGCCGACGAACATCTCGACGAAGTCGGAGCCGGAGATCGTGAAGAAGGGCACCTTGGCCTCGCCCGCGATGGCGCGCGCGAGCAGCGTCTTGCCCGTGCCGGGCGAGCCCACCATGAGCACGCCCTTGGGAATCTTGCCGCCGAGTTTCTGGAACTTGCCCGGATCCTTGAGGAAGTCGACGATCTCCGAGACCTCCTGCTTGGCCTCGTCCACGCCCGCCACATCGGCAAACGTGACGTTCACCTGATCCTCACCGAGCAGGCGCGCCCGGCTCTTGCCGAAGGACATGGCTCCCCGGCCGCCCGAGGCGCCCTGCATCTGCCGCAGCATGTACACGAAGACCAGGATCAGGAGCAGCGCCGGCGCGAGCTGCAGCAGCAGCTGCGCCAGGAAATTCGGCTGCTTCGGCGGCAGCCCCTCGATGCCGACGTCGTTCTTCTCCAGGCTGCCGATCAGCGCCGTGTAGTCGGTCTCAGGGTTGTACGTCTTGAACTGCGTGTGGTCCTTCATCACGCCGTAGAGCATGTTCCCCTGGAATGTGACGCTGTCGACCTGGTGCGCCTTCACATCGTTCAGGAAGGTGGAGTATTTGATCTCCTCCTGCTGGCTCACGCTCGGCATGTACCGGCTGAAAACCAGTAGCAGGACGAACACGATCACCACCCATAGAAGGATGTTCTTGGTCAAATCATTCATCTTCAAATGCGGCCTCGCCTGCCGGCATCCGGCAGTTTGTGCACTCCTGAACCTGGTCCGGCCTCGAGCACGCTACACCAAGCGAAAATCCTTGGCCAGCAGATACATTTCAGGACTGCGGGCCCGGGAAGCGGCGGGCTTGACCAGCTTCACCTTGGCAAAACGGCCGCGTCCGTCCCGAACGAGCTCCTGCAAGCCTGCCCCTTGAAAAACCTTGATCAGGGCATCCCCCCCGCCCTTCAAGACCTTGGGTGAGCGTCATATCCGAAAGCACCAGGTCCATCTGCCGTTCCGGCAATGCGGCGAGGATCGGTGGCACCCGGCTGCCGCGGCCGAGCCGCTGGCGCGCATGCCGGCTCCAGGCCCCTCGCGGCGCCCAGATCGAGGCAGATCGCCGCCGGCTTCGCGCTGATCCACCTCTTCCGGCTAAAATCCCGACGATGTCGTCTCCAGCACCGCTTTCCGACCGCCAGCGCCGCCACCTGCGCGGCCTCGCGCACGAGCTGCAGCCGGTCGTCCGTCTGGGCTCGGCCGGACTGACGGACGCGGTCGCCCGCGAGACCGACCGGGCGCTCGCCGATCACGAGCTCATCAAGATCAAGGCGCCCGGCGGCGACCGGGACGCCAGGGACGCCATGTTCGAGGATCTCGCCCGGCGCACCGGCAGCTCGCTCGTGCACCGGATCGGCAACGTGGCGGTCCTCTACCGCCCGCGGCCGCAGCTCCCGCGGATCGTAATCCCGGACTAGCCTTCTATTGCTCGAACCGGACCGCCACGATCTCGTAGGAGCGGATCCCGCCCGGCGCGGAGACATCGACGACCTCGCCCTCGGACTTGCCGACCAGGGCGCGCGCGATCGGCGAAGTGATGGAGATGCGGCCGGCGCGGATGTCGGCCTCGTCTTCCCCCGCCACCTGGTAGACCACGCGGCTGCCGTCGTCCTGATCCTCCAGCTCCACCACGGCGCCGAAGACGACCTTGCCGGTGTTGGTCAGCTTGCTGGGATCGATGATCTCGGCGCTGGCGAGCTTCGTCTCGATCTCCTTGATGCGCCCCTCGATGAAGCCCTGCTGCTCGCGCGCGGCGTGATACTCCGCGTTCTCGGACAGGTCACCGTGACCGCGCGCCTCCGCGATCGCCTTGATCACACTGGGACGGGCCTCGCTCTTCAGCCGCTTGAGCTCGGTGCGCAGTGCCTCGGCGCCGCGCAGGGTCATGGGAGTGCGTTTCATGCACCTAACCTCAACGCCTCGTACTCGTTGTGCAGATCCTGCAGACGGTTCACCTCGACTTCATCGAGATGATCGAGCGCCTCGCACGTGGCGAGCC
>JAGWPE010000286.1 GCA_028870635.1 Gammaproteobacteria bacterium | reverse complement strand
GCTCGCCCGGTAGACCTTCAAGACATTGGACATCACAGCGAGCGGGCTGCGCAGCTCATGCGCTATCCTCGCGACGATGTCTTGACTGAGTGGCAGGCCGGAAGTCCGCTCCTCCGCTCGCTGGGCGCCTTCCGATCCCGATTTGGGTTCGCAAGTCATCACGGGAGTAGCCTCTTACGCGTGAGCCGGTGGTAAACCTTAACCATCGCGGGCCTGTGACGCTATAAGGAAAAGCCGCAGGTGTCGCTACGCGACGACTGCATGGTGGTGCCGGGGCTGATCAGCCGGTCGAATCCGGCTCGCCACAGTGGCGCAGGATGTGCGCGCGAGCGGCATCGCGCAGGCGCACTGCCGCTGTAAAAGGCTCCTCACCGTCGCGGGCGCTGAGCGGGGCACCCATGACCAGCCGCAGCGGCGCGTGCCGGGGCAGCCATCGGCCATCGGGCAGCAGCGAGCGCGTGCCACGCAGCGCAAGTGGAATCACGGGAACGCCGGCCATGACCGCAGCCTGGAAGCCGCCGAGATGAAATGCGCGTAGCCCCGTCGTGGCCGCGAAGGTCCCCTCGGGAAAGATGATGACCGAGTCGCCGCCGCAAAGCGCATCGCGGATGCGCCTGACCTCGGCGAGACTCTGCTCGGCTGTGAAGCGTTCAATGAACACCGTCCGAAGGCCACGCAGGAGTCGCCCGAGCATGACGGTCCGCGCCAGCTCGGCCTTCGCCACGAAGCGGTGAGGCGCTGCAAGGGCGGCGCAGATGATGACGGCGTCCGAATAGCTCGCGTGATTGGCCGCGATGACGTGAGGCGTATTCAGAGGGCACGGAACCTCCCAGGTGATCGTCAGCGGAATCCGCAGTACGCGCAGTGTCCGGCTTGCCCCGTTGTGATTGAGCCGCCACGCCCGATCGGGGGCGCGGATCGCGGTCGTGAGGAAGAGGACGGGAGCGGCGAAAATCAAAATGACGCAGCAAGAATAGATGCCAAATGCCAGCCGAAGTGCGCCGGCGAATGCGCGGCGCGCGGCACGCATGGGGCTGCGCAGCAGATCGAGAGCGGATGCGCGTGCTCCGTGCCCCAGGGAGCCTTCGAGGAAAGCCTGGCGCGTGGCGGCGCGCCGCAGCTTGCCGCTCGATGTCTTGAGGATCGAGTGCGGCTCGAGGAGGACTATGTCATCGGCGGGCTCACCGATGACCGCCGCGATGCCCTCGGTGATACACCTGATGAGCTCCCGGCGGCGCGCGGGATCGGTCTCGCGCGTCTCTGCGAGGATGATCAATCTCTCGGTTCCGCTTTCATCCGCCGGCGTGCCCAACGCCGCGACACATCCGCGGCGGATGCCCTCGATCTCACCCACGGCGCGCTCGATCCCCTCGGGGAAGATGTGCTGGCCGCGGCGGATGATCATGTCTTTCGCCCGGCCGGTGACGTAGAGCTCACCGCCTGCGAGGTACCCCAGGTCGCCCGTATTGCGCCACTCGCCGCAGAGGAGGCTCGCCGTCGCGGCCGCGTTGCGGTAGTAGCCGCTCGTCGCGGAGGGTCCCATGAACTGCAGGTTGCCTTCGACTCTCTCGGCGACCTCGCAACCCTGCTCGTCGACGACCCGCAACCGGTAGCCGGGCAGCGGGCGGCCGCAGGAGACGAACGAGGCGATACTCTGCGCGGTCACCGACGCCTTGCGTGCCTCGCCGCTGCGTGCCAAGAGCGCACGGTCAACGTGGTCCACGATGGGTGTGCGGCCTACCGCAGGGAAAGTAAGACCAACCCCCGCTTCGGCAAGGCCATACACCGGCGTCATCGCCTCCGGACGGAGCCCGCACGCTGCAAAGCGCTGCTGAAACCGCGCGAGCGTCTCGGCAGATACGGCCTCTGCGCCGTTGAAAGCAACGCGCAGCGATGACAGATCGAGGGCTTTCACCTCATCGTCCGTCACGCGCCGCGCGGCGAGCTCGTAGCCGAAGTTCGGTGCGGCGGACAGGGTTCCGCGGTGCTCATGGATCGCACGCAGCCATCGCACCGGTCGTGCGAGGAACGCCGTCGGCGGCAGCAGAATCAGCCGGCATCCGAAGTAGAGCGAGCCGAGCCAAGCGCCGATGAGCCCCATGTCGTGATAGAGCGGCAGCCAGCTCACGAAAACGTCGCGGTTGCTCGCGCCGATCGCGGTGCCCATCGCCCGGATGTTGGCGAGCAGATGCGCATGCGAGAGGACGACGCCCTTCGGCGAGCCCGTGCTGCCCGAGGTGTACTGAAGCAGCGCGGTGGAATGCGCCGAGGGCTGGGACGGCAGGGGGCAAGTCCGGCCCGGCCGGGCGAGGTCCGCGACGCAAATAACCTGACGCAGTCCACGCACTTTCGCTCGCAGCCGACGGGCCGCGGGTTGCGCCGCCGGGAAGGTGACGAGGACCTCCGCACCGGCGTTGGTGAGAATCCCGGCATGCCGCTCGACATGCTCCTGCAGCTGCGCGCGATGGGAGGGAGGGTAGAGGGGAACGGGCGTGGCGCCGGCGAGCAGCACGCCGAAGAAGGCGTGCAGATACTCGACCGACGTCGGCAGCATGAGCGCCACCATCGCGCCGGGCGAGAGGCCGCGCAGCTTCAGTCCCGCCGCGACCGCCCGCGCACCCTCGAGCAAACCGCCGTTCGTGAGCACGACGGGCGCGCGCTCACCGAGCAAGATGACATGGACCGCTTCAGGCCGGCGGTGCGCGCGCCAGATCATGACTTCGGTCAGAGTACCGCTGCCCACAGGCTCTTCCGCGGGCAGCAGCGGCTCGGCGGCAACGATCGGGACGGACGATGCAGGGCCGCTGGCTCGCAGTCCACCCCCCGTCGACTGAGCGTTGCGCAGCGCGTCCACGAGGTCGGCCACGGTCTGGATCCATTCGAGCGCGCTCTCCGGGAGCTCGATGCTCGAGGCGCGCTGCAGGCGTTCCAGCAGCTCGATGCGGGCGAGGCTGTCGAACCCCAAATCGGCATCGAGACGGGTCTGAGGGGCGAGATCAGCCGGGGGCGCAGCGTGGTGCAGCTCCTCGTAAAGGGTTCGCACGGCCTTCTCGACCATCAGCGGCACTTGGTCGCGGACCCGGGCTGCTGCCACTTCATCGAGGAGAGTCATGGTCGGAAGACTCTTCCCGGAGGGGCGTGCGAATCAATACGCATTGCCCCTGAGCCGTGCCCTCGTGGCCTCGGGCGTATCCGCAATAGCCCTTATTTCATTGCGCCCGCGCTTTGCGCACTCTCAGCCTCGGTCAATCGCGGGGAGCAGCTCATGAATACCGGTGTAGGCCGCGCGCGAATCGGTCAGTGGTATGCGCGCTGGGACAAAGGTGAGATCTTCCAGGTCGTCGGCTACGACCCGAATTCGCGCACCATCGAGACGCAGACGTTCGGTGGTGACATCGATGAGGTCGACCTGGAGATGTGGGCCGGCCTGCCGCTCGCGTTCGCGGAGCCTCCCGAGGACTGGACGGGACCGGTGGACGACGTGGAACGCGATGACCTCGGGTACTCGGAGACGGAGATGTCGGGCAGTGATTGGGCCGAGCCCATGCAGTCGCTGCGTGCGCAGGAGGTAGGGCGCGTGGAGGCTTCGGCTGACGAGGACGAGAGCATTCCGCAGGACGAAGGGAGCCCGGAAGACGAGGCCGCTCTGCGCGAGGAGCTCGCGCTCGACAGTCCCGGCACCGCGACGCGCCTGGGCTGAGAGGCCGGGAAGCTCGGCCATGATCTGGCGACACCTCATGCTGGCTCTCGCGAGCGCCGATGCGTTGCCGCCGGTGCTGCTCGAGCGGACAGGGAGAATCGCTCGCGGCCTGCAGGCCGGTGTGGAGATGTTCCTCAGTCTCTACGAGCCGGATATCGTGCAGGCGGTTGACAGTCGCGAGCTGCTCGAGGAACGCATCGGCGCGCGTGTCGATGAGCAGCATCGGCGGCTCGAGCGCCTGGCGGATCAGCTCCGGGATCAGGGACTCGAGGTGCGGGCGAGCGTCCGCTGGGACTATCCGATGTACGAGGGAGTGATCCGCCAGGTGTTGCGACACCGCCCCGACCTGGTGATCGTCTCGGCGATGCTGACGAGCGAAGTGACACGGCGCACGCTCGCGTATCGGGAGACTCGACTGATCGAGGCGTGTCCGGTCCCCCTTCTTCTGCTGAAGACACGCGATGTGTACCCCACTGGGGGCGTCGTTGCCGCTGTCGATCCGCTGCATGCGCATGAGACGCCTCAGCAGCTGGAGGAGACGATCATCGGGGCGGCGAAGACCATTGCCTGTGCCCTGGGCGATGCGCCCGTGTACATCTATCATGCCGTCGCTCCACCGATACCCGCCCAACTGGCTGGCCGGCTTGCAGCCGCTCAAGCCCGGGTACGGGAAATGGCGTTGCGCCATGGCATCGTTGAGGAGCGTGTGCGTGTCGAGTCCGGTCACGTCGAGACCTCGCTTCCGGTGTTCGCACGCGAGCAGCGCGCGCAAATCGTGGTCATGGGCTCCGCCTCCCGCAGCTTTCCCGAGCGCGCCCTTTTCGGCCATACGGCCGACAAAGTGTTGGATGCGCTCGAGTGCGACGTGCTGGTCTTGAAGCCGGAGCGATTTCGCAGCCCGGTGAGCACGGAGCACGCGCCCGCGGTGCCGCGGCCGACCTGACGGGCCGCGGCGGATCTGCCTGATCCGGCTGAGCTCAAGGAGTGAGCGCATCCACCTGCGCGGCAAGCGCGCAAAGCGCCTCGGACATGCGGACCGGATAGGATGCGCCGCCCTCGGCGAGCTGGCGCGCATCCGCCGGCAGTGAGCGCAATTCCCGCGAGCAGCCTTCGCGGATGCCCGCGAGAGGAACGGGCGCGGCGAGCCGGCGGCCCTGGCTCATCACTTGCTCGAGCAAGGGCTCGCCGCCCGGGTCCTCACCCTGCAGCGCGATCTCATCGCCAAGCGCCTCGCGCCCCGCACCGCGCCGCCGGAATACCTGTTTGACGCCCGGCCAGGTCGCCTTCCCGGGCGAGCGCTTGCGGCGGGGTGAGCCCGAGTACGCCTGAAGCTTGTAGACCATGTCGAGTGCCGGTGCGTCGGCGGAAACGTCCAGGGACGTTCCCACCCCGAACGCGTCCACCGGAGCGCCGGCTGCCAGCAACTCCTCAATGGCATGCTCATCGAGGCCGCCGCTCAGGACGATCCGGATGTCCCGGCACCCGTGCTCATCGAGAACGCCTCTGACGATCCGCGCCTGCGCCGCCAGATCGCCGCTGTCGATCCGCACGGCCTCGATGCGCCGCGGATCTGCGCGCTTGGCGAGCTCGTGCGCCAGGTTTGCCACCCGGTGAGCTGCGCGCTCCGTGTCGTATGTATCGACCAACAGCGAGGTCGTGCCGCGCTGACTCTCCACGAAGTTGCAAAATGCGACATCCTCGCGGTCGTGCGCTTCGATGAAGGAGTGTGCCAGCGTGCCGGAGAGCGGGATGCCGAAGCGCCTGCCGGCTTCCACCGTCGCGGTGGCGTGAAAGCCTGCCAGGTAGGCGGCCCTGGCGGCATACAACCCGGCCTCCGCCTCATGGGCGCGGCGCAGCCCGAAATCCACGAGTCGCCGGCCTCGTGCCGCCAACACGCACCGCGCCGCCTTGCTGGCGATCAATGTCTGGAAATGAACGATATTGAGGAGCCGGCTCTCGAGGAGTTGAGCCTCGAGGATCGGTGCCGTGATCCGCAGGATCGGCTCGTTGGCGTAGAAGGCGGTACCTTCCGCCATGGCGTACACGTCTCCCGTGAACCGCAGCCGCGCCAGGCGATCGAGGAAAGGCTCGTCGAAATCTCCGAGCCGCGCGAGGAACTCGAGCTCCTCGGAGCCGAAGCGCCATTGCTCGAGGTACGTCAGGGCCTGCTCGAGCCCGGCTGCCAGCAGAAACCGGCGCGAGCCCGGCAGCTTGCGCACGAACAGCTCGAACGTCGCCGTCTCGCTCATCCCGAGCTTGAAGTAGGCGTGGCCCATGGTGAGCTGGTAGAAATCGGTCAGCAGCGCCGTGGCCGCGCATGTCATGCCGCCAGCTCCTGGGCGGAGCAAAGCCGGACACCCCTGGAGATCATCTCCCGCAATGCCCGCCCGCCGTCATCAGCCCGGTTATCGACTGCGCGGACGGCGTCCGCCAGCACGAATACCTCGAGATCCAGGGTGCGCGCATCGAGCGCGGTGGCGCGGACGCAGTAGTCAGTGGCCAGGCCGCCGACGAATATCCGCCTGCTTCTCAGAGCCTTCAGTCGTTCCGCGAGCCCCGTTCCCTCGAATGCCGAATAAGCTTCGCGGTCGCGCCGCGTCGCTTTCGATAAGACCGTCACGCTTGCCGGCAAGATGAGCGCCGCCGGGAACTGCGCGCCGACGGTGCCGGCGATGCAATGGGCCGGCCACGGGCCACCCAGCGCCCGAAAGGAGCAATGATCGGGTGGATGCCAGTCGCGGCTTGCGAATATCGGCAGGCCGTCCCGGTCAAACGCCGCGGTGCAGCGATTCAATGGCTCGATTACCTCATCCCCGCGCGCCACGGCGAGCGCGCCACCTGGCAGAAAGTCGTTCTGCACGTCCACGATGACGAGTGCGTCGCCCGGCGCCCGGTGCGAGTGGGCGTGCGCGCTCCAATGAGCGAGGCCGTTGGTCACGATCCGCGGATGAGGAGGACCGGCACCGGACTGTGCCGCACGATGTACTCGGCATCGCCGCCCACGAGCAGGCGCCTCAGGCCGCGCCGCCCGTGCGTGCCGAGCACGATGAGGTGGGCCGGCCAGTCATTCGCCTCCCCGACGATGATCTCGCCCGCGCGCTCGCCGATCGCTTCGATCAGCCGGTGGTCGACTTCGATCCCCGCTTGGCGCACGGCCGTCTTGGCTTCGTGGATGATCGACTCACCGGTGCTGCGCAGTTGGGTGACCAGTTCCTCGATCACTCCAGGCGCACCCTGTGTGATCCAGGGCGTGCTATTGACGACATGCATGATGCGTATGCGCGAGGAAAGGTTGCGCGCGAGCTGAATGGCTTCACGCAGCGCCCGATCCGCCGTGTCGCTGCCATCCACGGGGACGAGAATGTTCTGGTACATGGGGCTTCCACCTGGCACGCCTGGCACGCCGCGGATCGGGCAGACGCCATCCTCTCAATCTGCGCAGCCTCCGCCAATACGCAGGAATCCCTATCGCACGATGCCCCTCAATGGAAGATATCGGGGTTCTCGGCTCCCTCGACCTACAGAATGCCTCCGAGCCCGCGCTCCGATCGTCGAGGCTACCGCCCCAACGCATTTGGCGAACGATAGGCGCATCTTCCCTCCCAGCCGCGGCTCAGACGACCTTCGAGAAGCGTGCCTCGGGCGGCGCGGCCGCCTCGGGCGGCGCGGCCGCCTCGGGCGGCAGTACAGCCTCGTCGCCCACGGCAGGCACTCCCTCGGGGACGAGATAGGCGTCGAAGCACATCGCGACGATCCGCAGCAGAAACCTGCCGCGCTCCGTCGCGCGAAGCCGCCGTGCCTCGAGGGTCACCAGCCCGTCGGCGAAGAGCGG
>JAGWPE010000285.1 GCA_028870635.1 Gammaproteobacteria bacterium | reverse complement strand
TCGCATGCAGCAATCCCTATGCTCGGCCGTCAAACCCCGGGTCGACTGGCGTGAGGTCCATCTGCAGGCCCACCGGCTCCTCGCCGCCGTATTGCGCGAAGCCGACATCATCACCTGCAGCGCCGATGAGGCAGTCGCGACGGCCACCACCAGCGTCTTCCTCCCCCACGGCATCGGCCACCTCCTCGGCCTGGAGGTCCATGATGCAGGCGGCTTCATGCGCTCCCCCGACGGCGGCGACATCCCCCGTCCTGAAGGGCACCCCTACCTGCGCCTGACTCGAGTGCTGGAGGAAGGGTTCGTCGTCACCATGGAGCCCGGCCTCTATTTCATTCCGCAGCTTCTCGAGGCTGCCCGCGCCGATAAACGCGCGAGCGGGATCAACTGGAGCCGTGTCGATTCGCTGCGGAAATTCGGCGGCATCCGGATCGAGGACGACCTCGCGGTGACCGCCACGGGTTGCGAGAACCTGACCCGCGATGCCTTCCGCGCCGCATCAGCGGAAAATTAGCGCTGCCGGTCGCGCAAGTCGGGTCAGGCGCGCTTTGCGAGCAGATCCCGGATCTCTCCGAGCAACTCCTCAGACTTCGTCGGCGCCGGCGGTGCGGCGAGGGCGGGCGGCGGTGCGCGCCGCAGCCGGTTGATCATCTTGATGATGGCGAACATTGCGATCGCGATGATCAGGAAGGAAAAGCACGCCTGTACGAACATGCCGTACTTGAGCAGCACCGCCCCGCCTTTGGGGTCCGTGCCGATCTGCACCGCCATTTTGCTGAAGTCGACCCTCCCGATGACGAGTCCGAGCGGCGGCATGATGACGTTGGCCACCAGCGAGCTGACGACCGTCCCGAACGCTCCGCCGATCACGAAGCCCACGGCCAGATCGATCACGCTGCCCTTGACGGCGAATTCTTTGAATTCATTCCAGAGACTCATGGCAGGACACCTCGGTTGGTCAATGACCCCGCCGGCGAAGGGCGGCCTTCGTCGGTTTGGTTATTTGCTGTTCCCAAGTGGCCAGAGCGTAACGGATCGCCTTTGGCGGCGCAAAAACGGCGGCGCGGGCCCAGGGGGGCCCGCGCGCCAATCAGTCCTCAGAATGGATCAGCCTGAAGCTGTGAATCAGGCCGCCGCGGCTTTCTTCCGGGCGCCCGGCTTCGTCTCGCCCTCGGCGCTCGTCTGGCCTTCGGTTTTCGCCTTCGCGCGCCGGCGGGTCTTCTTCTTGCCGGCCTCCTCGGCCGGCGCGGCCGCCGCCGGTCCCTCGACCAGCTGCATCAGCGCCATCGGCGCGGAGTCGCCCGGCCGCGGCGTCATGCGAAGGATGCGGGTGTAGCCGCCCGGACGCGCCTTGAACCGGGGTCCCAGGTCCGCGAAGAGCTTCTCGACCACCTCCGCATCGCGCAGCCGCGCGAACGCGAGGCGCCGGTTGGCGTCCCCGTCCTTCTTGCCCAGGGTGATCAGCGGCTCGACCACCCGCCGCAGCTCCTTCGCCTTCGGCAAAGTGGTGCGAATGGTCTCGTGCCGCAGCAGCGACACGCTCATATTCCGCATCAGCGCATGCCGGTGCGGGCTGTTACGCGACAGCTGCCGGCCCGTCAATTGGTGTCTCATGGGGCGACCTTAGATTACGTCCCGGCTGTCGTCGTGCTTCAGGCTCGCCGGCGGCCAGCCATCGAGGCGCATGCCGAGCATCAGCCCGTGGCTCTGCAGCACCTCCTTGATCTCCGTCAGCGACTTCTTGCCGAGGTTCGGCGTGCGCAGCAGCTCCACCTCCGTGCGCTGCACCAGATCGCCGATGTAGTGGATGTTCTCCGCCTTCAGGCAATTGGCGCTGCGGACGGTGAGCTCGAGCTCGTCCACGGGACGCAGCAGGATCGGATCGAACTGCATCTCGGAGACCTTGGCCGTGGCCTCTTCCTCGCCCTGCAGGTCGACGAACACCGACAGCTGATCCTTGAGGATCGCGCCTGCGCGGCGGATCGCCTCCTCCGCGTCGATGGTGCCGTTGGTCTCGATGTCGATGACCAGCTTGTCGAGGTCGGTGCGCTGCTCCACGCGGGC
>JAGWPE010000284.1 GCA_028870635.1 Gammaproteobacteria bacterium | reverse complement strand
GGATCGCGCACGTACAGGCGCTGCAACAGGCGATGACTTCCAGCCAGACGGCGTACCGGGCGACCGAGGCGGGCTACCGCGTGGGCACGCAGACCGAGGTCGACGTCCTGAATGCGTTGAGCACACTGGTACAGGCGAAGACCAACTACGCTTCCAGCCGCTATGCCTACATCATCAGCATCGTGCGGCTGCGATATGCGGCCGGCACTCTCGATCCCAACGAAGTGCAGGCAATCAACCACTGGCTGACCGCGCCGGCCTCGGTCTCGCCCGGCGCAATCACGCCGCAGGCCATGACGCCCCCCGCCGCGGCGCCGACTCCCAAGCCACCGCCGCCGCCGCCCCAGTAACTGGTTTCCCACCGGCGACGGTCGACCCCGAATCATGAAGCGGCGCGAGCGCGTAGCGGGCACAAGGATGTGCCCCGCCGCCGCAGGTGGCGGGGCCTCGGGCAAAAACCACGCTTTTTGCCCGAGGCGCGCTGGGCCGGGCAGGAGCCGGGATCCAGCGCATTAATAATGCTGGTATGACTTCTCCTCGACCAGGCGCGATCCCAGCGCCAGATTGATGCGCCTCTTGATCGCCGCGCGCTCGTCGTTCGAGTGGTAGACGGCGCGCGCGAGCTCGATGAAGTCACGGTCGAAAGTCTGGCGGGCCTCCTTCTCGCGGATCCGATCCTCGATATCCCACAGGCGCTCGTTCACCTCCTGCAGCGCGCGCTCCTCGCGCGAAACGTCAGTGCCGGCGAAGCGCGAGTCGCGCCAGGTCCTCTCCAGCAGGTCGAGCTCGAGCCGCACGTTGGCCAGCTTGGCGGCATCGAGGATGCGCGCCGTCTTGATCCTGAGGATGGTGATCTTGTCGAGCAGCTCGCCGGGGGAGACGGGTACGAGGATGTCGCTCATAGCTTGTATGCTAGCAACTCATCGAGCTTTGCGGTGACCTGCGGCACCTGGACGAGGTCCATCACGCCGGGCTCCTCGATTTTTTCCGTCCAGGGCAGCTGCTGCGGATCCCGGCCGCGAAAACGGCGAGCGGCCTGCGGATAGGCGTCGACACACCACCTGCGGGAGAGATATGGGCCGCTCCGCGCGGGGTTCGTTGCCGCGTAGAGGCCGATCACCGGTGTCCCCACCATGGTTGCCATGTGGGCAGGTCCCGAGTCGGGCGTCAGGAGTGCGGTGGCGCGCGAAAGCAGCGCCAGCAATTGCGGCAGCGTGTCGCGTCCGATCTGGTTCACCAGCGGCACATGCGCCGCCTGCTCGATCTCCGCACCGACTGCGCGCTCCGTCACCGTCGGTCCGCCCGCCAGGATCACACGCATCCCGTGACGCCGGACGGCATGACCGGCGACGGCCGCGTACGCCTCCGGGCGCCAGTTTCGCCTGGAGTGACTGGAACAAGGGCTGATCACGAGCGTCGGACGCGCGTCGGGGATCAGCTTCTCGGCATATTCCAGCGCCGCGGACGGCAGGGGAATGTCCCAGCGCAGCGCGCGCTCGTGGATTCCCAGTGCATCGAGGAACCCTAGAAAGCTGTCGAGGACGTGCTCGCGGGAACGCGGGGCGACGTGCGCATTGGTGAAGAGCCACTGCAGCTCGCGCGCACGGGCTCTGTCGAACCCGAGCCGCACGGCGGCCGGAACGAGGAGCGAAAGAAGACTGGCGCGCAGCGACAGCTGCATGTGCAGCAGCACGTCGAAGCGCCGTCCGCGCAGGCGCGCGCGCAGATCGCGACCCGCCGCAAAGCCGGCGCGCTTGTCCACGGTGATAAACTCCACGCCATCGATGAGCTCCATCAGGCGCGATTCCGCTTTGCCGATGATCCATGTCAGCTTCGTCTGCGGCCATGCACGCTGCAGTATTCGGACCACCGGGACGACGTGGCATGCGTCGCCGAGCGCCGAGAGTCTCAATATGCAGACGGTGAGAGGCGGTCCGTCGAGCGGCAACTTCACGGAGAGTACCCGGTGAGCGGGCGCTGGCCGCTGGGGTCGGAGGTCAAGCACGATGTCATCGAGGGAGGCGCCATGCTATACGACGCCTCCCGGGCCCGCAATTTGACCGCCGCCTGGTTCGATCCCCGCTACTGGACCTCGCGCGGCGAGCTCGAGGGTACGGCACGCGGCCGCGGCACCGCGCATTACGTGCGCAGCCGGGATCGCCGGCTGGTGTTGCGCCACTATCATCGGGGCGGGCTCGTCTCCATGCTCTCTTCCGACCAATACATCTGGCGTGGCGCGGAGCAGACGCGCCCGTTCACGGAATGGTCGATCACTTACCGGCTGCATCGCGCGGGCCTGCCGGTACCGGCCCCGATCGCCGCCCGATATGTCCGCCATGGCCGAACGTATCGAGGCGACATCATCACGGAACGACTGGCGACGGTGGGCTCGCTGGCCGAGTGCTTGGGTCTCGGCGCACTGTCCATCCTCACCTGGATCTCGATCGGGCGCTGCATCCGGCGCTTTCATGACTTCGGCGTCTGTCACGCCGATCTCAACGCGCACAACGTGCTGCTCAGCGAGGAGACCGTCTACCTCGTCGACTTCGACCGTTGTCAGCTTCGGCGAGCCGGTCTGTGGCGCGATGCCAACCTCGTGCGGTTGCGGCGCTCCCTGGAAAAGATCACCTACGGGCTGCCAGCCGATCGCTTCTCCGAGGCTGACTGGCACGCGCTGCTCGACGGGTATCGGCAGCCGGCCCCCGGCCGCGACCCGCCAGCCGGCTGACCCGGGCGGACCTGCCATGCGCCTGCTCTATCTCGCGGCGGTGTACCTTGCCGCGCCGGTCATCTCGGCGCTGCTCGCCGCGCGCGGCCTGCGTGACCGCAGCTACTGGCACAATTTCGGCGAGCGATTCGGACTCGGGCCGCCCCTCGCGGCCTCGCCCATCTGGGTGCACGCCGTGTCCGTCGGGGAGGTGCAAGCGGCAGCGCCCCTCGTCGCGGCGCTACGCGTCCGCTATCCGGAAACCCCGGTGCTGGTGACCACGTTCACCCCTACCGGCGCCGCGCGCGCCCGCGCATTGTTCCGCGGGACAGCGGAGGTGCGTTTCCTGCCGTTCGACCTGCCTGGATCGGTGCGCCGCTTTCTCGATCGTGCCCACCCGCGCCTGGCGGTCATCATCGAAACCGAGCTCTGGCCGAACCTGTATCGTCAGTGCCGGCTCCGTCGGATTCCACTGGTCATCGCAAGCGCCCGCATGTCGCGCCGCTCGATCGAGCGCTACCGGCGTCTCGGTGCACTGTTCCGGGAGACCGTCGCGGGCGGCGTCACCATCGCTGCGCAGGGCGAAGGGGACGCCGAGCGCTTCCGCGCTCTCGGTGCGGCGGCAGAGCGCACGCACATCACCGGCAACCTCAAGTTCGACTTCACGCTCCCATCGGACCTCAGCGATCGCGGAAGAGCTCTGCGCGAGCGATACGCGCCAGGCCGTGCGGTCTGGGTGGCCGGGAGCACTCACGGCGGCGTCGAGGAGGAGGCAGTGCTCGAGGCTCATCGGGTCCTCTGCAGCATCCATCCCGGCGCGCTGCTGGTGCTCGCCCCGCGGCATCCCAACCGTTTCGGCGAAGCGGCTGCCTGGCTCGACCGGCAGGGAATCGCCTACGCGCGGCGTTCGCAATCGCCGGCCGAGCATGCGGCGGCAACGGGGCTCGACGTACTGCTGCTCGACACTCTGGGGGAGCTGCTCTATTTCTACGCCGCGGCGGATGTGGCCTTCGTTGGCGGCAGTCTCGCTCCCATCGGCGGCCATAACCTGCTGGAGCCCGCAGCCCTGGGGCTGCCCGTCCTCACCGGACCCAACAATTCCAACGGCGAGGACGTGGCGCGCCTGCTGCTCGAGTGCGGCGCGGCGAAGGTCGTGCGCAATGGCGCGGAGCTCGGCGCACGGGTGGCGGAGCTGCTCTCCGATCAGGCGCTGCGGCTGGAAATGGGCAACCGGGCCCGCACCGCCGTGGACCGCAATCGCGGCGCGCTGGAGAAACTCATGAGCCTCGTTGATTCGCTGCTGGGCAGCGAGTCGCACCGTCCGAAGGCAAGTGAATGAGCGGCCCGCCTATCGGCGCAGAGTGTACTCTGCGCCGCAATAAGGGCATTTGGCCCAGCCGGTATTCTCGATGGGCAGATAAACCCGCGGGTGCGAGTTCCACAGGTACATCTGCGGCATCGGGCACGAGAGCGGCAGCTCTTCCTCCGTGATCTCGTACTGGTTCTGCGCGTTCGGCTGGATCAGTGATTTGGGTTGAGCGGCCATGGCGTCGATTATACCCCGTCGGCCCCCGCCATCACGCCGTCCCATATCCCCGTGACGGCAGCGCGCTCGGCGACGAACTCCTCCGCGGAAATCGATCCCGCTTCCCCGGCAAGAGACAAATGATGCATCCGCGTACGGTACGCCCGGTAAGCACTCGTGAGGACATCGACGGTCGCCTGCGGCACGAGATCGGCTGAAGCGACCGACTCGAGCTGCCGGATGGTGTCGGAAAACATCGCCACCGGCGGATAGTCCCGAGCCCATTTCAGTGCCCAGTACTGTGCGAGGAACTCGATGTC
>JAGWPE010000283.1 GCA_028870635.1 Gammaproteobacteria bacterium | reverse complement strand
GCGGCCCGTGACGGAGCTCGGCGAGGCGTTGTCGCGCGTCAGCGCGGCGCTGTCCGCCGGCGCTCCGCCGGCCGCCCGTGACCTCGAGGCATGCGTCGAATGCCTGCAGTTTCACGACAGGATGGTGCAGCAGCTCTCGCAGGTGCGCGATCTGCTGTCCGCCGTGGCCGCCACTGGATCCGTCGACGCATCGCCCGGCGGCCGGCAGAGCTGGCCGGTACTGATGGAGAACCTGCGCGCGCGCTTCACGTCCGAGTCGCACCGCATTCTTTTCAACCTGCTGATGCCGGATGCGGAGGGCCACAGTCACGCTCCGTCCGTCCACGCCAGCGAAGGCAGTGTGGAGCTCTTCTGAGCAACCCCCTGCAACAACTTGCCGCCGCGAAGGACGCCAACACGCTGCGCCTGCGGGAGTTCGCCTTCGGCGAGGAGGACTTCCAGGCGCTGCGCGCGCTCGTCAAGTCGGTCACGGGCATTCATCTCTCGGACCAGAAGCGCGAGCTCGTCTACGGCAGGCTGACGCGGCGTCTGCGCGCGCTGCAGCTGCGCAGCTTCGCGGAGTATCGCGAGCGGCTGAAGGGCGACGTACAGGAGCTCGCGGAGCTCTGCAACGCGATCACGACCAATCTCACCTCGTTCTTCCGCGAGCCGCACCACTTCCAATATCTGCGCGAGCATGTGCTCGCGCCGCTGGCCGCCGACCCGCGGGGCCGCCGGCGCCTGCGCTTCTGGTCCGCGGGATGCTCGACCGGCGAGGAGCCCTACTCCATCGCCATGACGGTGCTCGAGGCTCTGCCGGATGCCAGCCGCTGGGACGTTCGCATTCTCGCGACGGACCTCGATTCGGAGGTGCTCGAGCGTGCGCGCCGCGGAATCTATCCTCCCGAGCGGATGAGCAACGTCTCCCCGGAGCGCCTGCAGCGATTCTTCATCGAGCGCCACGAGGCGGGCGGGGACGGCCGGCAGATCGCACCGGAAGTCGCCTCGCTCGTCACCTTCAAGCAGCTCAATCTGATCCATACCCTGCCGATGAAAGGGCCATTGGATGCGATCTTCTGCAGGAACGTGGTGATCTACTTCGACAAGGAGACGCAGCGGGAGCTCTTTGCGCGCATCGCCCGGCTGCAGCGTCCCGGCGATCTGCTCTTCCTCGGCCATTCGGAGAGCCTCTTCAAGGTCTGCGACAGCTATGCCCTCATCGGCAAGACCATCCACAGGCGCGCCTGAGGCCGAGCTGCCCGCGGCCGCGAGCGCAGCCGAGCCGCCGCCGGCGCTGCGGGGCTTCGAGCACTTCCAGCGCTTCTGGGATCGTGAGAACGGCTGCTGGATGGTGAAGATCCTTCCGGGCGAGTACTACGTGAGCCGCAACGACGAGGCGATCTCGACCGTGCTCGGCTCGTGCGTGTCGGCCTGCGTACGCGACCCGACGCGAGGTCTGGGCGGCATGAACCACTTCATGCTGCCCGAGGATGCGGCGGTTGGCGGCCCGAACGACTGGCTCGATCCGGCGATCGGCCTCGCGACCCGCTACGGCTCCCACGCCATGGAGAGCCTGATCAACGATCTCCTGAAGCTCGGCGCGGTGCGCGAGCGTCTGGAGATCAAGCTCTTCGGCGGCGGGCGCATCCTCGCCGCCATGACGGATGTCGGCGGTCGCAACATCGAGTTCATCCGCAACTACATGACCCTGGAGGGCTACCGCGTCGCGGCCGAGGACTTGGGCGGCACACAGCCGCGCAAGGTCGTTTACTTCCCCGCGAGCGGCCGCGCGCGGCTGCGCAAGCTGCGTCCGGTGGAGAACCGGATCATCAGCCATCACGAGCAGCTCTATCTCGCCAGCCTCGGCAAGCAGGCCGCCGGCGGCGACGTCGAGCTGTTTCATTAACGTCTTCCCCTCCCTCAAGGGAGGGGATTTCCAGAATCAGGAGGCTAACGTTCTAGCCCGGAAACAACCATGTACCCTTACCCAACGCACACTCGCAGTCGAAACCACCGTGCCGTTGCGCTCGCTTTCCGCGAGCCGCCCGAAAAATCGTCGGTCGCATGCCGGTGGCCTGATGGCCGATATTCCGGCGAGCTGTATATTAACCCAGTTCTACGATACCTTGCAATCGGGAGGCGGCGCTTCCTCTCCAGCACGAATGCTGGAGTTTCCGCGCCGAGAATCGAATGATTCCCACCGCGCCATCCAAGGCCGCGC
Source organism: Gammaproteobacteria bacterium (assembly GCA_028870635.1). Lineage (GTDB taxonomy): Bacteria > Pseudomonadota > Gammaproteobacteria > Steroidobacterales > Steroidobacteraceae > 13-2-20CM-66-19. The sequence continues at coordinate 1,635 of JAGWPE010000283.1, read as the reverse complement.
CCGCTGCGAGGCGGCCCATCCGCGTGCTCATCGTGGACGACTCCGCGCTGGTGCGCAGTCTTCTCACCGACCTCCTCAACGCCGCCCCGGGCATCGAGGTCGTCGGGGTCGCGGCCGATGCGCATGCCGCGCGCGAAAAGATCAAGCAGCTGAACCCCGACGTTCTCACCCTGGACGTCGAGATGCCGAAGATGGACGGCATCACCTTTCTGCGCAACCTGATGCGGCTGCGGCCGATGCCGGTGGTCATGGTCTCCTCGCTCACCGAGCGCGGCGCCGATGTGACCCTCGATGCGCTCGCGCTCGGGGCGGTGGACTATCTGTCGAAGCCGAAAATCGACCTCGCCGCGACGCTGAAGGACTACGCCGAGGAGCTCATCGAGAAGGTTCGCATCGCCGCCCGCGCCAGCGTAAGGGCGCTCGACCCCAGACAAGCCCCGCCGCGGCCGCCCGGCGCCGTCGGACCGGCGCACAGCGCCGATGCGGTGCTTCCCAAGGCGCCGGCGAGCAGCCGGCCGCTGCGCACGACCGACCGCATCATCGCCATCGGCGCCTCGACCGGCGGTACGGAAGCGATCAAGGAAGTGCTGATGCGATTGCCTCCGGATTGCCCCGGAGTCGTCATCGCGCAGCACATCCCCAAGGCGTTCAGCACGCCCTTCGCACGACGGATGAATGATTGCTGCCCGATGTCGGTCTGTGAGGCCAAGGACGGGCAGTACGTGCTCGCCGGTCACGCCTACATCGCTCCCGGCGACCGGCACCTGATGCTGGTTCGCGACGGCGCCCGGTATGTCTGCCGCCTGGATGACGGCGTGCCGGTCAACCGGCACAAGCCCTCGGTCGATGTGTTGTTCCGCTCCGTGGCGCAGAATGCCGGGCGCAACGCCATCGGCGTGCTGCTCACGGGGATGGGCAAGGACGGCGCGCGGGGCTTGAAGGAGATGCTGGACAGCGGCAGCCGTACGATAGCTCAGGATGAGGCTACCAGCGTCGTCTGGGGCATGCCGGGCGAGGCAGTCGCGCTCGGGGCGGCCGAGCAGATCCTGGCCCTGGAGAGTGTCGCAGGCAAGATCCTCACGCTCGCGGAAGGGCTGGACATCACACGGGAATCGAAAGCGCTGGCCGGCGCGGACGATCCGTGAACCAATCTGACGACGCAGATCTCAATTGCGGGCAGGATCGGCCGATACCGCAGGATGAGGGCGTATCGATGAATAGCTCCATTGCAGAAAATCCCCAGGGCGTCGGCGACCCGGAAGCATTCGCTTTCGTGCAGGCGCTGGCGGCCGAGCTGTCCAAGGGCAAGGTGGACCTGCCGAGCTTTCCGGACATCGCGCTGCGCGTGCGCAAGGTGCTCGCCGACGAGGAGGTCTCGCAGGAGAAGGTCGTGCGAGTGGTGGGCTCGGAGCCCGCGCTCGCGGCGCGCCTCATGCAGATCGCCAACTCGGCCGCCATCAACTTCACCGGCAAGCCGATCACGGAGCTGCGCACGGCCATCGCGCGCATGGGCTTCAACATGGTGCGCAGCGCCGCCATCGCATTCGCCATGTCGCAATTGAAGAAGGTCGATTCGCTGAAGGGACTCGAGCAGCCGCTGGATGAGCTCTGGCACCGCAGCGCGGCGGTGGCGGC
>JAGWPE010000282.1 GCA_028870635.1 Gammaproteobacteria bacterium | reverse complement strand
TCGTCCTTGCCGGCGTAGTCGTTGCCTATCAGGCAGAACTTCGCGTAGGTCCGCTCGCCCTTGACTGTCAGCTCGGGGTTGCGGGAGAGATTGCCGATGGCGGTGAGGGTGAAACTGTTCATGACGGCTCCTGGTGTTGGGTGCATGCGCCGGATGGCACGCTGACCAGTCTAAGGATGCGCGCCGGGATTGGAATCGTGTTTGCCTGCGTGTTTGCATAGAAATGCGCATCCCTGAGGGCGGCCGGCGCGCGCTATCCTTCGGTCGACCTCCCTTGGAGGAACGGAGATTTCCATGCCTCTGACAGAAGAGTCAGACGACGACGCCCTCATCGAGGAATGCATCGAGGAGCTCGATGAGCTCGTCATGAGCCTCGACCGTTACCCGCCGGCCGCAGTGGCGGTGGCGCTCGGCACCTATCTCGAGGGCCTGCTCGGCGCGCTGGTCGATGAGCGGCACTGCACGGCCGAGGAGGTTCGCGAGCTCCTGCGCGAGATCGAGTCCGGTGCCGTCGAGTCCAGCCCGCCGCCGCAGGATCCGGCAGCGGCGCAGCGCTGAGCCGCCCGCCTGGCTCCGGCGCCCGGCCGTTGGCGCGCCCGCCGGAGCCTGCGGCGCGATAATAAGGCAGACTGTTCAGTCTACCTGTCGATCTGCTATCATTCGGGCCATGGCAAGGACCCGGGACCTCGACGTCAGCGACTTCGCACAGACCATCGGACGGCTGGTGCGGCACATGCGTGCGGCGGCCGCGCAGCATGAGCTCTCCCTGACCGAATCGGCCGTGCTCGCGCGCCTGGGCAGGCACGGCCCCGCGACGACCGCCGAGCTCGCCCGTGCGGAAGGCATGCGGCCTCAGTCCATGAGCGCCGCCGTCGCCACTCTCGAAGAGCGCGGCTTCGTCGAGCGCAAGCCCCACCCGAGCGACGGCCGCCAGATGAACATCGCCCTGACGGAAAGGGGCGCCACGGTGCGCAGCAGCACCAACGACCTGAAGCGTGCATGGCTCGCGCAGGCGACCTCGGGCCTCGAGGACGAGGAGCGTCAGATCCTCGCCAGGGCCGGCGACATTCTGAAGAGGCTGCTCGCTCCATGAGGCAGGGAATGGAATCGGTCGCGCATACCTGGCGGGCGCTGCGCCACCGTAACTTCAAGCTCTTCTTCTTCGGCCAGAGCATCTCGGTGATCGGCACCTGGATGACGCGGCTTGCGACGGCCTGGCTCGTCTATCGGCTGACTCACTCCGCCCTCCTCCTCGGCGTCGTCAGCTTCTCCGGCCAGATCGTCTCCTTCCTCATGGGCCCGCTCGCGGGTGTCTGGGTGGAGCGCATGGAGCGGCGGCGGTTGCTCGTCATCACCCAGGCAGCCGCGGCGGTACAGTCCCTCGCGCTCGCGGCGCTCACGCTCGGCCACATCATCACCCTCGGCGAGATCATCGCGCTGATGGCGTTTCAGGGCCTGATCAACGCCTTCGACATGCCGGGCCGGCAATCCTTCCTCATCCAGATGGTGGAGGACCGCAGCGATCTCGCGAACGCCATCGCCATCAACTCCTCCATGGCCAACGGCGCGCGGCTCATCGGACCTGCGATCGGGGGCCTCATCATCGCGGCTTTCGGCGAAGGCTGGTGCTTTCTCATCGACGGCGTCTCCTATTTCGCCGTGATCGCCTCGCTCCTTCTCATGCGCGTGCCCGCCCTCGAGGGCCGCGACGGCACCGAGGGAAGCCTGCTCGAGGAGCTGCGCGAGGGATGGGATTACGTCCGCGGCTTCCAACCGATCCGCACGATCCTCCTGCTCTTCGCCCTGACCTGCCTCATGGGCTGGCCCTACTCGGTGCTTCTGCCCGTATTTGCCGGCAACGTGCTGCACGGCGGCCCACACACCCTCGGATGGCTCACTGCGGCTTCGGGTGTCGGCGCCTTCTCCTCCGCGCTCGCTCTCGCCATGCGCAGGTCAGTGGTCGGTCTGACCCGCACCCTCCAGGCCGCGGCGGTGCTGCTGGGTGCGGGCCTGGTCCTGTTCGGTCTGTCGCACGTCCTGTGGCTGTCGCTCCTGTTGATGGTGGTGGTCGGGTTCGGGCTCATCCAGGCCGCCGCCGTCAGCAACACCATCATCCAGTCGCTGGTGCCGGATGACATGCGCGCACGCGTGATGGGCTACTACACCATGGCGTTCTTCGGCGCGGCACCCTTCGGCAGCCTGATGGCCGGCGCCCTGGCCCAGCACATTGGCGCTCCCGATACGGTCATGCTGACAGGCGCATTCTGTATCGCCGGCGCCGCCTGGTTCACCTTGCAGCTGCCGAAGATCAGACCCGAGATGCGGACGACCTACCGCGAGAAAGAGCTGTCCGCCACGCGCGCGGCCGCCGAAGAGGCGCGCCAGGCCGCCCGCCATGCGAGCCCCAGCATCGCCAAGCCGAACACCAGCAGCGCCGCGCCCCACCAGAGGTTGATATCGATGCCGAGGGAGCGCTGATAGATCGCCGGATTGCTGAGGAGCCCATAGCCCGCAAGGAGCGCGCCCAGTATGACGAAGAGGCTGCCGATCGGAATGCGGATGTCGAGTCCCATGGCGCTCACCGGAAGATGAAGTTGAGAACGATGGCCCCCGCAATCACGCAGGCGCCGAGCACGGCCGGCCGCGCGTACCAGCGCTCGCCGGCTGCGGCGCGCAGCCGCGGCGTGAGGGAGTATACGAGCCCTGTCAGATCCTTCTCCGCACGCGGCCGGGTCACGAGGCTGACCGCCACCGTCACCAGGAAGCAGACGCCGAAGGCGTAGATCGCCGTCCAGAAGTTCTGCGCCATCTGGCTGGAGTAGAGGTGCAGCACCGCGATCCAGCCGCCCTGGATGCCCGTCGCGCTTCCCGCCGGCAGCGTGAGGCCATGGTGCGCTGCCGCGGCCGCGGTGCCCGCCAGGAGGCCGAGGAACGCCCCATGGCCCGTCGCTCGCTTCCAGAACATGCCGAGCAGGAAGGTGGCGAAGAGCGGCGCATTCACGAAGGCGAACAGCAGCTGCAGCAGGTCCATGATGTTGTTGAAGCGGTTGGCCGCAAAGGCCGCGGCGATCGAGAGCCCGATCCCCGCGACCGTGGCGATGCGCCCCATGTTGAGGTAGTGCCGGTCGCTTGCCGAATGGCGGATGTAGGCCTGATAGATGTCATAGGTCCACACCGTGTTGAAAGCGGTGACGTTGCCGGCCATCCCGGTCATGAAGCTCGCCATCAGCGCCGTGAGCCCGAGCCCGAGCATGCCGCTCGGGAAGTAATGCCCGAGCATCAGCGGGATCACCATGTCGTAGTTGAGCGCGCCATCAGCCTTGTGCGGCAGCGCGAGCCCGCTCGCACCGCCGTGCAGCGTCGAGGCGATGGCGATCATCCCGGGAAGGATGACGAGGAAGGGAAAGAGCATCTTCGGCACCGCGGCGATGAGCGGCGTGCGCCGGGCGGCCTGCATGGACTCGGCCGCGAGCGCCCGCTGCACCACGAGGAAGTCCGTGCACCAGTAGCCGAAGGACAGCACGAAGCCGAGGCCCATCGCGATGCTGATCCACTCCACCCCCATCGGGTTCGATGAGGGGCTGCTCATCACGGTCCAGGTGCTGGTCCATGCATCCGGCGCAAAGCCGCGCGAGACCGCCACCTGGCGCAGGCCCGCGGCGAGCCCGTGCCAGCCGCCCACGTCCTTGAGCCCGAGGAAGACGAGCGGCGCGAAGCCAAAAACGATGAGAAAGAACTGCAGCACCTCGTTGTAGATCGCCGAGGTCAGGCCGCCGAGGAAGATGTACACCAGCACGATGAGCGCGGAGAGCAGGACGCTCGTGGTGAAATGCCAGCCGAGAAGGAGCTTCAGGAGCAACGCCATCGCATACATGGAGATGCCCGAAGAGAACACCGTCATGACCGCGAAGGAGATCGCGTTGAGCCCGCGGGTCTTCTCGTCGAACCGCAGCTTCAGGTACTCCGGCACCGAGCGCGCCCGCGAGCCGTAGTAGAACGGCATCATGAAGATACCGAGGAACACCATCGCCGGGATCGCCCCCACCCAGTAGAAATGGCTGGTCGCCATGCCGTACTTGGCGCCGGAGGCCGCCATGCCGATCACCTCCTGGGCGCCGAGGTTCGCCGAGATGAAGGCGAGGCCGGTGATCCACGCCGGAATCGCGCGGCCGGAGAGGAAGTAATCGGTGCTGGTGCGCATGTAGCGCCTCAGGGCCGCGCCGATGCCCAGCACGAAGGCGAAGTAGACCCCCATGATCGTCCAGTCGATCGC
>JAGWPE010000281.1 GCA_028870635.1 Gammaproteobacteria bacterium | reverse complement strand
CGAACGCCTGATCGTGACGCAGCGAATCGGAAAGGATGAACAGGTCGATGTCGCTGGTCGCGCGGTCGGTGCCCTTGGCCACCGACCCGAAGATGAACGCAGCCTGGATTTTTGACGCATGCCGCGCCAATGCACGGCGAAGCGGCTCGACCAAACCGACGCTCTTCACCACCAGCCCGTGCAACTCGACGTAAACCGGCGACTCCGCATTGGCCTGGTAGTACTTCTGGTTTCCACGGTGCGTAACGATCACCAATCCCGCGTCGGCGAGGCGGGTGAGCTGCCGGTGGACGGCGCCCGTACCACCTTCCGCGAGGCGGATGAGCTCGGCGCTCTGGAACTGCCGGTCGGGCTGGCCGAAGACGAGGCCGAGCACCCTTGCCTGCACGGGGGTGAAGAGCGCCGCGGCCAGGCCGGCGGGCTGGCGATTGCGTACCGTTCCCATATTGGGAATGAATATACCCAGATTGGGAATGCTGCAAGGCGGGGGCGTGCGAGGCCATGCGAGGGATATTCGCCCTCCGGCCGGCGACACGCGCCACCCTTCGCGCCCACGGCGGAGCATTTCCACGCTCCGCGGAGCGAATCCGGACCGGTGGGCTCCGGCCGGCTTCCGGTTCGCCCGAAAAAGAGAACGCCCGCCGCGAAGAGCGGCGGGCGTTCTTTCGACACGTGTGTCCGGCAGACACGGGATAGGATACGCTGCCATCTCTGCCGAGTCAACAGACGGGTGAGGCCGTGCCAGGAGCGGGACTAGTCATTCGGCGCCTGGGCCGAGAAGCCGCTTCTCAGAGCATCAACTCTTCCGCGCTCTCCACTACCACGGTGGATCCCGCATGCAGGCGGTCGAGGAAGATCGCGACATTCTCGCCCGTGCCGCTCGCGGCGGGGAATCGAATCGCCTCGTACCCGGCTCGGCGCGCGGTGCGCGCCACTTCCTGGCAGGGCGCGAGATCGTCGCTCCGAAGCTGCGCCGCGCTCAGCCCCCAGGCCGCCGCGACGCTCGGATCGGTCAGGTCGAGCACGCGCTCCAGGTCCACGCGGAGCCGGAGCATCGTACGCGGGAGCAGTTCGGCCAGATCCACGGCCAGGCGGCGGGCGCGCCGGCGGAGCTCGTCCACCGCAGTCTTCCTGGACAGCGACACGTAAAGCGCTCCGAACTCGTGCCGCGGATTGAATCGTCCGCCTTCGCGCGCGCTGGCGCGGAGCGTCGCGTCGGAGACTTGGGCGTGCGCCGGGTGACACTGCCGATACGCGATCAACGATCGAATCCCGGTGGCGGCCCCGCGACCAAGCGTGCGCGCAGAGCCCTCGGCGCCACGACCGTCTTCAGGTGGTCATGCCCGAATTCAACGCCTGCAGGGCGGCCGTCACGCGCTCGATGCGTCCGCCGAGCAGCAGGTCGAGCGGCCGCTGGTCGCCGAATGCGGGCACGGGCGTCTCGAGCCAGCGCTTGGCGGCATTCGTGCGCCGGAACGTGGCGCGGAGCTCGCGCAACAGCTCGTCAAGACTCTCCATGCGGCCGAGGAACACGGGCGAGGGATCGCTGGTGCCCGTGCGCCAGCGCTGCAGCGTGCTCTCGTCGGCACGCAGGATGCCGGCGACCTGTTTGTACGTCAGGCCCAGCACCTTATGCGCCTCATCCACCACCGGCAGGTGGGCGACCGTCGTGGCCATCAAGACTCCCATCGAACGCTCCCCTGAGAGTACTCACTTGCATATGCAAATGCAAGCCGGGTTATCCGGGCTCGCCGGGCCAGGACGGACAGAGTACCGAAGGTCGCCGGACGACTCACCACCCAAAGCGCGCGAGACTAGTCATTCGGCGGCTGTGTTGCGGCGGGCGGCTCACCGCCGGCGCGCGAATCGATCCACCAGGCGCGCTTCCGATGACGGCTTCCGCGGCCGTTCTCTGTAACCTGCGCAATCAGAGGCAGCGGAGAGCGTCTTGTCTGGTTGTCTACCCAGTTCCGGCATTTCTGCGCACGTGCCCGGGTGGCGGAACTGGTAGACGCGTGCGCCCGTCAAGCGCATGCTCGCAAGAGCGTGCGGGTTCGAATCCCGCTCCGGGCGCGGCCTCGCCAATCGATTGACTCGGCGGATCCGGATCGGTAATGTTCGGGTGCTTGACGGGCGCACCAGTTT
>JAGWPE010000280.1 GCA_028870635.1 Gammaproteobacteria bacterium | reverse complement strand
GGCTCAGCTCGCATTCCCGAAGATCGTTCGCTCGAGGCTCCCGTTGTCATTGGGCCGTCATACAGCCATGGTGTACTTCGCGCCGTTACCCTGAGCGAGCCACCCGACGGTGTCCGCCGCAGACGACCACTATCATTTTCGAACGATCTGGATCTCAGACATCCACTTGGGCACTCCCGGGTGCCAGGCCTACTATCTCCTCGATTTCCTGCGCACGCACAAGGCTAACACCCTTTATCTGGTCGGAGACGTCCTCGACGGCTGGCAGCTGAGGAAGAGCTGGTACTGGCCGCAGGCGCACAACGATGTCGTGCAGAAGATCCTGCGCAGCGCGCGCAAGGGCACCCGGGTCGTTTACGTTCCGGGCAATCACGACGAGCTGGTGCGCCAGTTCGTCGGGCTGCACCTGGGCGGAATCGCCATCATCGAAGAGGCGATCCACACGACAGCGGACGGCAAACGCCTCCTGGTCGTGCATGGCGACTTGTTCGACAGCGTCATGCAGCACGCACGCTGGCTCGCGCATCTCGGCGACCGGATGTACACGGTTCTGCTCGAGCTCAATCGTTGGCTCAACGCGGTTCGTCAGCGCCTGGGACTGCCATACTGGTCCATGTCCCAGTACTTGAAGCACAAGGTGAAGAATGCGGTCAACTTCATCTCCGACTTCGAGCACGTGATGACCGAAGAAGCACGCCGGCGCGGCTGCGACGGTGTCGTTTGCGGACATATCCACAAGGCCGAGGTGCGCGAGATCAACGGCATCCTCTACTGCAACGACGGCGACTGGGTGGAGAGCCTGACCGCGCTGGCCGAGGATTTCGACGGCAAGCTGCAACTGATCCACTGGCGCAGCCGCATGATGGAGCCGATGAACCTGGGCCGCATCGTGGATGAGGTGCCCGCGGCCACCTCGGTGCCGGCCTGATGAAGATCATGATCGTCACCGATGCCTGGAAGCCGCAGGTCAACGGCGTCGTGCGGACGCTGCAGACCACCGCCCGCGAGCTTCAAGCGATGGGCCACGCGGTCGATTTCCTCACGCCGCTGGAATTCTCCACGCTGCCGTGCCCGACCTATCCCGATATCCGGCTGTCGCTGCTGCCCGGCGCCAAAGTCGCGCGGCGCCTCGCCGGCTTCGATCCCGACGCCCTGCATATCGCGACTGAGGGTCCGCTCGGCATGGCTGCGCGGCGCTTTGCGTTATCACGAGCCCTGCCCTTTACCACCGCATATCACACGCGCTTCCCCGAATACATCCACGCGCGCGCCGGCCTGCCGCTGAATTGGACATACGCATTTCTGCGGTGGTTTCACGGACCTTCCGAGTCAGTGATGGCCCCGACGGAAGTGGTCAAGCGGGACCTGGAGGCGTACGGATTCCGGAAGGTCGTAACGTGGTCGCGCGGCGTCGACCTCGACGTATTCAAGCCCCAGCACAGCGAACGGCTCAAGAGCAACCCGCCGATTTTCCTCTACGTCGGCCGGGTGGCGGTGGAGAAGAACATCGAAGCCTTCCTCGAGCTGGATCTGCCGGGCTCGAAATGGGTTGCCGGCGTCGGGCCCGCGTTGAAGGGACTCCAGGCGCGCTACCCGAAGGTCAACTATCTGGGCGTGCTCAACCAACACGAGCTGGCGCAGGTATATGCTTCCGCGGACGTCTTCGTGTTTCCCAGCAAGACCGACACTTTCGGGCTGGTGCTGCTGGAGGCCATGGCATGCGGCCTTCCGGTGGCGGCGTACCCGGTGACCGGCCCGCTGGACGTCATCGGTGAGTCCGGGACCGCGGGCGTCATGCATGAAGACCTGCGCACCGCCTGTCTCCAAGCCCTGAAACTGCGCCGCGAAGACGCTGCGGCGCATGCCCGGAAGTTCTCGTGGCGGGCCGCGACCGAGCAATTCCTCGGTCATTTGCACCCGCGCACGCGAAGTGCGAAGCTTCCAGCCTCACTGGCCGACCCAAGCCGGGCTTGATGACCGAAAGCAACACCGACTACTCCAGCGAGAGCAACCCACACAAAGGCAACCGCGGACTCACCCGCGCCTGGCAAGCCGGCAAGAACTCATGGAGCGGACTGATGTTCGCGGTACGCGAGGAAAGCGCGTTCCGCCAGGAGCTCACACTGGCGGCGTGCCTGATTCCGCTTGCCCTGCTGCTGCCCTTCGGCGCCGTCGAGCGCCTGATGCTGATCGGATCGGTGGTGCTGGTCCTGATCGTGGAGCTCCTCAACTCCAGCATCGAGGCGGCCATCGACCGTATCTCGTTCGAGCACCATGGCCTCTCCAAGCGCGCCAAGGACTATGGCAGCGCCGCCGTGATGCTGGCGCTGCTCACCTGCGCCATGGTGTGGATCACGCTCATCTGCCGGCTGTTCGCCCGCTGATCAATCGTTGCTCCGCCCGGAAAGCTGCCCGAGCGCCCGAATCTGCGCCACCGTGGAGTCCGAGGCCGGCAGCAGCCGGTTGGCCCGGGTCACGAATGCCGGCACCGCCGCGGCCTCGATCGGCGGGCTGATGAGGTAACCCTGGGCGCAGTCGCATCCCAGTCGCTTCAACAGGTTCCAGGCGTCCGGCCGCTCCACTCCCTCGGCCACCACGCTCAGGCTCATTCCGTGGGCGAGCTCGATCGTGGAGGCGACGATCGCCGCGGCGCTACCGCCTCCCGCCGCCTGCGAGATGAAGGAGCGGTCTATCTTCACCTCGTCCACCGGCAGCCGGCTCAGCTGCGAGAGCGAGGAGTGCCCCGTGCCGAAGTCATCGATCGCGAATTGCAGCCCCGCTGCACGCAGCGGCTGCATGTGGCGCGCAGCGAGCTCCGGATCGCGCATCACGGCGCTTTCGCTGATCTCGAGGAGCAGAGAAGCCGGGTCGAGGCGCTCCTGCGCGAGCAACCGCAAAATGCTGTCCCCGAGATCCGGGTCGAGGATGTCGGGCGCCGAGAGGTTGACGGCGACCTGCACGGAAAGGCCGGACCTGCGCCACTCGCCGAGCTGGCAGATCGCCGCCCCGAGCACCCAGTTGGTCAGGAGCCGCGAGGCTCCGGCGCTCTCGGCAAGAGGCACGAACTCGCCGGGCGACACGGGTCCTAGTGTCGCATGCTGCCAGCGAACCAGCGCCTCGAGGCTCTTCACCGTGCGGGTCGTCATGTCCACTTTGGGCTGGTACTTCAGTGTCAGCTCATGGCGGTCGGCGGCGGCTCGCAGCCCGGTGATCAGCGTGAGCCTGCGCCGATGCTGCTCGTCCCGGCCGGGCTCATAGCTCGCCACACGCAGCCGCGCGTCATCCGCGTCCGCGAGCGCGATCTGCACCCGCTGCAGCAGCTCCCCCGCTCCGGCGCCGTGGTCGGGGTATGCGCAAATGCCGGCGTTCAGAGCCAGCTCCAGTGTCATGCCGGACAGATGAAAGCCGCCTCTGAGCGCGCTCGCGAGTTGATCGACATAGATCCGGGCGCGCTCGGCGGAGAATCCCGGCGCGATCACCAGGAACCGGCTCTCCCCGAGGCACGCAAGTACATGACCCGCGGCAACGTTGCGGCTCAGGCGCCGCCCGACTTCCCGCACCACCTCATCACCCACGTCCTGTCCAAAAGTCGCGCTGATCTCCCGCACGCTGCGCACCAGAATGAGAATGAGGGCGAGAGCCTCCGGGCGCTCGGGATCTGCCAGCAGATCGCTCAGCCGGCGCTCGGCCAGAGTGCGGTTGGGAAGACCCGTCAGGGAATCGTAGTACGCGTGGCGCGTGATGTCAGCCTCGCGGTCGGCGATCGTGCGCTGCATGGTATCGAACGTGGCCGCGAGACTGCGGAACTCGTCTCCGCCGCGTATCGTCACGGCCGTGTCATAGCGGCCCTGCTGGATGCGCTGGGCCGCGAGTACCAGTTCCCCGAGCGGACGAGTCGCGCTGCGTCCGAGAATTATGCCGATCGCCGCCGCCAGCAGGATGGCCACACCGTCGATGAGCAACAGCGAGTCGCGCAGCTCCCGGTACGGCGCGAGGACGGCGGCCATGGGCTTCTGCAGGATCGCTTCCAGACCCACACCGCGCGAGTCGACCGGCTGCACGAAAGTCAGATAGCTCGAGTCGGCGAGTCGCACGACCCGCGCAGCGCCTTTTTCCGAAGCCGTTACGCCTGTCGCGCTGCCGAGCGCGCTACGGTCGGCCTGCGGCAGGCTCGAGGCCACGCTCGCAAAGCCGGATGATCGCTGGATTGCCAGTGTGACCTGCACTCCGGCCAGATCTCGGATCTTGCGCGCCAGCGCATCGTCCACCGCAAAGCCCATCGCCACCCAGGCAATGGTCTCGGGCGTGCGCACGGGAGCCAGAAAGAACTGGTACGTCCGGCGGCCGAGCACGATGAACTGCGGCCGGTTGCGCCGGCCGATCGAATTTCCGAGCAGCAGGTCGCCGATCGGCGCGCCTCCCCGGGCATCCGGCGGCGCATTCGACGCCAACACCCGTCCATGGGTATCCAGCAGCAGAACGAGATCGGCGCCGATCCTGCGAGCGTTGTTGCCTGCAGCCGAGAGCATCGTCGGTCCGTCTCCGCTCGCGACCGCCTCGCGGAAGCCGAAGTCCTCCGCCAAAACCGCGACGCCGTTGGCGAGCTGGTCCGCCCGAAAGCGGATGAGCTGGTCCACGAACGATCCTGCCGCACTCAACTGCTCGGCGGCGTGCGCCTCCACGCTCCGGGAGGTACTCGCCAGCACTGCGAAAAGCGTCACAGTCTGGGTCAGAACCGCCAGACCGATGATCAGCACGAGAAGTCGTTTGCGGAAACTGCTCATGGGATCCGATCCAATCGGCCGATCGTAGGCGCCGCAGGAGGGGGGCGCGAGCAACCAGTCGAAAGAATGAGACTTCCCGCACGCTCGAGCCACGCAGCTCGCAGGATCGGCTCTCTCGCGCCAGTGGCGCTGCTCGCCGCCCTGCTGCACACCGTGCGCGCACCGGCAGCAACCATCGACGTCGCCGTGAAGCTCCCCGACGGGCAACCGCTCGCTGACGCTGTCGTCACAGTGCAGTCCACGGGAAAGAAGTTGGCTCCTGCCGCCCCCATACACGCGATCATGGATCAGATGCACCGTATGTTCGTACCGGAGGTGCTGGTGATCCCTGTGGGATCGAGCGTATCGTTTCCGAACAGCGACTCGGTCAGCCACCAGATCTACTCCTTCTCGCCCGCCAAGCGCTTTCAATTTCCGCTGTATCGCGGCAAGCCCTATCCGCCCGTTGTGTTCGATCGCCTCGGCGTGGTCATCCTGGGATGTAACATTCACGACTGGATGATCGGTTACATCGACGTGACGGACGCGCCGTTCTACGGGACCACGGATGCACAAGGCACCTGGACGGCCGAGGTGCCCGCCGGGCAGTACCACATCACGGTCTGGCATCCCCGGATGCGCGAGCAGACCCCGACTCTCGTCCGCGAGCTGTCCATCGAGTCCCGGGATCGGGTCACGCTCACGCTGCAACTCGCGAAGCCCATGCGGCCCGCGCCCATGGAGGGAGGGTCGCCTTCGTGGGACGGCTACTGATGCGCAGGATCTCCATCCGGCTGGCCCTCTGCGCCACGACCGCACTGGCGGCATCCGCGGCGCGCGGCGCATCGTGGGAGTTGGATCTCGACCTTCGCGCGGTCACCTCCAATGCCGCGACTTCGGTGCTCGACGGCGGTTACGGTCCGGTCCGCTTCAGCGAGCATCAGTCCGGCCTGCAGCTCGGGCGTCTGCGGCTCGCGCTCGATACACCGCTCGGGGAGGTGTGGAAATTGCACCTCGACGCTTCCGCGTGGGGCAACGCCTACCGCAATCCCATCGGACTCACTGAAGCCTATCTGCAGTTTCGCCCGTATCCACGAGATGATTTGCGCGTGCGGGTCAAGGCGGGAGCCTTCTATGCGCCGATATCGTTGGAGAACCGGACAGGCGGCTGGGCCTCCCCCTACACGCTGTCCTACTCGGCCCTGGACAGTTGGATCGCCGAGGAGTTGCGCACCATCGGCCTGGAGGCGAGAGTCGACTGGCTCGGGACGCGCCGTGGCCTGCCCTTCGACATCGACGCGGTGGCAGGCGCTTTTGGCTGGAACGAGGTTGCCGGCGCGGCCCTGGCGGATGGCGGGTTCATGCTCGACGACCGTCAAACCCCCGTATTCGACCGGGTAGGTGAGCTCGAGAGCGGGAGCGGCGCATACGTGGAGCCGTTCCGCGAAGTAGACGGCCGCGCGGGATATTACGGTGGGATGGAGCTGCATTTTCCGGGACGCTTCTTGCTCACGGCTTTCCACTACGACAACAGAGCCGACCCGGCATCTTCGGACACCGTGTCTCACGTGCTCGCGTGGCACACGACTTTCGACAGCGCCGGCGCCCGCGTGGAGTACGGCCCCGGCTGGACGTTGATCGCCCAATGGCTGGCGGGCCGCACCGAGATCGCTCCGCGCGCCGGGACGCTCGAGTGGCCATTCAATGCCCGCTACATGCTGCTGTCGAGGCGATTCGGCAGCCGCCAGATGCTGACCGCCCGGTATGACCGTTTCGAGGTCGACAGCCGCAATGCGCAAGCCGACGGTGAGGAGAGCGGTCATGCCTGGACAGCGGCCTATGTCTTCGATCCTGGCAGGAGCTGGACGCTAACCATCGAATGGCTGCGAGTGACCAGCGGCTCCTACAACCAGAGCGAGTACGTCGATCGTCCCGGCCCGGTCACGGATACGCAGGTCCAGCTGGCCGTCCGCTACGCGCTGGGTTCCGCAGGCTACTGACTCGCGCGCTCGGGTACATCGGATCAGTGGCGTAACATACTGATTTTGCGCAAATTGTCATCCGCTACACGCAATCGGGCGTGGACCGGCTGCGCAACATAGACTATTAATGCTACGCCCGGCCGGCGCGCCAGGATGTCGTACCGGCGACTCCTGTGCGGGGGTAGCGATGCAAAATTCAAATGACGGGAAAGCGTCCCGCCTCGACTCTGAGTTGGATCGCCTGCTCGACATGTCACCCGAGCAGCGGGAACACGCGCTGCATCACGATTATGGGAGCGAGCCCGAGCTACGCGGCGAGCTGGAAAGCCTGCTGCGCTCTGCCGCCGCCATGGGCAACTTCCTGTCGCAGCCCGCCCGGCCAACTCTCGACGGGACAGTTCCCGATGCCCCGGGGAGCGCACTGCAGCTCGGCCCCTGGCAGCTCGTCCGGCGCATCGGCCGAGGCGGCATGGGTGAGGTCTTCGAGGCACGGCGCGCCGACGGCAGCTTCGAACAACGAGCCGCAATCAAGGTCTTGCACGCCGGGACAGTCGCGCAACTCGAGCGCTTCCACGCCGAGCGCCGCATCCTGGCACGCCTCGAGCATCCCGGCATTTCGCGGCTGCTCGACGGGGGCGTCACCGACGACGGCCGGCCATGGATGGCGATGGAGTTCGTCGAAGGCGCCGCGATTACCGCTCACTGCCTGCAGGTCCGTGCGACGCTGGCCGACCGGCTGCGCTTGTTCGAGCAGGTCTGCGATGCCGTGGCTTACGCACACCGCCACCTGGTCGTACATCGGGACCTCAAGCCCGCCAACATCCTCGTCGATGGCGACGGCCGCATCAGGCTGCTCGACTTCGGCATCGCCAAGCTGCTGGATCAGGATGCCGCGGTGCTCACCCGCACCGCTTCCATCCTCCTGACTCCGGCCTACTCCGCACCCGAACAGATCCAAGGCGGCCCGATCACCACGGCGGCCGATGTCTATGCGCTGGGTTTGTTGCTGTTCGAGCTGCTGGCCGCCTGCCGGCCCTGGCCGGACACCGGCTCGTCCCTCGCCCAGACACTGCGCGCAGTCCTGGAAAAGCCAGTCCCAACGCTCAGCACGGTTGCTGCCGCCAATCCTGATGGCCCTCTCTCTTCCCGCGCCTTGCGCGGAGATCTCGATGCCGTGGTTGCCAAGGCGTTGCGCAAGGAACCCGCTCAGCGATACGCCACGGTCGATGCGCTCAAGCTCGACATCGCGCGCGTGCTGAGCGGCCAGCCGGTGGCAGCGCGCGAGGGCGCACGCCTGTACCGCGTCGGCCACTTCCTGCGCCGCCACCGCTGGTCGCTCGCGGCGGTTGCGGCGGTGTTCGTCTCGCTCGCCGGTGGCCTCGGCGCCACCGCCTGGCAGGCGCACCGCGCCGCGGTCCAACGCGACATTGCGCGCAGCGACCTCGCGCGCGAGGAGGCGCTGCGCTACGAGCTGACGGGCCTGTTCCGCAAGGTGTTCGCGGAAAGGGGCCAGCAGCCGCTCGACGCCAAGGCCATGCTCGATGCGAGCGCACAGCGCCTGCTGAGTGCTTATCGCGGGCGGCCAAAGCTCGCAGGTCCGCTGGTCATCACGCTGGCTGACCTCTACGACGCGCTGGAAGACGCACAGGGAGGCGCAGCGCTGCTCGAGGGCTTCCTGGCGCAAGCAGGGATTGACGCGGACCCTGCCTCGGTCGCCGATGCGCGCCAGAAACTGGCGAACCTGGAGCTGCTGCGCGGTAACACCGATCGCGCGGGCAAACTGCTCGATCAGGCCCAGGCGTACTGGACGGAGGCGCCCAATCGCTATGGCGAGGAACTGCTCGAGGGACTCGCCATTCGCGCGCGGTTGCAGCGCAGCCGCGGCGATCTCGCAGGTGCCATCGCGACCGAGCGGGAGGCGATCCGGCAGCGGATCGCAATGTCGGGCCGGGTCCATCGCGAGACTGCAGTTCTCTACAACTCCCACGCGATCACTCTGACCGCCGCGAATCGGCTCGATGAAGCACTCGCCGCCTATCGCGAAACGAGCGCGATCTACCGGGCGCTGGGCCTGGGCGATGGCCTCGATGCGCAGATCATACTCGGCAACACTGGTACCCTGGAGCTGCGCACGGGGCATCTGCGCGAAGCCGAACCGTTACTGAGGAACGCCTTCGAGCGGGAGCGCGCCCTGGCGGGCGATTCCGCTGCCGTCGCAGCGGCCATGGGCTATTACGGCAAGCTGCTTTCGATCACCAACCGTGGGACGCAGGCAGTAGCCACTCTGCGGGAAGCCGCCGCGCTGGGTGAGCGCTATGCCGGAACGAGCAGCCCTTTGGCGCTGCAGAATCGGTTGTTCCTCGGCGAAGCTCAGCTCGGGGCAGGCGATGCTGCCGATGCGATCGGGACGCTCGAAGCCGTCCACACTGCGGCACTCGAGCAGTACGGCCCATCGCACGTGCTGACCCAGCGTGCTGCCCTGGCATTGGCACGTGTCGACCTGGCCGAGGGGCATGCGGATGCGGCCCGAGCCCGGTTGCTGCAAGTGGTGGCGGCGCTGCGGCGCCTCGGTCCGCAGGTCGAAGCCAATCTGGCCGACGCGCTCGTCGCCCTGGGGGAAACAGAACTGAGCCAAAGCCAGCCGCAGAAGGCGCGCGCGCCACTGGTAGAAGCGGTCGCATTGCGCGCGAAAGACGGGCCACAGAGCTGGGATCTGGCGGAGGCTCGCGAGCGGCTGGGCGAGGCGCTCGCAGCCACGAAGGATCGCGCCGCCCGATCATTGCTCGAACAGGCTGCTAACGCCCTCGAGATGCAGCTCGGTGCCAATCACCCGGAAACATTGCGCGCACGGCGGGCACTGCGGGCCCTGGGCACCTAGACCCCCGGACTCAATTCCCGGAATAGCCACGCGCGCGCCTTCAGCCAGTCACGCTGC
>JAGWPE010000279.1 GCA_028870635.1 Gammaproteobacteria bacterium | reverse complement strand
TCCCCATCATGATGTACACGTCCCAGGAGGGGGAGGTCTATCTGGGGCAGGCGCGCGCGCTGGGCGCAGTCGGCGTGTTGCCGAAGCAGATCAAGCACGCCGACGTCTCGAAAGTGCTGTACCAGCTTCACCTGGTGGCCGACCGTCGCACCGATGAGCAGACGAGCTTCAAGCCGCTGGAAGCGCTGACACCGCATTCCGGCACGGAAGCGCGGCCCCATGCGCACGGCGTCGCGTCCGTCTCGGTGATGGGCGCAGAGCCTGAATCACACGACTCGCCGCCGTCCCTGCGCCGCTGGCTGCACGCCAGCCTCGAGGCGCAGACGGATCGCATCACGGATGAGATTCGTGACCTGCTGACCGATCATCGTGGCTCGCGCGGGTCGGGATGGCTTGCCGGGACGGCCGGCGTGGCATGCGCCGCCGCGCTCGTCGCGACGGGGTTCTGGTGGGGCGATCACACCCGGTTGCAGGCCGCCCGTGCGGAGCTGACGCTGCTGCGGCAAGCCGTCGCGTCGAGGCCGGTTGCGGTGGCGGAGGTTTCCCCGAGGTCGGCGGCTGATGCCGTCGCCGGGCGAAACGCCGCGCCCCAGGCAGCGCCGGCGCCGCTCGTGCTGGCTGTCCCTTACGGAGCAGACGCGCTGGGTGGCTCGCGGCTCAGCGTCATCAGAGTGATGCTGGACCGGCTTGTTGCGGACCACGTCAGCGGCATGGTGCAGATCCGCACGTTCGCCGGCCGTTTCTGCCTCAAAGGCGACCCGGTGAACGGGTATTCCCTGGCCCCGGACAAGACCCCGTTCGCCCAGTGCGATGTGGTCGGCAACCCCGCCGACGACGCCCTGCCGCCGGCGCAGCGCATGCCGCTGGCGCTTGCCAACCTCATCGCCGGGATCCGCGACTCGACTCACGGCGCGCTGGACGTTGAGACCTCGGTGGGCGATCCTGCGACCCTCCGAACACCCTACCCTTCGGTGACC
This sequence comes from Gammaproteobacteria bacterium, assembly GCA_028870635.1. Taxonomy (GTDB): domain Bacteria; phylum Pseudomonadota; class Gammaproteobacteria; order Steroidobacterales; family Steroidobacteraceae; genus 13-2-20CM-66-19. Next base: position 9,296 of record JAGWPE010000279.1, on the reverse strand, counting down.
GACGAGCTCACGGCAGGCGAATGGAACCGAGCCGGCAAGGCGAACAACCGCGTCGAGATCCTGGTGCGCTGAGCGCTGCGGTGAGTGAACCGGATCCCGCGGGCGCGGCATCGCCGGGCCCACCCGCCGACGATTTCAATCCCCCGGCCTGGCTGCGCAGCCGCCATCTGCAATCCATGCTCGCCAGCACGGCCGCGCGGCGCGGCCCGATCGCGCGCCGCGCCGCGCCGCTGATCGCCGCGCAACGGGAGATGCTTCTCGACTGTGGCGCAGGCGTGCGCCTGCAGTGTTTCCGCTCGACTGCGCCGCAGGGCCGCGGCGTCCCGGTGGTGCTGCTGCATGGCTGGGAAGGCAGTGCGGAGTCGCTGTACGTCCTCTCCCTGGGCCAGCAGCTGTTCGAGCGCGGCTTCGATGTCCTGCGGCTCAACCTGCGCGATCACGGCGATACCCACCATCTCAACCGCGGTCTCTTCCATTCCTGCCTGCTGCCGGAGGTGGTGGGGGCAACGTCTGCGCTGCAAGCGGCTCTCGGCGGCCAGCCGTTGCGGCTCGTCGGGTTTTCGCTGGGCGGCAACTTCGTGTTGCGGGTCGGCGCGCAGGCTCGCGCCGCCGGTCTTCGCATCGCGCAGATCTTCGCGGTCTCGCCGGTGTTGGATCCGAGCGATACTCTGCGCGCGCTGGAAAGCGGCTTCGCCGGCTATCCGCTTTATTTCGTGCGCAAGTGGTGGCGCTCGCTGCTCAAGAAGCAGGCGGCATGGCCCGCCCACTACGATTTCACCGAGTTGCGCGGCGTGCGCGATCTGCGGCGCCTGACCGCGGAGCTCATCCGCCGCTTCACGGGTTTCGGCAGCCTGGAGGAGTATCTCGACGGCTACTCGATCACGGGCGGCGCGCTGCTCGGGCTCGAGGCTCCGACCACCATCATCACATCGCTCGATGATCCGATCATTCCCGCCGGTGGGCTCGAGCGGCTCGCGCACCCATCCTCTCTGCGCATCGTGGTGACGCGATTCGGCGGGCACTGCGGGTTTCTCGACCGGCTCACGGGCCCGACCTGGGTGGAGCGGCGCATTCTCGCGGAGCTCGATGTTGCAGATCAGCCCGCGGCTCTCGACCCGGTGCTCGACGGCGCTTAACGGCCGGTCCTGCGGTGAGCGTGGTGGCGCCTTTCGTCGAAGTGCACCACTGGCTGGCCGCCCGTGACGGTCATCTCGCCGTCCACCACCGCCCCTCGAGCGATCGCGACGGCATGCGCTACCACGTCCGCGTGGATGACCGCAGACGCGCCGATTTCCAGCTTCCCGTCGATGACCAGGCGTCCCGTGAAGCGTCCGGCTATCACTGCGGCCACGGCGTGCACCTCGCCTTCCCAGTGCGCCTCTGCGGTAAGACTCAGCGCGCCGCCTACACGGCCGTCGCCGCGGATCGAGCCGCAGAGGAGCAGCGGTCCGTCGGTCTCGACATCTCCGGTCAGCCGGCAGCTCGCCGCGACGAAAGTCGGCGAGGCTCCCATCCGGTCCAGCAGCCGGCGCGTGGGCGTTTCGGTCATGGTTTGACCATAATAGGGGGAAGCTCCAGCGGGGATGTCGATGGGATTCACGTATCGTGCGGCAGTTCCGCTTGCGGCCGCGGCCGTCTTGACTCTGCTTTCGGGCTGCAGCCGCACCCAGCACGACTGGCGGGCCGCGCAGCAGGCCGGCACCGCGCAGGCCTACGAAGTGTTCGTCCGGCGGCACCCCGACAGCGAGCTTGCGGGCGTCGCACGGCAGCGGATCACGCAGCTCACCGAGGAAGCCTCGTGGCGGCAGGCGACGCGAGCGAACACCGCGGCGGCCTATCAGGCCTACCTGGCGAGGTATCCGAACGGCGCCTGGTCGCAGGATGCCCGCATCAGGATGGAGAGCAGGTCGCTGCCGGCGCAGGCGCCGCCGGGCGCAGGCCCGATCGCGCCGACTGGCGCGGCGCCCGAGACTCCATCCAGCCGCGTAACGCCGGCGGCGGGCAATGGGGGGCGCTATGGGGTGCAGCTCGGCGCTTTCAGCAGCGCCGCGCACGCTGACACGGAATGGAAGCAACTCTCCTCCGAGTTCGGGGCGGAGCTCAGGGGGCTGACTCCCCGGGTCGTTCCGATCACCTCGTCAGGACGGCGGCTGTACAGGCTGGAGGCGGGTGTTGCGAGCGAGGCCGCGGCGCGCCGGCTCTGCCGCCAACTCCAACAGCATTCCCGAGGTTGCCTGCCGGTGCCGCAAGCGGCGGGCGACCGTCACAACCTGACAATTCGCGTCACCGCGCCACGGCGTGGCGCCGCGGCATAAGTCCTTGTTTTGACGGATAAAAGGCCGTTTGGCACGGCCTTTGCTCCAACGCAGTCAGGCGCCGCCTTCTGTGCGGCGGCGCCGTGGAACTGCGAACAACTTCCCCGGTGTTCGCTTGACTTGTGCGCCGCGACGCGCCTTCCCCCGCGCGCGGCGCATGTTTTTTTTCCGCCCCCCGAAGTCAGGTCAGCACCGCCACATCCAGCTTGCCGGACCGCCGGTCGACGTTCAGGCCGACCGCGCCGGAATATCGATACAGCGTCAGGTCCACGGAGCCGTCGCCCACTGTCAGATTGCGCAGGGATACCCGCTCCACCCGCGGGGGCAACTGCGGATAGCGGAACGCGATCTGGCGCGCGGCCGCATCGATGCTGAGCCCGAGGCACGCCTGCAGCATGGAGAAGACGGCAGCCGCCGACCATGCCTGCGGGGAGCAGGCCACCGGATAGCTGGTCGGGGCCTTGCCCTCGCGGCGGCGGAATCCACAGAAGAGCTCCGGCAGCCGGCTCGACTCGAAGTATGTCGAGGCATCGAGCTGGGCCGAAAGTATCCTGACGGCGAGGTCCTTGGCGGGCGAGGCCGAGAGCCCCGCCGCGATGACCGCGTTGTCGTGCGGCCAGACGGAGCCGTTGTGATACGCCATGGGGTTGTAGCGTACCTCGCGGTCGGCGAGCGTCCGCACGCCCCAGCCGCTGAAGAAAGTGTCCTGACCCAACGTTCGTGCGACCGACTCCGCGTGCTCGGGAGCGGCGATGCCGCAGAAGAGGCAGTGCCCGGCGTTGGAAGCGCGCACCCGGCAAGGCTCCTTGTAACCGTCGAGCGCCAGCGCATAGAGGCCGAGCTCGGGGCACCAGAATCTCGCGCGGAAGCGCTCCCGCAGGGCGTGCGCCTGCTCGCGCAGCGACCGCGACATGTCGTCGTGGCCCAGCGCCTGCGCGAGTGCCGCCGCGGCGATGCGCGCCGCATAGGTGTATGCCTGCACCTCGCAGAGAGCGATCGGTCCCTCCGCGATGCGCCCATCGGCGTGGAATACCGAATCGCTGGAGTCCTTCCACCCTTGCTGCAGCAGCCCATGAGGCGAGCGCCTCTGGTACTCGATGAGCCCGTCGCCGTCACGATCGCCGTATCGGTCGATCCAGCCCAGCGCCGCGCAGATGTTGGGCCAGATTGTCTCGATGAATCCGAGGTCGTCGGTGCGCCGCCAGTACGCGCCCGCCAGCATCACATAGAGCGATGTGGCATCCACGCTGCCGTAGTACCGGCCGAACGGGACCTCCCCGAGCGCCGCCATCTCGCCTCGGCGCGCCTCGTGCAGGATCTTGCCCGGCTCCGCGTCCCGCTCCGGCTGATCGCGCATCGCCTGCGTCCCGGCGAGAAACGACAGCACGCCGCGCGAGATCTGCGGCGCGAGCCACAGGCACTCGAGCGCTGCGATGATGCCGTCGCGTCCGAATGTGGTATCGAACCAGGGAACCCCCGCATACGGGTAGAGGCCCGAGCCCGTCTCGGTGAGCAGCATGTTGAGATCGGCCGCCGAGCGGGTCATCCACGCATTGAGCTGATCGTTGGAAGTCTCGACGCCGCAGACGAGTCTCGACCCGGCGTCGCGCGAGTGCTCCGCGCGGGCGAGCGCCGACTGGAAGGACATTGCGGCGGAGCGTTGCGCATCGATCGCGCAGGTCACCTTGATCTCGAACACCTGCTCCGCGCGTCCTTCGAGGTGAGCCTCGAGCTGCAGCTCCGAGCCGGAGACGCGCTTCGCCCGCGGCTGACACTCGATCAGCGTGCGCCGCGCCGCCCCGTCCAGTCCCTGGTAGGCGAGCTCGGCCGCATCCTGGATCACCCGCGGCTTGTGCAGCTGTCCCCTGCGCCGGCGCTCCTCGCCCCGCACCTCGAAGATGTCGGCGAAGTCGGCCGCGAACTCGAGCGCCAGCGAGATGTCGAGCGGGTCGCGCGTGAAGTTGCGCACGTGCAGGTGCTCGTAGCAGACGCCTCCCCAGATGAGCTTGGAGCGGTAGATGTGGAGCGAGCCGCGCGGCAGCATCATGTTGCCGCCCAGATAGATGTCGGGGTTGGTGAGGTCCACGCCCATCAGCAGGTTGTCGCGGCGCACGGCCGAGGAGAGCAGGAGAGGGCGCCCGCCCGCCAGCTTCAGCGCCAGCCGCGAGAGGAAGCGGGTGCCCTGGTGATAGAGCCCTTCCTCGTGGCGGGCCCCTGCCGCGATGTCGCCGAAGTCGTTGAACAGGCCGAAGGTCTCGTCGTGCTTGAGCACGAACGTGCGCTCCGGCACCGGCACCTCGGGCGCCAGGATGTAGAACTCGGTCGCGGCCGTGTTCACGCTCTCCGCCGACACCAGCGCGCCTCGCAGTTGCGGTAGATGGAGCAGTATTCCCGCGCCATGCGCGCGGCGCCGAACCGCCGCTCGAACTGCCGCCGGCATTCGCGGCGGTCGAGCCCCCGCACGCGCTCCACGCAGGCGACTGCTTCCTCGACAGTCGCAACGATGTAGCCCGTGATGCCGGGATCGACGACCTCCGGAGCCGAGCCTCGGGCGAATGCAATCACGGGGGTGCCGCACGCCATGGCTTCGATCATCGCGAGGCCGAAAGGCTCCGGCCAGTCGATGGGAAAGAGCAGCGCGAGCGCGCCGCCGAGCAGCTCGGTCTTGGCCGCCTCGTCGACCTCACCCAGGTACTCGACGTCCGCCGCGGCGAGCAAGGGCTCGATTTCCAAGGCAAAATACTCGCGATCCGCGGGGTCGATCTTGGCCGCGATCTTGAGCGGCAGCGCTGCGCTGTGCGCTATTGCAATCGCACGGTCCACCCGTTTTTCCGGCGAGATGCGCCCAAGGAACACGAGGTACCTTCCCGCGTCATAATGCGGACGGTGCAGCTCGAGGGGCAGGCCGTGGTGGACCGTTCCCGCCCAGCTCGCCCATTGCAGAGGCGCGCGCTGGGCATTGGAGACCGATACCAGCGGCAGCTCCGCGAACTCGCGGTGCAGCGGGTCGAGGCCGGCGATGTCGAGCCGGCCGTGCAGCGTCGTGAGCACGGGCACGGGGCAACGCCGCGCGAGCGGGAGATGAATGCTGTCGGTATGGCAATGGATCACATCGAACACTTCGGCGCGCGCGAATACGGCCTCCACGAGGAGCGTGTGCAGCGCGACTGCGGCAGCCGGCTCGCGCTCGCGGCGCACCGCCCGGTCGCATACCGCGACCAGCTCGGCCGACGTGCGCGAATCGCCGCTCGCGAACAGAGTGACGCGATGCCCCTGGCGCACCAGCTCCTCCGTGAGATAGGAGACCACGCGCTCCGTGCCGCCGTAGAGCTCTGGAGGAACGCTCTCGAAGATTGGCGCCACCTGGGCGATGCGCAAGGCCGTCCCCTATTGAGGCATCGCCGCATGCACAGCAAAACGCATACCCGTCGCGGAGCGAAACCAACCTCATGACGCCACCGAGACCCGCTCACGCCGGCGCAGGTGCGCCGGCAAGCGCCGCCGCCTCGCTCGAATCGGCGCCGGATCCGCGGCGCGCAAGCCCCGCCGCGCCGCCGCGGCACTGGGTGTCGGGACGCGAGGAGGTGTGCGCCGCGACTCTGGCCAACGGAATGCGCGTGATCGTCTGGCCGGCGCACAACATCCCGAACATCGCGCTCTACAACTGGGTGCGCGCCGGCAGCCGCAACGAGGCGCCCGGCGCCACCGGGCTCGCCCACTTCTTCGAGCACATGATGTTCAACGGCACGCGCCGCCATCCGCCGGGGGAGTTCGACCGGCTGATGGAGGCCGAGGGCGGCGCCAACAACGCATTCACCAGCGACGATGTCACCGTGTACCAGGACTGGTTTCCGGCGAGTGCGCTCGAGCTCGTGCTCGATCTGGAGTCGGACCGGGTGGCGCACCTCGCTTTCACGCCCGAGGTGATCGAGAGCGAGCGCGGCGTGGTCGCCTCCGAGCGGCGGCTGCGGGTCGAGGACAACAGCCATGGACTGCTCGCCGAGCAGGTACAGGCGGCCGCGTTCGTGGCGCACCCGTACCGCTTCCCGACCATAGGCTGGCCGGCGGACATCCGCTCGTGGCGGCTGGAGGACCTGCAGGCGTTCTACCGGACCTACTACGCGCCGAACAACCTGACGCTGACGCTCGCCGGCGATGTGGAGCCGGAGCGGGCGATCGCGCTCGTCCGGCGCTTCTTCGAGCCCATTCCGGCGCAGGCTCCGCCGCCGCCCGTGCGCGCGGTGGAGCCGGAGCAGCTTTGCGAGCGGCGCGTGTCGATCCGGCGCAAGGCGCAGACCCCGCTCCTGCAATGCGCCTACAAGGCCCCGGCGGCTGCCGACCCGCGCGCGCCCGCGGTGAGCCTGCTGCTTTCCGCTCTCGTGGAAGGCGATGCGTCGCGGCTGCACCGCGCTTTGGTGGAGGATCGTCAGCTCGCCATCGAGGTGGGCGGGCACTGGCAGGAGGGATTCGATCCGGGCCTGCTGTGGCTCTCGCTGGCGCTGCCGGCGGGCGCGGACCCCGAGGAGGCGCGCGCAGCGCTCGATGCGGAGTTGGCGGCGGTCGCCGCCGAAGGGGTCACCGAGGCGGAGCTCGAGCGGGCGCGCAATCTGGCCACGGTGGGCCTGTGGAGGAAGCTCGCCGCCATCGATGGCAAGGCGCAGCTGCTCGGGGAATACGAGGTGTATCGCGGCGACTGGTCGCAGCTTTTCGAGGCGCCGGGGCGGATTGCGGACGTGTCCGCGCAGGAGCTGCGCGAGGTCGCCGGCGAGATCCTGGACCAGAAGCGGCGGACACTGGGGGTGTTGGTGCCCGAGGAAGAGGCGCAAGGCGCGCTGCCGGGCGGCCCTTGCGCGAGCGCCGGCCGATGACCGTGCGGATACCTGAGCACGAACGGCTCTCGCTCGGCAACGGTGTCGCGCTCATCCTGGTGCCGCGCCGCGATGTTCCGCTCGTCGCGTTCAACGCCGTCCTGCGCGGCGGCGGCCTGGGCGATCCTGCCTCGCGCCCGGGCCTGGCTTCACTCGTCGCGGGCCTCTTGGAAAAGGGCGCGGGTGAACGCAGCGCCTATGCGTTCGCCGATGTCGTCGAAGGGGCGGGCGGCAGCTTCGGCGCCGGCACCGGCCCCGAGGCGCTGACGGTGCGCGGCCAGTTCCTCGCCCGCGACCAACGGTTGATGCTGGAGCTGCTCGCGGACGCGCTCCTGCGGCCCATGTTGGACGGCGCCGAGCTCGAGGAGCTGGCGGCGCGCCAGATCGAGCTCATCAGGGCCGCCAAGGACTCCGATCCGGCGGAGCTAATCGGCACGTACGGCCGGGCCTTCCTCTTCGGGGATCATCCGTATGGGCGTCCGGTGTTCGGCAGCGAGGCCTCGCTCGCCGCCATCGGCCGGGACGACGTGCTGCGCTACTACGAGGGGCAATTCGGCGCCGAGAGGTTGATCCTCGTCCTGGCCGGGGACATCGATGCCGACTCGCTCGCGCGGATGGCAGCCGACAGCTTCTCCCGCTGGCCGCGCACGCCCGCGCCGCCGCCGGTCCTGGCGCGGCCCCGCGCGCACACCGGCAGGCGCGCATTGCTGGTCGACTTTCCCGGATCGGCGCAGACCTACTTCTGGATCGGCAGCGTGGGTGTCGACAAGCGCTACCCGCGGCGCGCGGCGCTCGATCTGGTCAACACGCTGTTCGGCGGCCGCTTCACGTCTCTGCTCAACTCCGAGCTGCGGATCAAATCCGGCCTCTCGTACGGGGCGCGCTCGAGCTTCGCGCGCGGCAGCGTGCCCGGCGAGTTCTCGTTGCGCTCCTTCGCGCAGACGGAGAACACCGGCAGGGCGCTCGATCTGGCGCTGCGCACGCTCGAGCGCCTCAGGCACGAAGGAGTCAGCCGGGAAATGCTCGATTCCGCCCGCGCCTATACGCTCGGACAGTATCCGCTCGGCCTGGAGACCGCGGCGGATTGGGCGGCAATGCTGGCGGAGATCGAGCTCTACGGGCTCGGCCGCAGCTATGTCGATGACTACCCCGCGCAGCTCGCCGCGGTCGGGGTCGCCGAGGCGCAGGCGGTGATCGAGGAAGCGTTCCCGCCCGCCGATTCGGTGGCCATCGTGGCGATCGGCGATGCCTCGCGCATCAGAGGCGCGGTGAGCGAGTACGGGACCGTGTTGCAAATGGCGCTGACGGACCCGGAATTCTCGCTGCCGTGGGCGTCGGGAGACGAAATCCGCCCTTGAGGGGGGAAGGGCGGTCCCGTCTCCCGGGCCCACTTGACTCTAACTCTTCGGCGCCGGCGCGGCGGCCCGCGCGAGCGCGACGTGCCGCTGGAGCGCGGCAACGTTCCGCGCGACGAAGTCCGCACCGGGCGCGAGCTCCTGCGCCTTCAGGAGGTCCTTCTCCGCCGCCGCCTCGTCATGCGACATCCAGTCCATCACGGCGCGGTTGCAGTAGGCGAGCGCCACGTATTCGTCCTCGGACTCCTCCGTCCAGCCCAACCATCCGGGCACGCCCACTCGTTGCGTTCTCGCATCGCGGATCGCCGCGTCACACGTCGCGTGCGCCTTCTGCCACTGCAGCGTCATGGAGTACGCCACGCAGCGGTTGGTGTTGCTCGCCGAGGGGTCGAGCTCCACGGTGCCGGGACTGCCCGCGAGCTCCTCGAGCGCCGCGCGATACCGCCCGGCGATGACTTCCGCGCCCCCGGTTGCATCACTGTAGGCAGTGAAGACGAACCGGTGCGCCTCGTCCGCGAGCGCGGCGCCGCTCGCCAGTGCGAGTGAGAGTCCGGCGCCGAGCGCCCGCAGGCGCAGGCGAGAGTTTGCACGGCGAGTGTTACGGCTGAATGACGACATGGCTGCGATCTCCTGACTTCCAATCTGACGGTGTCAGGATAGGCAGCGGGTAATGCCGCGACAAACGAAAAGAATTGCGGTGACGAATGAGCGGCGCTCATCCGCATGCCGTGCCGACACTGCGCCGCGGAGCTGCAGTC
>JAGWPE010000028.1 GCA_028870635.1 Gammaproteobacteria bacterium | reverse complement strand
GCTCGGCATCAACATCCCTGCTCCCGCGCTGCTTCGCTTCTGGACTATGGTGGCGCATAGTCATGGAGGGATCTGGAATGCAGCTGATCCCGCGAGGTCGCTGGGAATAGGCGAATCCACGGTGCGGCGCTACCTCGATCTGTTTACGAGCCTGCTCATCGTAAGGCAGCTGCAGCCTTGGCATGAGAACCTGAGCAAGCGCCAGGTTAAGGCGCCGAAGGTATACGTGCGTGATAGCGGCCTGGTGCACACGCTGCTCGGCGTCAGGACCGAGAGAGATCTGCTATCCCACCCGAAGAGTGGCGCCTCCTGGGAGGGATACGCCATAGAGGAAGCGCTCAACGTATTCGAGCCGGAGCAGGCATACTTCTGGGCGACGCACCAGGGCGCCGAACTCGACCTGCTGCTGTTCAAAGGCGGCCACCGTATCGGCATAGAGATCAAGCGAGCTGACGCACCCGGCATCACCTCCTCGATGCGTATTGCGCTCGGTGACCTCGGCCTCGATCGGTTGATCGTTCTGTACCCTGGCTCACGCACCTACGATTTGAATTCGCAAGTGCACGTTGTGCCGCTGAGTCGTTTGGCGACAGGTGATCTCCTGGCGATCCTCGGCAAACCTTTGGGGCAGACGCGAAAAAAGCGCCCTGACCGCGCGTGACGATAACCTTGCTGTGAGCTGGCGAGTTTGATCCTGAAAACGTCCCAGACCGACCCAAAGCGGCCTGTCGGCGGCCGCACCTGGCGAGAGCAGCTTAGGAGAGGCGGTCGTGGACGCGGAAGTGGCGAATTGCAGTGCCTCGAAGCACGGGCCTGGGCAGTCAGTGAAATTTCTCGCCGCGCGCGAGCATATCGATAATCATCTTCATGCGCTTGATCTTGGTTGCTCGCCGTCCTGCGCCGCGCCAGTCGCCGTCCCTTACCGCCTTCGTGATGCGAGTCTGCAATCTCCATGTCGTCCGATGTACCTCGGCCCAGTTGACACTGTTCCAGTTCCGCCAGACGTCGGAGACGACATCACATTGGGATGATGCGTCCATATCAGCCTCCGATGACATGGAGCGGGTGAAGGGAATCGAACCCTCGTCACTTGGTTGGGAACCAAGAGCTCTACCATTGAGCTACACCCGCCCCGTTTGGGATACCCCATCGGAGACGCACGTTTCCCCCGGGGGGAATAGTACATCCCGCTCCGGGGGTTCGACAATGACACGCTCTCCAGCGATCAACCACTCGCAGAGTGTCCTCCCCGGCGGCAATCCGCCGGCCCTGGGCCAGGTCGCCGGCGAGGCGGGTTCCGTTCTTGACAGCGGCGAGCGGGGCTGTCATGAATCTTCGATGGGTGCCACCGCCTCAAGCGCTACCGCCACGCCGGAGCGGCCGCTCGATCGCTCGGTTTGCGTGTACTGCGCCTCGAGCCGCACGGCGCATCCCGAGTACCGCGAGGCGGCGTTCAGACTGGGCGAAGTCCTGGCCGATCATGGCATCACAGTGATCTACGGCGGCGGCGCGAAGGGCTCCATGGGAGCCCTCGCCGACGGCGCGCTCGGCAAGGGCGGCCGCGTCGTCGGCATCCTGCCGCGCTTCATGGCGGACCTCGAATGGGGCCATCCCGGGCTGACGGAGCTCAGGCTGGTCGAGGACATGCGCACCCGCAAGCACCTGATGCTCACCGGGGCCCAGGCGGCCATCGCGTTGCCGGGCGGGTGCGGCACGCTGGAGGAGCTGCTCGAGGCGATCACGCTGAAGCGCCTCGGGCTCTTCCTCGGGCCGATCGTGTTGGTCAACACCAGGGGATACTTTCGTCCGCTCCTGGAAGCGCTTACCCGCGCCGTCGAGGAGCGCTTCATGGACGACCGCCACCCGCTCATGTGGCAGGTGGTCGCGGCGGCCGAGGAAGTCCCGGATGCCCTCGAGCGCGCGCCAGCCTGGTCGGCGGAGTTCCGCAGCTTCGCCGCGATATAGGCCGGCGCGCTCGGTCCGCTCTAGGCCTTCTGCTCCTTGCGCGCGGCGGCCAGGTCGAACGGCAGGCGCCGGATCCGGACTCCGGTTGCCATGCGCACGGCATTGGCGACCGCGGGCGCGATGGGCGGCGTTCCGGGCTCCCCAACACCCGACGGGGAGCTCGTCGATGGCAGAATGTGGACTTCGACGAGCTTCGGCATCTCGTTGATGCGCATCACGCGATAGCGGTCGAAATTGCTCTGGTCGACACGTCCGCCGGTGAGGGTGATCTCGCCCCATAGCGCCGCCGAGAGTCCGTAGCCGATGCCACTTTGCATTTGCGCCACCACCACGTCCGGTGTGACGGCGATGCCGCAATCGACCGCGCATACCACGCGGTCGACTCTGATGTCGTCTCCCGATACCGTGACCTCGGCAACCTGGGCCACGACGGAGCCGAATGACTCGTGGACGGCGACCCCGCGCCCTCGTCCCTTGCCGCCGGCGAAAGGCTGATTCCACCCTGCCTTCTCCGCGGCGAGACGCAACACCGCCGAGTGACGGGGGTGCTTGCCGAGCAGCCGCAGCCGGAAGGCGACCGGGTCTTGTCCCGCCGCTTCCGCCAGCTCGTCGATGATGACCTCCTTCGAGAAGGCCATGTGAGTGTGTCCGACCGAGCGCCACCAGAGCACCGGTATACCAACCTCCGGCTTGCTCCAGGTGATGCTGACGTCCTCGAGGTCATACTCGTCCGCCGCATTGCCCTCGACGGCGGTCGCATCGACGCCGTTTCCGCCGAGCGGCGAGCCAGCCAGGATCGATTGCCCCACCACTCGCTGGCGATACGCGACCCTGCCGTCGCTGCCGATACCGGCATCGATGCGGTGCAAGTTGAGCGGCCGATAGCGCCCGCCGGTGATGTCATCCTCACGAGTCCACACGAGGCGCACCGGATATCGGCCGCCCGTGGCCTTCGCGATGGATGCCACCTCCGCGATGTAATCGGATTCGAAGTTGGCGCGGCGGCCGAAGCTGCCGCCGGCCGCCAGCGTGTTGATCTTCACCTGGTGCGCCCTGAGGCCGGTCATTTTCGCCGCGTTCACCTGATCGACGGTCTGGAACTGGCAGCCGGCCCAGATCTCGCAACTGTCCGCGCGCAAGCGGCAGACCGCGGTGAGCGGCTCCATGGGCGCATGCGCGAGGTACGGAAACTCGAAGTCGGCGTGAATCAACTTGTGCGCGCGGGCCAGAGTCCCATTCGCGTCACCTCGTTGGGCCGCCGTCAACGCCTCGCTGCCTCCGGCAAGTTGCCGGTAATGGGTCAGCAGCTCGGCCGTGCCGCGCTTCTCGGCCGCGGATTCGTCCCAGGTGACCTTCAGGGCCTCACGGCCCTTCTTCGCCGACCACAGGTCGCGGCCGACGACGGCGACGCCGCGCGGTATCTCGACCACGTCCACCACCCCGGGAATCGCCTTTGCCGCCGATGCATCGAACGACGCCACCTTCCCGCCGAAGCGCGGTGGCCTCATCACCACCGCTGTCACCATCCCGGGCAACATGACGTCTATGGCGTACCGCTCCCGGCCGAAGGATTTGTCGCGGCTGTCGAGCCGAGGCAGACGGCCTTTGCCGATCAGCGTGAACTGCGCCGGATCCTTGAGCGTCACCTCCGCGGGGACCGACAGTTGTGCGGCAGCGGACGCGAGCTCACCGAAGGACGCCTTTCGCCGTGAGGACGCGTGCGATACCACGCCTTGCGCCACCGTGATTTCATCTGCCGATACGTCCCACTGGGCGGCGGCGGCCTGCACGAGCATGGCGCGCGCGGTAGCGCCGGCGCGGCGCAGCTGCAGCCAGGAGTTCGCCACCGACGTGGAGCCGCCCGTCCCTTGCATCCGGCCCTTGGGGTCGAACGCGAGATTGCCGTACGTGGGGACTTCGGCCGGCGCGCTCGCGACGCGCATTTGGCTCCAGCTGGCATCCAGCTCTTCCGCCACGATGGCCGGCAGGCCGGTCCAGACGCCCTGCCCGGCCTCGAGGTGCTTCGACAGCACCGTGACGGTGCTGTCGGGCGCAATGTGCACGAAAGGCATGGCGAAGGGCGCAGACGTGTCCCCGGTCGCTGCCGGCTTCGAGCAGCCCGGCACGACGAGCCCCAGGGTCAGTCCCGAGCCCGCCAGGGCGGTGAGTTTCACGAATTGCCGCCGGCTCAGCTCTGCCGGCGTGCCGCGCAGCAGCGCAGCAGGGTCTTCGATGCGACGGAAGTCCATGCGATATACCTCCGCTCGTTACTCGGGCGCGGCCGCGAGAGCGTCAGCCGCCTTGTGGATGGCGCTGCGGATGCGCACGTATGTGGCGCATCGGCAGATGTTGCCAGCCATGGCACCGTCGATGTCCGCGTCCGTCGGGTGCGGATTGCTCGCAAGCAGCGCTGCCGCGGACATGATCTGCCCCGACTGACAATAGCCGCATTGCGGCACATCGAGGTCCACCCAGGCCGTCTGCACGGCTCGTCCGGCCGGCGTCGACAATCCCTCGATCGTGGTCACCTGGCGGCCGGAAGCGGCGGCGACCGGTGTGATGCAGGAGCGGGTCGGTTGCCCGTCGATGTGCACGGTACATGCGCCGCAGAGCGACATGCCGCAGCCGAACTTGGTCCCCGTCAGCGCGAGATGGTCGCGCAGCGCCCAGAGAAGCGGCATTTCGGGATCCACATCGAGCTCGCGAGCCTGCCCGTTGATGGTGAGCCGTACGCTGCTCATGGAATAGCCTCCGGCGATGAGACCGCCCGTTGGAATTGCCGATTCTTGGCGCGTGCGCGGGCCGCCTGCCATCTCCCGTTGGAGAGAGCGCTGCCGGCGCGGCGGGCTAACCGGTCTCCGCTGCCGCCAGTACCTTGCCGAAACGGCGCTGCCGGCTGGCATAGTCGGCAAGCGCCGCCCGCAGCTCCGTCTCGCCGAAATCCGGCCACAGCCGGTCGGTGAAGTAGAGCTCCGCATAGGCGCAGTCCCAGAGGAGGAAATCGGACAGCCGCTGCTCGCCGCCGGTGCGGATCAGCAGGTCCACCGCGCCAGCCTCCGGCACCGAATGGTCGACGTCGGCGAGCAGGCGCTCGAACTCCTGGATGCTCAGGCCACCGTCGCGCGGAGCGCGGCGCGCAGCCTCGAGGATGCTGTGTTGCGAGGAATAGTCGATCGCGATCCGCAGGCGCATGCGCGAGCAGCCCGCCGTCAGCCGCTCGCTGTGCTCGATGGCGCGCACCAGGCTCGGCCGCAGGCGGTCGCGGCGGCCGATGACATTGATCCGGATCGCCTGCTCGATGCACTGGCGGGTCTCGGTCGTCAGATACCGTTGCAGCAGGCGCATCAGCGCATCGACCTCGAGGCTCGGGCGTCCCCAATTGTCGGAAGAGAACGCATAGAGCGTCAGCGTGCGGATGCCCGCGCGGGCAGCCGCCTCGACGATGCCGTTGACCGCCTTGGCTCCGTGGACGTGGCCGGCGCTGCGCGGCATTCCTCGCCGCTGCGCCCACCGTCCATTGCCGTCCATGATGATCGCGACGTGCAGACTCATCTCCTCGCTCACGGTTGCCGCGTCGCCTTGATGACCGCCTCGATGTGCTCGAGGTAGCGGTAGAGCGCCCGGCGGCCCACGGGTGTCAGCCGATACTCGGACTTCGGACGCCTGCCCGCGAAGGATTTCGAGCACTCGATGTAGCCGGCCTCCTCGAGCTTGCGCGCGTGCGCGCTCAGGTTGCCGTCGCTGACATCGAACAGCGCCTTGAGCTCGTTGAATGTGAGCTGCGCGTTGACTGCGAGCGCGCTCATGATGCCGAGACGGACGCGCTCGTAGACCAGGCGGTCGAACTTCGAGTCCTCGGCGTCGCCGCGGGGGATCGGCACCGGTACGGGCCCCGGCGCGGGTTTGCCCGTCTGGGGTGAGCGCATCACCGTCTCACGCCTCCGCGCGACCGTCTTCATGTTGGCGAGCGCTCCACACCTTCGATGCGTCCGATCAGAAATCCAAACACGAGGTGCAGCAGGCCGAAGCCGCCGCCCAGGATCACGTTGTGCCAGCGCGGGGAAACCTCGAAGGCGGCCGCCCCGCACACCACGAAAAGACCTCCCATCGCGCCTATGAGCCGCATCATGGCCGGCGCCGTCATCAGCGTCGCGGACAGCACCGCGCAGCCATACAGCAGCAGCCATACCCCTGGAAGGAGCCTCGCCTCGCCTGCCTGGCAGAGCACTGCGGTCAACACACCGCCCGCCAACAGCGCCGGGCAGAGGCACAGCACGAAGCGCCGGGCCGGCCCCCGGTAAAGCGGCAGGCCCACGCCCGAGCGGTGACGGGCGACCAGCACTACGCCGAGTCCCGCGCCCACCGCGGCCGCCGCCAGCCAGATGAGCAGCCAGTGCCCGGCCAGGGCCGGGACCGAAGCCACTCCGGCGGCTACGAGCCCGACCGCCCCCATGGCGATGCCCGCCGTCCCCGGCACGGCAAACGCGCCGGCCGCATCGATCGAGGCGCGGATGTAATTGAGGGTGCCGAGGGCATGGCTGTCCAGGGCAACGGTGTTGTTCGAGCGCATCCCAGGAACCGAGCTGCGGCGGAGATTCCACGACTCTATGCAGAGGTATTCACTGCGTCAAGTACTCTGCGGCGCAAAGTACGAGAAATGTGACACCTGCGCGGTACCCGGCACCCGACGGAACGGCTCGGCTCGAGCTCGACTGCGGAAAGCGCGCTGAGATTTCACCCGCCCGGTGGACGGAGTTCCCGCTCAGGCCTGCCGTCCGCAGCCTGGCGGCTGCGGACGGGGTAGGCATGTGGGGCGGAGCGGATCAGAAGATCAGAACTTCAGGAACAGCCCCGCGTTGAAATTCCAGCTCGTGTTCGATTGATCGGCGTCGCTCTTCGACTGCAGCCGGCTGAATTCCGTGACGAAGAGCAGATTCGCCGTGACGTTCTGGTAGAGGCCGAGCGACCACTTCTCGTTGCGCCTCACCAGGCAGCCGACGACTCCGCTGGCGACGCACAACGTCGAGCGGTCGAGCGCCGTCCCGTCGAGGTTGCTCACCCCGTAGTTCACGCCGACCTTGCTGTTCCCCATCTTGTAGGTGACCTGGGCGAGGAAGCCATCGGAATCGCGCGATGTCCCCACTGCGTCGTTGGAGAGTACGAACAGACCTGTCGTACCGACTCCCTTGCCGCGGTAGTACCAGCCCATGAACTCGAGGCCGCCGATGTCGTACTTGCCGCCGAGATCGAAGGCGGAACTGCCGTACGAGACGTAGGACCCCGCCGGCGAGCCGGCGGCGCAGGCGCCGGCGCCCAGGTCGGCGCACTGGACGCGCTGCTGCTGGTAGAGCCCGCTGAACGACAGGTAGAGCGGCCCGGCGGTGTAGGCGATCTTCCCCTGGAAGCCCGGCGTGCTGTGGTTGGCGGGCGTCTGACCGAGCGTGTTCAGCGGATCGAAGATCCCGAGGGTGATCTTGGCGCCGCCCATGTCGGGCGTGGTGTAATTGATCTGCGACAGCCAGTCCGTGTAGATATAACCCAAGCCGATCGATCCCAGCGAGGTGTTGGCCGGGGCGGCGTAGTCGCCGTTGCCGGCGCCGACGCCGAGGAGCGTCATGTCGTTCAGTATCGCATCCGCCCCGAAGAGGCCGATGTTGCGGCCCGCCATGATCGAGCCCCAACTGCCGCCGACCGTCAGGAACACCTGGCGGATGTCCAGGCCGGCGGTGCCGAGAGCGGTGTGGCCCAGGTCCTTGGCGGCGATGTCCTGCAGGTTCGGGCTGCCCCCGTCATTGGTGCTGATGCCCGGGTAGAGCCCGAAGGTGAAGCCGAGGTTCTGGCCGTCCTGAGTCGTCGCGCCGCTCACGCTGAGCGCCGCCGGCAGCAGGCCGTTGCTGACCGAGGAGGAGTTGTCGGATGTCGTATCCGAAACGCACGCGAGCCCGCCCGCGACGTCGTTGTGATCCTGGCAGTTCGAATAGATGTAGTTTGCGTTGACGTTGCCGTCGAAGGACAGTGTCCACTGGCCTGCGGTCACGTCTATCGCGCGCGCCGAAGGTGCGGCGAGCGCCGCCAACACGATCGCTCCGAGAAGGCTGGTTCGTTGGTTGTTCATGGAAGCCCCTCCTTGAGGCTGACCGGGTGCAACGCGCGTGCCAGAACGCCGCCTGCGCGCGGCCTCCTGTTGCGCGGGCGATACAACCTTCTTCCGGGCCGCATCCTGTTCCATTTTGCGGTACGGAACGATACAGAGCTGTAACGCGCATGGAACGCTAAGCGGACAGGCCGCGTACACGTGCGGGCAGACCGAGCGCAGACCCCGAAAAACACCGCACGCCAGCCATTGCCGAGCTTGCAGTGGCCGCGCAGGCGTGTTTCCCTATCGTGACAGTGTCACGAAGGGGCGTGGCATCCCTGACGCACTCCCCGGATAACGATTGGGAGGCTCGTATGACGAACGCAACGCGTGGCTGGCAGGCTTCCTCGCTCGACGATTTCACTCCGGCCGAGGCCGGCGTTCCGGCGCAGGCGCGCTCGCTCTCGCTGACACTCGAGGAGCTCGCGGGCGAAGACCCGCAGATGATGCGCAACGTCCGTTGCGCCCACCGGATCGCCGATACCAACGTGTCGGTGCTCATCCAGGGGCCGACCGGCTCGGGCAAGGAGGCGTTCGCCCATGCAATGCACCTCGCCAGCCGGCGCGCGGGCCGTCCCTTCGTCGCTGTCAACTGCGCCGCCATCCCGGAGACATTGATCGAGAGTGAGCTCTTCGGATACAAGCAGGGCGCGTTCACCGGCGCGCGGCGCGAAGGGCTGCGCGGCAGGATCGTGCAGTCGACGGGAGGCACGCTTTTTCTCGATGAGATCGGCGACATGCCGCTCGCCCTGCAGAGCCGGCTGTTGCGCGTGCTCGAGGAGCGCGAGGTCGTGCCGCTCGGCAGCGAGAGCGCCATCGCCGTCGATCTGCACGTGCTGGCCGCATCCCACCGCAATCTGCGGGAGATGATCGCGCGCGGCGCATTCCGCGAGGATCTCTACTACCGCCTGAACGGCATTACGCTCGAGCTGCCCGCATTGCGCGAGCGGACGGACAAGGAGCGCCTGATCCAACACGCGCTGGCGGCCGAGACCGGCAACGGGCGGCCCGCGGCCATCGAGCGCGACGCCCTGCAGAGGCTGCTCGCCTATTCGTGGCCCGGCAACGTTCGCGAGCTGCGCAACGTCATCCGCACCGCGCTCGCGATCTGCGAGGGCGGCGTCGTGCGTGCGTTGGATCTGCCGCGGGAGATCCGGGATGGGGAGCCGCCGCGCGAGGAGCGCATGGACGGGATGTGCGGACGTTTCGAGGTCTCGGCGGCGGCATCCGGTGCCGACCCGGACACCGTGTCCGGAGAGGCCGCGCCGCCGCACAATCGCCTGCAGGCGGCCGAGCGCGCCGCCCTGCTGCGCGCCATCGAGGAGCTCCACGGCAACATGAGCCGGGTGGCAACGGAGCTCGGCGTCAGCCGCAACACGCTCTACCGCAAGATCAAACGCCACGGCATCGCGCCCGCCAGACGCACCTGACGCGCCCGTTGCTCTCGAGTTGGCCCGCCGCTTGCACCGCGGCAGGAGCCGCCCGCGCGCGGGACGGCAACAACATGAGGGCAAAGAGCTCAACGCGGCGGCCGAAGCTCCGGCTCGCACCGGCGCACCGGCTCCAGAGGCCGCCGGAGGCAGGCGGACCCGTTCTCGTTACGCGCTCCGGCCGTGTTCGTCTCAACTCAACGGCGGCAGCCATCCTCGCCCTGTGTGACGGCACCTGCACGCGCGCGGAGATTGTCAGCCGGGTAGCGGGTACGGCAGACCCATTGCTTGCGGCGGACGTGCGGGCGTTTCTCGAGGCGTCCCGGCGCAGCGGGTGGATCGTCGAGCGTTGACGGGAACCGGCGCGGCGGCGCGAGCGTTCCGTTGCGAACCGTAATGGGTAGCGACGCCATTCCCCAGGCACGAGGGCGTGACCGCCCAAAGCGCGCACTGAGCAACGCTTCGGGGTCCCGCAGCGTTACAATCCCCGCATGAGCGATACCACACCCGACGGCGTCACCGAGTACGATCCCGCGGAGGTCCAGGCGCTGCTCGAGCTGGGGCGCGTGCTGCTGGTCGACGTCAGGGAGCCCATGGAGTTCGCGGCGGAGCGCATCTGCGGTGCGCTGCTCTATCCCCTGTCGACGTTCGATGCCGCACATCTGCCGCCGGAGGGCGAGCGCATCGTGGTCTTTCATTGCGCCGCCGGCGGCCGCTCGCTCACGGCGGCACGGATGCGCAAGGCGGCCGGCCAACCCGCAGCCCACATGGCCGGCGGCATCTCGGAGTGGAAGTCGCAGGGCCTGCCGACCGTCCGCGTCGGCTTACGTACGGCTTGAGCGGCTCCGATCACCCCCGCGCGATCCGCTCGTTCGTCACCCGCGGCGGCCGCATCACGACCGCGCAGGAGCGCGCGCTGCAGGAGCTCTGGCCGCGTTACGGCGTCGAGCCTGGCGCGGCCCCCCTCGACCTGGATGCGCTCTTCGGGCGCCGTGCGCGGCGCGTCGCCGAGATAGGTTTCGGCAACGGTGACAATCTGCTCGCCCTCGCGGCATCGCGGCCGGCTGAGGATTTCCTCGGAATCGAGGTACACCGGCCGGGCGTCGGGCGGCTGCTGCTGCAACTGCAGGAGCGCGCGCTGAGCAATGTCCGGGTGGTCTGCCGTGATGCCGTGGAAGTACTGGGGCGTGACCTCGGCGGCGCCTGCCTGGACGAGATCCTGATCCTCTTCCCCGACCCCTGGCCCAAGAAGCGTCACCACAAGCGGCGGCTCGTCCAGCCGCCGTTCGTGGCGCTCCTCGCGGACCGCCTGAAAAGCGGCGGCGTGCTGCGCCTCGCAACCGATTGGGAGCCTTACGCCGTGGAGATGCTGGCGACACTTTCGGCGGAGCCGCGACTGCGCAACGTTGCTGGAGAGGGCGGCTTCGTACCGCGCCCGGCAGAGCGGTCACCTACGCGATTTGAGCGTCGGGGCGAGCGTCTGGGGCATCAGGTATGGGATCTGGAGTTCCGGCGCGTCTAGCTCGGCTCGCGCTCAGCCGGGCTTCACCAGAAACGCCGCGCGCAGCCCGTCAATCACGAACTGCACCGCCAGCGCGCCGAGCACCACTCCGAGCAGCCGGCCTGCGACGTTCACGCCGGTCACGCCCATCAGCCGCATGAGCGGCTCGGCCAGCAGCATCATGACCAGCGAGACGGCTAGCACTGCGGCGACGGCCGCGAGCAGGATGAGGAACGTCATCGGCTGGCGCGCAATGTGCACCGGGCCGAACCAGAGCAGGACGGTGGCGAGCGCCCCGGGCCCGGCGATGAACGGGAAAGCCACCGGAAAGACCGAGATGTCCGCGCGCCGGCGGCTTTCCGCCCGCTCGTCGCTGGAGGTGCGGCTGCCCGACTCGCGTGCGAATACCATCTCGAGGGCGAGCAGAAAGAGCAGCACCCCGCCGAAGATGCGAAAGGCCCCGAGGCTGATGCCCATCACCGCGAGGAACGGCGCTCCGCCCAAGGCGAAGAGCACGAGAATGAGCGCGGCGACCCACACGGCCTTCACCGCCATGCGCCGCTGGTACTCGCGCGTCGCGCCCCGCGTCAGGCCGCTGAAGAGGGGGATCAGCGAGATCGGCTCGACCACGACGAAGAAGACGACGAAGAATTTCAACGGCTGCTCGAGCATGGACCCTCGCGGAACGTCACTCGCTGCTTGAAAGCGGCATACGCGAGGCGCAACATCGGAGCCGTCCCCCCGCGGCGGCCGGAGGATAACAGCTCCGGGACCCATCGCGTGGTGTCATGCGTTCACCACGCACGCGCGATCCGAAGCCTCGGGATCAGGCGTTCTGGAGGTACCACATGGCGGCTCCTCAACCCAGTATCGGTGACTGGTATCGCTTGAGCGGCGGCGAGCTGTTCGAGGTGGTGGCCATCGACGACGAAGAGGGAACGATCGACATCCAGTACTTCGACGGCACCGTCGAGGAGATGGACCGCGAGGACTGGGAGGCGCAGTGGGAGGACGGCATGCTCGCGGCAGCGCAGCCACCCGAGGATTGGAGCGGCTCGGTGGACGTGGAGGGCAGCGACGAGGAAGGTCGCGGCTCGGACGATATCAACGAAGACCCCACCCTGCGCGCGGGGTCGCTCGACGGCATCGACCTTTTCGAATTCGATTAGTTGCAGCGAGGCATATCCGTGTGCCTCAAGCGTCAGCTGCCAGCGCGGCGAGGTCCGCATCCGCGGTAATCAGCACGAGGTCGCCGATCACCTCGAGCGGCACCGGGCGCAGCCGCTCGCCCGCGCACGGGCCCGCGAGGCAACGGCCCGCGTCCTTCTCGAACAGCGCGCCGTGCGAGGAGCAAAGAATCATCGCGCCGTCCGGCGTGAGGAATCGATGCGGCCGCAGGTTGAGAGGATGTCCGGCGTGGGGACAGTGATTGACGTAGCCGCGGACCTCGTTGCCGCAACGCACGACGAAGCCGCGCAGGGGCCAATCGCCGCCGCCGACCGTGAATGCGCGCGAGCCGTGTTCCTCCAGGTCAGCCAGCCGGCAGACCACCCGCTCGAGGTCGAGCTCAGCCTCGGCGGGCATGGGCATTCCCTCCGGCATCCGCGCATGCATGCTCCGCCAGGCTCGATCCGGCACTACTGCGGTGCCACAGCCAGAAGAGCAGCAGCAGACCGGGGATGCTGAGCGATGCCGTGTAGACGAAGAATAGCGGGTAGCCCGCGGCATGCGATACGAAACCCGAGAAGCCTTCCATCGTCTTGCCCGTCAGCGCATACAGCGAGGAGAAGAGCGCGTACTGGGTCGCCGTGTACTTCTGGCTCGTGAGGCTCGAGAGGTACGCGATGAAAACAGTGCCCTGGATGGCGATGGCCAGGTTGTCGAGCCCGTTGGCGACGCCGAGCCCGAGAAGCGTCGGCGTGTGCGTCGTGGCAAGCACCGCGAAACCGGAGCTCGAGATCATCATGAGAATGCTTCCGGCCACGAGCGAGCGCAGGAGCCCCCAGCTCGCGACCAGCAGTCCGCCGATGAATACGCCGAGCAACGACACGGTCAGTCCGACGATCTTGACCACCCAGGCGATCTGCTCGTTGGAGTAGCCGTGATCGTGGAAGAAGGGCAGAGTCATGGCCCCCTCGGCGTAATCGGTCAGCCGATAAGCGCCGATGAACGCCACGGTGAGGATTGCGATGAGGATGCGGTAACGGGCGAAGAAATCCACGAGCGGGCAGATCACCGCGCCGATGAACCATGCCCCGCCATGCTGCAGCGGTTTCGGCCAGTGCGCGCGCCGCTCGAGCCATGCGACCGCGCGCGCTTCGCGCTGCGCGCTTTCGCGGGAAGCCGCGGCTTCGGGCTCGCGGACGAAGAGTGTCGTTACCATTCCGACCGAGGCGAGCAACGCGATCGCGAGATAGCTCACGTGCCAGCTGACTGCCTGCGCGAGAGTGAGCGCTCCCGCGCTGCCTGCAATCAACGCTACCCGGAAGCCGACCTGATACGCCGCCGCCATCGCGCCCTGCATGGAGGTTGGAGCCGACTCGATCCGCCACGCGTCCATCGCGATGTCCTGGGTCGCCGCGAAGAAGGTCAGGAACAGGTCCCAGGTCAC
Source organism: Gammaproteobacteria bacterium (assembly GCA_028870635.1). Classification (GTDB taxonomy): domain Bacteria; phylum Pseudomonadota; class Gammaproteobacteria; order Steroidobacterales; family Steroidobacteraceae; genus 13-2-20CM-66-19. Next base: position 13,990 of record JAGWPE010000028.1, on the reverse strand, counting down.
GATGCGCCGCATTCCCGCCTCAGGATCGCTCGCCGCGAGCTGCAACAGGCCGATTGCGATGCAGAACTGCGCCAGCAGCAGCCACGCGCGCCTGCGGCCGAGCAGCCGGGTGAGGAAAGGCAGAGGCATCCGGTCCACGACCGGCGCCCAGAGGAATTTCAGGGAATAGGGGATGGTGGCCCACGCCACCATGCCGATGAGCGGCAGCGCGATGCCGGACTCGCGCAGCCATATGGTCATGGTCTGGAACGCCGGATAGAACGGCAGTCCGCTCGAGAATCCGAGGAAGAGCATCGCGACCGTGCGCGGCTCGCGGTAGACGGCGAGCGCCTGCAGCCACCCCCCCGGGCGCCGGGCATTGACGCGGTCCATGTGCATCGGGCAATGATAGCGGCATGCAGGACTATCAGCTCGCCTTCATCGACCTCGCACTCTCGCGCCAGGCGCTGCGCTTCGGGCGGTTCACGCTCAAGTCCGGACGCGAGAGCCCATACTTCTTCAATGCCGGCATGTTCAGCGACGGCGAGGCCATCGCGGTGCTGGGCCGCTGCTATGCCGCGGCCATCGTGCGCTCGGCGCCGGCGTTCGATGTGCTCTTCGGGCCGGCCTACAAAGGCATTCCGCTGGTCGCGGCAACCGCCGGCGCACTCTTTGAGCACCACGGGCGCAACGTTCCCTACGCCTTCAACCGCAAGGAGGCCAAGGACCACGGCGAGGGCGGCAATGTCATCGGCGCGCCTCTGCACGGGCGGGTGCTCGTCATCGATGATGTGGTGACGGCAGGCACTGCCGTCCGGGAGTCGCTCGCGCTCATCAGGCAGCACGGGGCGCAGCCGGCCGGCGTCGTTTTCGCCCTCGACCGGCAGGAACGGGGCCAGGGCGCACTCAGCGCGACCCAGGAGATCGAGAGCGAGCACGGCATCCCGTGCGTGAGCGTCGTCACACTCGCGGAGCTGATCGAGGCACTGTCGCGCCCGCAGCACGGACGGGCTGCGATTTCTGACGACCAGCTCACATTGCTCCAGGCCTACCGGCAGCGGTACGGGGTCTCTTGAGACTTGCCTCCGCGCGGCGGTAGGTCAGAATAGGCTTACATATGCGGATATCGCGCCCCGCTCTCTGCCTGCTCCTCGCGCTCGCCTGCGCCGCGGGACCGGTTCTCGCGCAGAGCGACAAGGGGGTCGCCTACCGCTGGGTGGACGACCACGGGGTCGTGCACTACGGCGACAGCATTCCGCCGAAGTACGCGCGCGACAGCCGGGCGATCCTGAACAGCCAGGGAGTGGAGATCGGTCATGTCGATGCGGCCAAGACGCCCGCGCAGCTCGCCGCGGAGAAGCGCGCCCGGGCGCAGCACGTGGCCCAGCAGCAACACGACTACTTTCTGCTCAGCACGTACACCTCGGTGAAGGACATCGAGTCGCTGCGGGACGAGCGGCTGTCGCAGATCGCGGCCCAGCAGACCGCGGCGCAGCAATACGTGCAGAGCCTGCAGTCGCGCCTCGATGCGCTGCAGAGCCGGGCACAAAGGTTCAAGCCCTACAGCTCACAGCCCAACGCGCCCCGCATGCCCGACGATCTCGCGCAGGAGCTGGTGCAGACGCTGAACGAAGTGCGCGTGCAGGACCAGGCGATCCAGGCGCGCACCGAGCAGGAGGCGCAGGTGAGGGCGCAATTCCAGTCGGACATCGAGCGTTTCGAGCAGCTGAAAGCCGCGCCGCCTTAGTCTATTGGAGCAAATCGCTCCCGGCGATTTGCTCGGCCAGCACCAATAACGAGGATTCATCCCGCGGCCCAGGGAACGGCCCTGGGCCGCTTACTCAGTTGCTTTCGGACGACGCAAGGCCTGACCCCGGGAGCGGCGGGAAGGCCCGTTTACCCCGCTGGCGTATCAACAGATGCCGCCGCCCTCTTCGGCCGGGGCCGCATTCATGCGAAAGGCGCGGAACAGCTCGCGTCCCATCCCGAACGCGTTGGCGGAGAGGTCCGCGACGGCTGCCGGCCGTCGGCTCCAGCTTTCCTCCGGTACGAGCGCCTCCAGCGTTCCTCTCACGCTGTCGAGCCGGATGATGTCGCCGTCGCGCACTTTGCCTAACGGGCCGCCGCCTGCGGCTTCCGGCGTGAGGTGGATCGCGGCGGGCACGGCGCCCGAAGCGCCCGACATCCTTCCGTCGGTGACCAATGCCACCCGGTGACCCTTGCTCTGTAGTGAGGCCAGCGCCGGGGTGAGGCCGTGCAGCTCCGGCATGCCGTTGGCGCGCGGTCCCTGAAAACGCATGACGACCACCACGTCGCGCGCCAGCTCGCCGCGCTGAAAGCTCTCCAACACCGCCTCCTGGCTATCGAAGACCCTGGCCGGCGCCTCGATGATGCGGTGTTGCGAGCTGACGGCCGAGACTTTGATGATGGCGCGGCCGATGTTCCCGCGCAGCAGCTTCAGGCCGCCGTCGGCGCTGAAGGGGTCGGCGGCGGGACGCAGAATGCTGGTATCGCCGCTCGCGGCCGGAGCTTCGCGCCAGGCGAGGCCCCCGGAAGAGAGCCAGGGCTCGAGCGCGCAGGCGCCGAGCCCGGTCCCGGAGACGGTCTGCACGTCCTCGTGCATGAGCCCCGCCTGCAGCAGCTCGTTGATCAGGAACCCCATGCCGCCGGCAGCGTGGAAATGGTTGACGTCGGCGCTTCCGTTCGGATAGATCCGCGCGAGCAGCGGCACCACCTCCGACAGGTCGCTGAAGTCATTCCAGTCGATGAGGACACCCGCGGCGCGCGCCATGGCGACCAGGTGCAGGGTGTGGTTGGTCGAGCCGCCGGTGGCGAGCAGGCCGACTATCGCATTGACGATGCTGCGCTCCTCGATGACCTTCGAGAGCGGCAGATACTCCTGCCCGAGGGCGGTGATCTGCGCCGCGCGCCGCGCCGCGGCGGCCGTCAGCGCATCGCGCAGCGGCGTGTTGGGCGCGACGAAGGCGCTGCCGGGCAGGTGCAGGCCCATCACCTCCATCAGCATCTGATTGCTGTTGGCGGTGCCGTAGAAGGTGCACGTGCCGGCGGAATGGTAGCTGCCGGCCTCCGACTCGAGCAGCGCATCGCGCCCCACCTTGCCTTCGGCGAAGAGCTGACGGATGCGCGCCTTCTCCTTGTTGGGCAGCCCCGAGGGCATCGGGCCGGCCGGCACGAACACTGCCGGCAATTGACCGAACGACAGCGCGCCGATGAGCAGGCCCGGCACGATCTTGTCGCAGACGCCCAGGCAGAGCGCCGCATCGAACATGCCATGCGAGAGAGCGACGCCGGTCGACATGGCGATGACGTCGCGGCTGAAGAGGGAGAGCTCCATGCCGGGCTGACCCTGAGTGACCCCGTCGCACATGGCGGGCACACCGCCGGCCACCTGCGCCGTGGCGCCTGCCTCGCGCGCGGCCGCCCGGATCAGGCCCGGAAAGCGCTCGTAGGGCTGATGTGCCGACAGCATGTCGTTGTAGGCGGTGACGATGGCAAGGTTGGGCCAGCGCAGCTCCTTCAATGACTGCTTGTCAGGAGCCGCGGACGCCGCGAATCCGTGCGCCAGGTTGGCGCAGGACAGGCGCTTGCGCATGGGATGGCCGTCGGCTTGGGCACTCATGTGCTCCAGGTAAGCGGCACGCGGCTCGCGGCTTCGCTCGCGGATGCGCTCGGTGACCTCGCGAATGCGGGGATGGAGGGAAGCGGGCGTCGTCTCGGACATGTCGGATCTCATTCTCCGCTCTCGCGCGCCTTGTAACCCTCGGGCTTGCTCGAGCCGGTGCCGAAGAAGAACTTCTCCATCTCCGCCTCGAGGAATTTGCGGGCCTTGGGCTCGATGGGCGTCAGGCGATACTCGTTGATCAGCATGGTCTGGTGCTGCAGCCAGCGCGCCCACGCTTCGCGCGAGACGCTCTCGTAGATGCGCCGGCCGAGCTCGCCGGGATAGGGCGGCCGGTCGAAGCCGGGCGCCTCGCGCTTCAGCATCACACACTGCACCAGTCTGGCCACGATGATTCTCCAGTCAGTCGAGCAATTGTCTCTGCAGGCCCGCGGCGCTCGCGAGCGTCTCGAGCAGCAGCCGGATGGGAGCGGGCAGGCCGAGCCTCTGCGGCTCGCGCGCGCGGTACCACAAGGTTCGGGGTGGGGCAGTGCCACTGGCCGTCCTCGGCGGCGGGGTCCCCGGCCCGGACGTCGTCTCCGGGCGCCCGTCGCTCTGCGACTCGCCCGCGCTGCCGGAACAATGGGCCAGGAGCGGTGTGATGACAAGGTCGAAGTGCGTGAACGCGTGCTCGACGGTCGCCAGCGGCACCGGGCGGGCGGGGGCGCCCTGCAGCGCCTGCCGGGCATACTCGGCCGCTTCGGCTGCGCTCGTGAACTCCGGCAGACACCAGAGCCCGCCCCATACGCCGCGTTCGGGGCGCCGCTCCAGCAGGACGTCGCCGTCATCACGCACCGCGGCAAGCATGAACACCTGCCGCAGGCGCCGTGCTCGCTTCGGCTTCGGCGAGGGCAGCTCGTGCTGGCGTCCGCTGCGGTGCGCGAAGCAGGTCGCGGATACGGGGCAGGCTGCGCACGCGGGGTTGCGGCGCACGCAAACAGTCGCTCCCAGATCCATTATCGCCTGCGTATATGTATCGACGTTCTCCGCAGGCGTGCACTCGTCGGAAAGTTGCCACAGCTTTTCGAGTACCGCGCGATCGGACGCGCTGCCCTCCACACCGAAATGACGTGACAACACTCGACGCACGTTGCCATCCAGAATGGGGCACCGCTCACCCCGGCTCAGCGCCAGGATGGCTCCCGCGGTGGAGCGGCCCACGCCGGGCAGGCCGGCCACCGCCTCGAAGCTCCTCGGGAACTTTCCTCCATGCTCCTCGGCGATGCGCACGGCCGCGCGGTGCAGGTTGCGCGCCCGCGCGTAGTAGCCCAGCCCCGACCAGAGGTGCAGCACATCATCGAGCGGTGCCTTGGCGAGAGTGCCGGCGTCAGGGAAGCGCTGCATGAACCTCTCGTAGTAGGGGATCACAGTCGCAACCTGCGTCTGCTGCAGCATGATTTCCGACACCCAAACACGATAGGCGGTGCGACGGCGCTGCCACGGCAGATCATGCCGGCCATGGAGCGCGTGCCACTCGATGAGGGCGGCGGCGAAGCCGCCGGCGTTCCCGCGCGGTCGGGCGGTCACCTAATTGCCGTCGCCGTTGCCGCTGCCGCCGCGTGCCCGGCGTCCGCGCTGCCTCTCCGTCGAGTCGATCGGACTGCCGGGATGCGCGGCAATGGCCGCGCGCACTGCCTTGCGCCAGTAGGTGTCGGTGGTGGCGCTCCAACTCGGATCATCGAGGTTTGGCCACGCATCCGGCGTGAAGCTCGGGGCGCCCTGCAGTTTCGTGCCATCCAACACCACCCGGCCGTCCTTGATGCTGGCGAGGGCGGCATCCCACGGCATTGCGGTGAGCTTGCCCGCGGGGCTGGATGCCGGTTTGCCGTCATCGGGGATCGCTGCGGGACCGGTCTGCGGCTCCGTATCGAATGCTACGACCATGTGCGTGGCCCGACCCTGTCGATCGAAGATGATGTCCTTCACTTCGCCTACAGGGCTGCCGTCGGTGGATACCACTGGCATGCCGATCAGCGTCGAGGCGCGACGCTCGGCCGGCATGGATGGATCCGGGGTCGGGTCCGCTACGGGCTGTGAAGCCGGTGCCTGCGAGCCGGACGGGTCGGACTCTGTGGACCGAGGGTCGGGTGAGCCCGGCATCGCCACGGCTTCTGCGCCGTGCGCCGTCGGCTGCGGCGAGGCGGGAGCCTCGGTCGTCGGCGCGAACGGCGCCTCAGACTGGCTGCAGGAGGCTGCCGCGAGACCCAGCGCCGCCAAAATGAGCGGCAGGAAGATCCTGATCATGGGCGCACTTTAGATTTTGCGGGCTGCAAGCCGCATTCCCATCCTCAACGTCCGGGCTCACCATTTGACGAGCGGCGGCAGGCTCATGAGATAAGCCTCCGGATCCGCGTCGGTCTGAAAGCCGAATTTCGTCCCCCGATCATAGACGAGGTTGAACTCCACGTATCGTCCGCGCTTCACGAGTAGCCGCTCCCGGGCGGCCTCGTCGAAAGGGGTGTCCTTGCGCCGCGCGACGATCCGCGGATAGATCCCGAGGAAGGCCTCCCCCACTCGTTGCACGAACGCGAAGTCCGCTGCGCCGTCGCCGCTTGCGAGGTCGTCGAAGAAAATACCGCCCACTCCGCGCGGCTCGCGCCGATGCGGCAGGTAGAAGTACCGGTCACACCACTCCTTGAACTCACGGTAGGCATCCGGCCGATATGTGTCGCAGGCCGCGCGCAGCGCGGCATGAAACTCCGCCGTGTCCTCTTCGAAGGGGAATGTCGGCGTCAGGTCCGACCCTCCGCCGAACCACGCGGAACTGGTACTGAGGTAGCGCAGATTCATGTGCACGGCCGGAACATACGGGTTCCACATGTGCGCGACCAATGAGATGCCGCACGCCACGAAGCGGCCGCCGGACTGCGCGGCGCCGGCAACCTGGCTGCGCGCCTGCTCGCTCAGCACGCCCCAGACGTGGCTGACGTTGACGCCCACCTTCTCGAAGACCCCGCCGCGCAGCAGCCGGGACTCGCCGCCTCCCTGCAGCCGATGCCCCTCGGGCCGGGTCCAGCTGCGGGCCTCGAAGCGGCATTCCGGCTCGAACGCCTCGAAAGCCGCGCAGATGCGCGCCTGCAGATCGCGGAACCAGGCGGCCGCGGCCTGCTCGAGCCCGCCGCCGCGGAACGGCTCTCCGGTCATCTCGCAGTTGCCTCGTGCACATAGTCCACGAGCCGCGCCACCGCATCGGGATCCGTCTCCGGCCAGATGCCGTGTCCCAGGTTGAAGATGTGCCCGGGCGCGCTCCCGGCCTCATCGAGCACCCGCCCGGCGTGCCGGCGCAGGTCCTGCGGCGAAGCGAAGAGAGCCGCCGGGTCGAGGTTGCCCTGCACCGCCTTGCCGGGACCCAACTTCCGCCGAAGAACACCCAGCGGCGCGCGCCAGTCGACCCCGATCACATCGACATCGAGACCGGCGACGCACTCCATGAGCGCCGAGCCCTGATTGACGTAGTAGATGAGCGGCACTCCGATGCCTTGGAGCGCCGCCACGGTGCGCCGTACCGCCCCCAGCGCAAACCGCTCGAACTCCCGCGGGGCCAGCAATCCCGCCCACGACTCGAACAGCATCAGCGCTTGCGCGCCGGCGGCGGCCTGGGCGCGCAGATACGCGGCCATCGCATCCGCCAGACGCGCGAGGAGTCGCTCGGCCGACTCCGGGCTCGCATAGAGGAACGAGCGCGCGGTGCCGAATTCCTTCGATGGCCGTCCACAGACCAGGTAGCAGAAGAGCGTGAATGGGCCGCCGGCGAAGCCGATGAGCGGCACTCCAGAGGGCAGCCCGGCGCGCACCAGCCGGACCGACTCGAGGACGAAAGGAACGTCGCGCTCGGGGACGAGCTGCGCGAGCCCATCGATGGCGGCGTCGGTCCGGATCGGCTCTTTGACCACCGGGCCGGGCTCGAAGGAGAGATCTACGCCCATCCCCTGCAGAGGCGTCATGATGTCGCTGAAGAGGATGGCGGCGTCCAGCGGGAATCGGCGCAGCGGCTGCAGGGTCACCTCGGCGGCGAGCTCGGGGCGGCGCAGCAGGGTTGCGAACTCCGCCTGCGAGCGCACCTGCCGGTACTCCGGCAGGTAGCGGCCCGCCTGGCGCATGATCCAGATGGGGGTGTGCGGCACCTGCCGCCGGCGGCAGGCGGCCAGGAACGGCGGCTCGGGGGCGGGGCTGATCATGCGCCGGCCAGCCACCGCGCCACCTCCGGCGCATAGTAGGTGATGATGAGATCGGCTCCCGCGCGCTGGATGCCCGTGAGTGTCTCGAGCACCGCCGCCCGCTCGTTGATCCAGCCGCGCTCGGCGGCGGCTTTGATGAGACTGTACTCGCCGCTCACCTGGTAGGCCACGACGGGCACCGTCACGGCCTCGCGCACCTGGCGGATCACGTCCAGGTAGGGACCGGCCGGTTTCACCATGACCAGATCCGCTCCCTCCTCGACGTCGAGCAGTACTTCGCGCAGCGCCTCCCGGGAGTTCGCCGGGTCCATCTGATAGGAGCGGCGGTCGCCAAAGGCCGGAGCCGATTCGGCAGCTTCCCGAAACGGTCCGTAGAAAGAGGAGGCATATTTGGCCGCATATGAAACAATAGGGGTCATTGCATGACCCTCGCGATCCAAGAGGCGGCGCATGGCGTGCACGCGGCCGTCCATCATGTCGCTCGGCGCTACCGCATCGGCCCCGGCCCGCGCGTAATTGAGCGCCACCTGGGCCAGCGTCTCGACCGAGGTGTCGTTGTCGATCGCGCCGCCGGGCAGCACGTGGCCGCAGTGCCCGTGATCCGTCGCGCCGCAGAGGCAGACGTCGGCCCATACCAGGAGCTCGGGGCAGGCGTCCTTGATTGCAGAGATGGCCTGCGCCGCCAACCCCTTCGGGTCGAGCGCGGCGCTCGCGCGCGGATCCTTCTCAGCCGGCGCCGCGAAGAGCAGTACCGCCGGTACGCCCGTCCCCGCCACTGCCTTCGCATCCTTCGCCAGCTCGTCCACGGATAGCTGGGACACTCCCGGCATGCTCGAGACGGCGTGCCGCACGCCCCGGCCGGGAACGGCGAACAGCGGGTAGATGAAGGCGTCCGTCGAGAGCCGGGTCTCGCGCACCATACGCCGCCACGCGTCCGATTGGCGCGTCCGGCGGGGTCTCATTGCTGGATGGCTCATAGCTCTACCTCGAGAACCAAGACGGTGCCTCACGTACGCCGACCGCGCGGCCTATGCACTGCCGGGCCCGCGCTGACGGCATGCAGGCTCGTGCGCGCCAGGCCGCGCAGGGTCGCCGATTCGGCCAAAGTGGGGGTGTAGCCCCGCTCCGTCAGCGCACGTGCGGTGGTGGGGCCGATCGCGACGGCGGGCGCCGCGCCAAGCAGTCGCGCGAAGTCCTCCTGGCCGAGGGCGCTCTCGAGCTCCGCGACCGCGGAGGGACTTGCGAAGGTGATTGCGCCCACGCCCTGGCGCTGGATCCAGGAGCGGCAATCTTCTACATCGAGTGTGTTGCCGGACACTGTTCGGTAGGCCTCTACGGTCGAGACCTGCGCGCCGAGCTGCCTCAGGCCGGCCGCGAGTGTCGGTAGCGCGCGGGAGCTGGCCGGATAGAGGATGCGGGCCCCTCGGGCAGTGCCGGCTTCGGCAAACGCCGCAACCACGCCGGCGGCACTGGGCTCACCTGGCAGCAGATCGATCGCCCAGCCGTGTTGCTGCAACACACTGGCGGTTGCTCGTCCAACGGCGGCCGTCCGCAGGCGCGGCGGCGGGGCCGGCAAGCGCGCGAGCACGGCGGCAACGGCGTGACGGCTGGTGAAGACGATCCAGTCGAATGACTCCGCGCGGCTCAGCGCCTCTTCCAATTGCGCCGTGTCCGCGGGCAGCACACGCACGGCGGCCCAGACCAACACCGGAAGTCCCAGGCTCTTCAGCTCCCTGGAAAGGGGGCCGTCGCTCTCCTCGGCGCGGGTCACGACGACGGGCTTGAGCTCCGGCGCCGCCGTCATGGCGCCTCCGCGCGGCCCTGGAGAGCGCGCTCCGCCGCAATGAGGCTCGCTGCGCCTTTTGCGAGCAATTCCGTCGCGAGCCGCAACCCGAGCGCCGCCGCCTCCGCGTGCGACGGTTGCGCGTCCCCGCGCGCGCTCAGCAGCTGCGAGCCGTCGAGCGCGCACACGGCCGCATGCAGGTGAATGCCGGTGCCGGTGACCGTGGCGAGCGCGCCCAGCGGCACCTGACATCCGCCTTCGATGTGCTCCAACAGTGCGCGCTCCGCCGTCGTGGCCAAGCGCGTCGGCGGGTCTTCCAGCGGCCGCAGCCACTCGCAGGCATGTCGATCATCGGCACGCGTGCAGATGCCGATGGCGCCTTGCGATACGGCTGGCGGAAACTGCTCCGGCGAAAGGTACTCGGTGATCCTCTGCTCCAATCCCAGACGCTTGAGCCCGGCCGCTGCGAGGACGATGGCGTCGTAGTCTCCGCGCTCGAGCCGCTCCAGCCGCGTTGGAACGTTGCCGCGCAGCTCGAGCAGTGTCAGGTCCGGCCGGACGCGGGTCAGAAAAGCGCGCCGGCGCAGGCTGCTCGTTCCGACACGGGCGCCCCGCGGCAGCTGCGATAGTGAGGCGCCGGTGCCGCTGACCAGGGCGTCGCGCGGGTCCTCGCGCATCAGCACTGCCGCCAGCGCCAGCCCCGGCTCCATCGCGGTCGGCAGGTCCTTCAGGCTGTGCACCGCGATGTCGATTCTCTCCTCGAGCAGCGCGCGGTCGATCTCCTTCGTGAAGAAGGCTCGGCCGCGCACGGCCCACAGCGGAATGTCCGCGCGCAGGTCCCCGGTAGTGGTGATGGGAACCAACTCCACCGGCGGGGCCCCGGGCAGCGCGCGGATCAGGCTCTCGAGGTGACGGGCCTGCCACAGGGCGAGCGCGGAAGCCCGCGTCCCGATCCGCAGAGTCTGCGCCGCCTGGGATTTCTGCGCGCCGCTCATGGCTCGCCCTGGGAGATGAAGCGGTAGCCGACGCCCCAGACGGTGAGGAAGTGCCGCGGGTTGGCCGGATCGCGCTCGAAGCGCTTGCGCAGGCGCAGGATGAAGTTGTCCACGGTGCGGGTCGAGGGAAAGACATCATAGCCCCAGACCCGCTCGAGGAGGTCCTCGCGCGAGACGATCTCCCCCGGCCGCTCGGCCAGCACCTTGAGGATCATGGCCTCCTTCTCGGTGAGCTCCTGCGCGCTGCCGCTCCAGGAGCGGGCGCGGAAGGCGCGAAAATCGACCTCGTTGCCGCCGAAGCGCAGCATGGCGCCGTCGGCGGCCGAGGCGCTCTGATACCAGTCCCAGCGGCGCAGGATGGCCCGCACCCGCAGCAGCAGCTCCCGCAGGTGAAACGGCTTCGCGAGGTAGTCATCGCCGCCGGCCTCGAGGCCGCGGACACGGTCGGCCGGATCGCCGCGCGCCGTGAGGAAGAGCACCGGCGTGTTGTCGCCGCGCTCGCGCAGCGAGCGGCAGACGGTGAAGCCGTCGACCTCGGGCAACATGACATCCAACAGCACGAGCCCGCAGGAGTTTGCCTCCAGCCATTCCAGGGCGCGCCGCCCGTTCGCCACGGAGTCGACTTCATAGCCCTCCGCGCGCAGGTTCTCGAGGACGCCGGCCGCGAGATGCGGGTCGTCTTCCACCACGAGGATGCGGCGCGCGTGGCCGGGCGGCGTGCTCATGACTGCTCCCGCCGTGCGGACTGCCCGGCAAGCGGCCCGCCGTCGGTTGCCGCGGCGTGCGAGCGGACCGGGCCCGGCTCGCCCGCCGGCCACCTCAACACGAAGGTTGCGCCCCGTCCGATTCCCGCGCTCTGCGCGCTCGCCTCGCCGCCGGTAAGCTGCATCAGCCGCCGCACGATGTAGAGGCCGAGCCCGGTGCCGAAATGGCTGCCGCCGCCGCCGGGGTGCAGGCGGGTGAATTTCTGGAAGAGCCTCGCCGCATCGGCCGGCCGGAAGCCGATGCCGCTGTCGCGCACCGAGAGCTCGACTTCGCCGGCCGCTCTGCGGCCGGTGAAGGTGATGCTGCCGCCGCCGACCGGTGCAACCGCCGCGAGCGCGTTCTCCAGGACATTGCGCAGGACGACATCGAGCGCCAGCGGGTCCGACATTACCTGCAAGCCCCGCTCGATGTCCGCGCTGACGGTGACGTGGTCCTTGGCAGCCCGCTCCCCGAAGCCCGCGAGCACCCGCGCCACCGCGCCGCCGAGGTCCACCGGCTCCGGCCGCAGATCGATCCGGCCGCGCTCCAGCCGCATGCTCTCGAGGATCTGCGTCACCATCCCTTCCATGCGGGCGAGGTCGGACAGCATGCGCTCGATCAGGGCGCGCGAGTGCTCGGGCGACAGCGTCCGCATCGCCATGGTCTCGAGGGAGAGCTGCAGGCTCGCGAGCGGCGTCTTGAATTGATGCGAGACCAGCGCGAGGAAGCTCTCCTGCTCCCGGATGATGCGCGCCTCCGCCCGCAGCGCGCGCGCGATCACGGTGATGCATGCCGCCAGGGCGATGATGAAGAACGATCCCTCCCAGGCATACTGGGCGATGTGCCGGTGCTCCTCCGCGAGGAGTTGTCTGTCGACTTCAGGCGACAGCGTGGCATGTTGGTCCTTCACGATGACGCCCGGCAACAATGCGTGCACGCGCAGAGCGGGTGTGCCCGCATCGAGCAGAGCCTGCGCGGCGACTACCTGCTGCGCATACACCTGGTGCATCTGCCTGACCTTGTCGACGGCGAAGCGATGCTGGTCGAGCAGCCACCAGCCGACCTCCACGGTGGACACCAGGACCAGGGCGAGCGCGGTCAGTTGGAATACGCGCGGTGCCTTCATCGCCGGGATGTCACCGCAGTGTGCCGAGCGCGCTGCGCAGACCCCGCGCCAGGCGCTCGAGGTCCGCGGCCGTGTGCGCGAGGGAGAGGAAGCAGGCCTCGTATGCCGACGGCGGCAGGTAGATGCCCTCGGCCAGCATGGCGTGAAACAGCGCCGCGTAGCGCTCCACTGCCTGCGGCGACAGGGCCGCGGCCGTGCGCGGGGCGCCGCTCTCGTGCAGCGACAACCAGAAAAGCGAGCCCACGCGCACCAGGTGCATGGGAAACGGCGCCTCCCGCAACACCGGCTGCAGGAGGCGCTCGAGCTGCGCGCCCGCGGCCTCGAGCTTCTCCCAGCCGTTCTCGGCGGCGAGCACATCCAGCGTGGCGATGCCGCTTGCCATCGCCACCGGATTGCCTGAGAGAGTGCCCGCCTGATAGGTGTCGCCGTCGGGCGCGAGCCGCGCCATGATCCGCCGCGGTCCCGCGAACGCGCCCACCGGCATGCCGCCGCCGATCACCTTGCCGAAGGTGGCGAGGTCCGGGACGATGCCGAGCCTCTCGGCTGCGCCGCCGCGGGCGATGCGAAAGCCGGAAATGACCTCATCGAAGATGAGCAGCGCGCCGCGCTCGCGCGTCAGGCCGCGCAGCCGCTCGAGGAATTCTCTGCGCTGCGGCAAGAGGCCGTGATTGGCGGGCAGCGGCTCGATGATGACCGCGGCGATCCGCTCCCCGTCACGCGCAAAGAGGGCCTCGGCGGCCGCTTCGTCATCGAGGGGCAACACGCGCGTGCAGGCGGTGAAGGCTTCCGGGACTCCCGCGGAGGAGGGACGGCCGAAGGTCGCGAGGCCCGACCCCGCGGCAACCAGCAGATGATCCGCATGCCCGTGATAGCAGCCGGAGAACTTGACGATGAGGTCGCGGCCGGTGAACGCGCGCGCCAGGCGGATGGCGCTCATCACGGCCTCCGTGCCGGAGGACACCAGCCGCACCTGCTCTGTCCCGGGATAGGAGGCGACGACCCGCTCTGCCAGCTCGACTTCCGCGGGACAGGGTGCGCCGAACGTGGTGCCCTGGCGGCAGGCCCGCGCCACGGCCTCGACAACCGCCGGATGCGCGTGGCCCAGGATCAGCGGACCCCAGGAGCCGACGAGATCGAGAAACTCGCGGCCGTCGGCATCCGTCAGATGGGCTCCGCGGCCGCTCACGAAGAAAAGAGGCGTGCCGCCGACGGCGCGGAACGCCCGCACCGGCGAGTTGACGCCGCCGGGAATGACCCGGCAGGCGCGCTCATAGAGGAGGGCCGAGCGCGAAGATGCCTGGGCGTTGTGCTCGTGTGAATGACTGGTCATGTCTGCAGGGCGGACGTTAACAGGTTCCTAGGGTGAGGGCGCTTCGGGGGCCTCGGTCACGCCGGCGGCCGCGTCCGTGCGCAGCCCGCGATGCAGGTGTGCTTCCCGAAAAAACGCTTCGATGATCTCAGGGCTGGCGTGCGCCGCCGCAGCGCGCAGCCCGGCGATCGGCAGGT
>JAGWPE010000278.1 GCA_028870635.1 Gammaproteobacteria bacterium | reverse complement strand
GTCTTGCCGGCGCCGTTGGGTCCGAGCAGCCCGAAGCAGGTCCCCTCGGGCACCGCGAAGGAGACGCCGTCCACCGCAGTGACCGAGGGATACTGTTTGACGAGATTGTGGACTTCGAGGATCGGTACGCTCTCGGGCACGGCATCTCCTGGCCGGACGCGCCGCATACGCCGCGCCTTCGGCTGGTATTATGGGGTGGCCAGGGATTCTGCCGCCACGGTGCAAGATTTCCAATATGGTGACGTCCCAGTTACCGTTATGGTCCGACAAGGACGCCGCCGAAGGGTGGAGCGTCCGCGAGAGCCAGCGCGCGCGGCGATTGACGGTGCGCGTCTTTCACACCGGCCGTGTGGAGGTCGTGGTGCCCTCCAGGACCTCGGCGCGCGCCGTGGAGCGCTTTCTCGAGAGACACCGCTCATGGATCGAGCGCAAGCGCGAGGAGGCGCGGCGCCGGGCGGGTCCTGCGCTTCCATTCCCGCCGCCGCGCATCGAGCTGCCGGCGTGCGAGGAGACCTGGCTCGTTCATCTCGCGGACGGCCCGCTCAGGGCGCGGATCGCCGCCTCGGGCGCGGGTCTGCTCACTCTTGCCGGCGGCTTGGGCAACGGCCAGTCACTGCGCCACGCGCTGCGCCGCTGGCTGACGGAGCGCGCGCGCCAGGTGCTCGCGCCGCTCCTCGCCGAATGCGCGTGCGAGCTCGGCTTCAGCTACCAGCGCCTGCTCATCCGCCGCCAGCGCACGCGCTGGGGAAGCTGCTCGACGCGCGGCACGATCAGTCTCAACTGTTGCCTGCTCTTCCAGCGGCCGGCGGTGGTACGGTATCTCATGATCCACGAGCTCGCCCACACCCAGCACATGAATCACTCGCGCCGCTTCTGGCATTGCGTGGCCCGCCACTGTCCCGAGTACCGCGGCCTCGACAGGGAGCTGCTCGACGGCTGGCGGCGGGTGCCGGACTGGGTTTTCGGTGACGAGGCAGCATGAGCAGCAAGCGCTACGACAAGTCCGAGCGGGTGGACCTCACCGGCGAGCGCATCCACTGGGATCTCGGCTCCTCCCTCTCCTACGGGGAGTACCTGCATCTCGACAAGCTGCTCGATGCGCAGAAGCCGCTCTCCTTCGAGCACGACGAGATGATGTTCATCATCGTGCACCAGACCTCGGAGCTGTGGATGCGCCTGATGCTGCACGAGCTCGGCGGCGCGCTCGAGTGTGTCCGGCGCGACGACCTCGACCCTTCGTTCAAGATGCTCGCGCGCATCTCGCGGGTACAGACCCAACTCATCGCCACCTGGGAAGTGCTCTCGACGATGACGCCGTTCGAGTACTCGGCGTTCCGCAATGCGCTCGGGCGCTCATCGGGCTTCCAGTCCTTCCAGTACCGCATGCTCGAATTCCTCCTCGGCAACAAGCATGTGGAGATGGTGGCGGTGCACAAGCGCGACCCCGAGGCCCATGCGGCGCTCGAGCGCGCCTTGAAGTCGCCGTCACTCTATGACGAGGTGCTGCGGCTCCTGAGCCGCCGCGGATACGGCATCCCGGAGGAGTATCTGACACGGGACTTCAGCGAGCCCTACCGCACGAGCAAACAGGTCGCGGGCGCCTGGCTGGGCGTCTACCACAATGCGGAGAAGGACTGGGACCTTTACGAGCTCGCCGAGCGGCTGGTCGACCTCGATCACAAGTTCCAGCTCTGGCGCTTCCATCACCTGAAGACGGTGGAACGCATCATCGGCTACAAGCCCGGCACGGGAGGCTCGAGCGGGGTCTCTTATCTCGCCAAGGCGCTCGAGCTCAAGTTCTTCCCCGAGCTCTGGCAGATCCGCACCTCGATGTAGGCGTCAGCGGATGCAGGCGTCAGCGCCAATCGGTGCACGTAATCCCTGCGCGCACCGCCGCGCGGCGCGCGGCAGCCGAGCCGTTGACGAGCACGCCGCGATCGACCAGCTTCAGGTGATCGAGGTCGCTGGCCGCGTTGCCGTAGGCCACCGACTGCACACCGGGGAAGCGGGCCCTCAGTGCCGCGACGCAGCGCGCTTTCTCTTCGCCCCTGCGGTTCGGCGTCGTCAGATTGCCGTCCAGGCGCTCTCCGTCCCAGCGCACGCCGGTGCAGACGGCTTCCTGGAAGCCGAGCGCCTGCGCGATGGCGGGCACGTAAAGATCGGTGCTCGCGCTGAGGAGAACGAGGCGATCGCCGGCGCTGGCGTGGGCCTGGATGGCTTCCAGCGCACGTGCAAAGAGGCCGCGGCGCAACAGGTGCTCGACGAACCTCGCGGTCCAGGCATCGAGATCCTTGCGGCCGCAGCCTCCCAACAGTGCGCGGATGAACGCCGACTTGAGGCCGCCGCGATCGACGATACCGAGCGCGTGGCCGAGCACCGCGGGCAGCACGAGCAGCAGGGCGGGAACCCGCCATGGCCTGTTGCGCGCCGCGAACCCCAGCGCATAGGGCACGAGCGTGTCGTGCCGAGTGATCGTCCCGTCGAGATCGAAGACAGCCAGACGCACGTGTCGTGCTCAACGCGCGCGTCGCCTCACCGCTTTCTTCTCAGCTTGCGTGACCGGAGCCGACGAGCTGCCGCAGCACGTACTGGAGAATGCCGCCGTGACGGTAGTACTCACGCTCCTTCGGCGTGTCGATCCTGACACGCGCCTTGAAGGTGACCGCCTTGCCGCCGTCGGCGGGTATCGCCTTCACGGTGACCTCCTTGGCATCCCCGGTCGCGAGGCCCGTGATCTCGAACACCTCGCGGCCGGTGAGCCCGAGGGACTTGACGCTCTCTCCCGGCTGGAACTGCAGGGGCGCGACGCCCATGCCGATGAGATTGGAGCGGTGGATGCGCTCGAAGCTCTCGGCGATGACGGCGCGCACGCCGAGGAGCATCGTTCCCTTGGCCGCCCAGTCGCGCGAGGACCCGGTGCCGTACTCGCGCCCCGCGAGGATGATGAGCGGGGTGCGCTCCTCCTTGTAACGCATGGCGGCATCGTAGATCGAGGCCTGCCCGCCGCTCGGCAGATGGACGGTGACGCCGCCCTCG
>JAGWPE010000277.1 GCA_028870635.1 Gammaproteobacteria bacterium | reverse complement strand
GGTTCTCGCAAGCATGCCGGCTGTGTAGATTACGCTCATGCCTGTCCGGGGCCCCGGTTGGATTCCGATACTGCTGGCGCTCTGCGTGTCGACGGCCGGTGCGGCGGAGCAATGCCGCCTCCTTCGGTACCCGCCGATCCCCGTGACGATGCTGGGTTGGCGTCCCACGATCCGGCCGAGCTCGACGGCGCCAAGACGCGGCTTCTCTTCGATACCGGAGCCTACGTCGACGCCCTCTCTCCCGCCGAAAAGCTCGACGCGGGCGTCACACGGCGCTTTGCCGCGACGGGGCTCGCACCCTGACGGCCGCCTGTCCGGCCGGCCGCAACCCCAGCGGGCCGACAGGACGTGTGCAGACCCGGAAGCGCTAACATGCTGGAGTGCCGGCTTTCAGGGCGGAATCGCTGCGGTCCTGGGACAGGAGCGAACTGGCCTCGCTGACGGAGAGCGGCTTGCTGTAAAGCGCCCCCTGGCCGAGCTCGCACCCTGCGCGCAGCACCGACTGCTGCTGTCCGAGACTCTCGATGCCGTCCGCCGCAATGGTCAGCCCCAGCCCGTGGCCCAGGCCGACGAGCGCCGAAATGACCATGGTCTCGTCGAGTTCCGACCCCAGATGTTCCACGAACCGCCGGTCGATCTTGATCTTGTCGAGCTTGACGTTTCGAAGGTGATACAGGCTCGAGTAGCCGGTTCCGAAATTGTCCAGGGCGATGCGCACGCCCTGCGCGCGCAGCTCCCCGAGGGTCTTCCGTGCCGCCGGCAGGTCCTGCACGAGCGCGCTCTCGGCGATGTGGACCTCGAGGCGCGAAGGCGACAGTCCCGCCCTGCCCAACACGCCGAATATCCGGTCTTTCGCATCCTCATTGCCGAGTTGGCTCGGGAACATCGCGACCCCGACCGTGATCTCCTTCGGCCAACCGCCGGCCGCCGCGCAGGCACCAGAGAGCGTGTATTCGACGAGCTCGTGAACGAGTCCGGTGTCCTCGGCGATCGGAATGAAGCGTTCCGGCGAGACTTCCCCGAGCACCTCGTGATTCCAGTATGGGACAGCATCGAACCCGACAACCCTGCGCGTGCGCAGATCGAAGGAAGGCCGAAAGCGAATGTCGATTCTCCGCGCCGCAAGCGCACTGCGCAGCTCGCTCTCCAGTTGATCTCGCTCACCCACGTGCTTGTCCATCCCGGGATCGAAGAAGCGCGCCACCGTGCGTCGCTCCGCCTTGGCACGGTAAAGCGCCACGTCGGCCATGCGCAATGCGTCGGCGGCGGTCTCGGCGTTGACCGGCACGAGCGAGATGCCGATCGCGGCGCCGACTGTGTGCTTGACACCAGCGACGCTGACCGGCTCATCGAAGACTTGGGTGATGCGGTTTGCAATGCTCGTCGCAGACTCCGCTCCGGCCAGTTGCCGCGCCAGCACCACGAACTCATCGCCTCCCAACCGTGCCACCAGGTGCCCGCCACGAATGGCTCCGCGCAGCCGGTGCGCGACCGCGATGAGGACTTGGTCACCGGCGCCGTGTCCGTGGACATCGTTGATGCGCTTGAATCCATTGAGATCGAGCAGCAGCACCGCGTGTGCATTCCCGGCGGCAGGCGGCGCGAGCACCGCGGCGGCGAGCGCCTCGTCAAACTGACGACGATTGGCGAGCCCCGTCAATGGGTCCTGCAGCGCGAGCTCCCTCGCCTGCTGTTCGGCGGACATGCGGCGCCGCACTTCCTTCTTCTGCTCGAGCAGCCGGCGCACGGAGTACGCGAACATGCCTGCGGTAAACAGAACGCCGAGGAAAAGGCTCTCGTCGAGATCGATTCCCTTTTGATGGACCGACAGCGTTCCCTGCACGGTGAACAAGTCGACTTCGTAACAGACGAAAGCTGCCACGAGCAAGCCCAGCACGATGATGCCGAGGTCGAGCGACTGCCTTTTATGGCGGTGGATCATGCGGGCGATTTTGAGGATCATGAGGCGATCTGAGGACACGGTCTCGGCGGCCACGACGGAACTGTGCGACTCTGCAGGGAATTCGCGGCCCCAACCGTGCAGACGCTCACGGTTCCGTTGGCATACGCCAGCGGCACGCCGATCGGCGCGCGCGCCTATGGGTCGAGGGAGCGACTCGTCTCGATGAGCTGCCGGGCGTGGCGGACCCCGACCTGAGCCCACTTGCGACCCGGCATGGCCGGGCCGGCTGACTTGACGTCACGCGGTGAGGATCGCCTCCGGGAGGGCCTCGAGCGGCAGCACGCGTTCCGCCGCCTGCATTCGGATGGCT
>JAGWPE010000276.1 GCA_028870635.1 Gammaproteobacteria bacterium | reverse complement strand
GGCGGCATCGGCTACTCTGCGACCTACAAGCTGATGCTGAACGCGAACTATGCCGACGCCGGACGACAAGAACCACACGGTCTCGCTCACCTTCTTCATCGACCCGGGTAACCGCGTCTACGTTCGCAACATCACCTTCTCCGGCGAGACGGCGATCAACGATGTCGTGCTGCGCCGCGAGATGCGCCAGCTCGAGGGCGGCTGGCTCTCCAACGTGGCGCTCGAGCGCTCCAAGCAGCGCATCCAGAAGCTTCCGTACGTCAAGGACGTGAGCTACACGACGACGCCGGTGGCCGGATCGCCGGACCAGGTGGACGTCGATTACAAGATCAAGCAGGGGCCGGCCGCGCAGCTCTCGGGCGGCATCGGCTACTCTGCGACCTACAAGCTGATGCTGAACGCGAACTATGCCGACGCCGACTTCCTCGGCACGGGCAACCGGTTCGCGGTCGATCTCGAGGGCGGCGCGTACAACAAGGTCTACACCGTCCAGTACACCGATCCCTACCTGACCATGAACGGGGTCGGCCAGACGCTGTCGGTGAGTTACCGCGACGTCACGCAGTTCGTCTCCTCCTCGTCCAACTTCTCCTCGAAGACGCTCAGCCTCGGGCCGACCTGGAGCTATCCGATCTCCGAGTTCCAGTACCTCACCTTCGGCGCCGCCTTCGAGAGCTCGAAGCTCCTCACCACTTCCTTCAACAGCGCGCAGCAGGCGCAGGAGTGGGTGCGGCAGAACGGCCATCCGTACAGCCGCCTGGTGCACGAGGACTACAGCAACAATGATTTCGAGCTCTACGGCACGGACTTCAGCGACGTCCTGCTCGTCGCCGGATGGGGCCTCGATACCCGCAACCGCTCGCTGTTCGCGGATCGGGGCAACCGCACGGCGGTGGACTTCCGCATCACCTCCCCGGGCAGCACGGTGAAGTACTGGATGGGGGATTTCACCTTTCAGCAGTACGTGCCGCTCTGGCGGCATTACCTGACACTGTCGTTCCTGGACACCGTGGATTATGGCCAGGCGATGGGCAAGACCACGGCCCTCCCGCCCTACCAGCAGCTCTTCGGCGGCGGTCCGAACTCCGTCCGGGGCTTCCGCGAGGACTGGCTCGGGCCGCGCGACAACTTCGGCAATCCCTACGGCGGCAACTTCCGCCTCACCAGCCAGAACGAGGTCATCCTGCCCATGCCGGAGAAATGGCGGCAGAACGCGCGGGTGAGCCTCTTCTTCGACATCGGGAACATCTTCTACACGGGCAGCAAGATCCACTTCTTCGGGCCGAACGGGGTGACCCCCGCTTACTACCACTTGAACGGATGGAACGATCTCAGGCGCTCGACCGGCATTGCCGTCGAGTGGCTGGCGCCGCTCGGGCTCTTCCGCTTCAGTTTCGGCGTGCCGCTGAACGCGAAGCACTCCGACCCGCTGGGGAACACTTGGGGAGACCAGACCGAGGGCTTCCAGTTCTCCATTGGCCAGGCTTTTTAGCGCTGACGCGCGGTCTTGACGGGGTTCGCGAAGCGCGGACCCCGTACGCTTGGCGGCGCGAGCAAATCGCCGGAAGCGATTTGCAACGCCGAGCGCGCCAGCGCTCGGCGGTCCCGCAGGGGCGAGGCCCGCGAAGGGCCGAGTAACCGCGCCGGGGGGAATGCTATGATTGCGAGCTTGACCGCCTTAAATGGCGGTCGACCCTATATTCTTAGATTGAGGTGGGTTTCAGTGAAGCGCTTGATCGGGTTGAGCTCCAGGGTTCTCAGGGTCGCCCCGGGCGGCCTCGCCGTCGTTCTGGCCGCCGTGCTGGCCGGGACGGGCGCGGCACAGGCTCAGGCGGCAGGGCTCAGGATCGCGGTGGTGAACTACGGCCAGCTGCTGCAGGAGTCGCCGCAGGCGCAATCTGCCGTGGCGTCGCTGCGCGCGGAATTCGCGCCCAAGCAGCGCAGCCTGCAGGCCGAGGCGGCCCAGCTCAAAGCCAAGGAGGACACGCTGAAGAAGAACGAGGCCACGATGACGCAGGACCAGCGCGATCAGGCGGAGCTCAACCTGCGGGAACAGTATCAGGACCTCGCGCGCAAGCAGACGGAGATCCAGGACGATGTCAACACGCGCCGCAATGAGCTGATGTCGCAGCTGCAGCACACCCTGCAGCAGGTCGTGCAGAGCTACGCCAAGCAGCAGCGGTTCGACCTCGTGCTGGCCGACGGATTCATCTATGCGGATCAGGCGCTCGACATCACGCCGGCCATTCTCACCGCCCTGAAGTCACAGGCCGGTCACCGCGCCGCTCCGGCCGCCCGCAGGAAGTAAGCGCGGCACGGCGCGGGCGCCGCGGCTCGTTTTCATGGGCATCTCACTCGGGGAGCTCGCAGTCCGGTTCGGCTGCGAGTTGCGCGGCGATCCTGCTGCGAGTGTCGACCGTGTGGCGACGCTGGCCGATGCGGATTCACACTCCCTCGCCTTCGTCGCCAATCCGCATTATCGCCGGCAGCTCGCGTCATCGCGCGCGGGAGCGGTGGTGCTCGACGCCGCCAGCGCCGCGGACTGCACGGCTGCGGCGCTGGTCTGCGAGAATCCCCACGCCACTTTCGCCCGGATTGCGGCCGTCCTGCATCCGCATCCGGTAGCGCAACCCGGAGTGCATCCCACGGCGGTGCTGGCCCCCGGGGCGCGCATCGACCCCAGCGCGCACATCGGCGCCCTCAGCGTGATCGGGGAGGGCGCAGTCGTTGGCGCCCGTGTGTTCGTGGGTCCGCAGTGCCTCATCGACGAAGGGGCGACGGTGAGCGAAGACGTGCGCCTCACTGCGCGAGTGACGGTGTGTCGCCGCGTGGAGATCGGCGCGCGAACTGTGGTCCAGCCAGGCGCCGTGATCGGCGGGGACGGCTTTGGGTTTGCGCTGGAGCGGGGTCGTTGGATAAAGGTGCCGCAGACGGGCACAGTACGCGTCGGTGCTGACGTCGAGATCGGCGCCAACACCACCATCGATCGCGGAGCCATCGAGGACACCGTGATCGAGGATGGCGTGAAGCTCGACAATCTGATCATGATCGCGCACAACGTGAGGGTCGGCGCCCACAGCGCTCTGGCGGCCTGCGTCGGTATCTCCGGCAGCACGACCATTGGCCGCCACTGCATGATCGGCGGCCAGGTGGGCATCGGCGGGCACCTCACGATCGCCGACAAAGTGATCATCACCGGCTGCACCATGGTCAGCCATTCCATTCCGCGCCCCGGCGTATACTCCGGGGGCATTCCGCTCGAAGAGGCCCATGTCTGGCGCCGGTTGGTCGCGCGCTTCAAGCGCATCGACTCCCTCGCCACACGGCTCAAGGCGCTGGAGCGCCACACCTCCCGCGGCCCCGATCAGGAAGAGCAAGATGACTGACTCTACACAACTCGACATCCAAGGCATTCTGCGGTACCTGCCGCACCGCTATCCGTTCCTGCTGGTCGACCGCGTGCTCGAGTGGCACAGCGGCAGGAACATCCGGGCACTGAAGAACGTCACCTACAACGAGCCGTTCTTCCCGGGCCATTTCCCCGGCCGGCCCGTCATGCCCGGTGTCATCATCATCGAAGCGCTGGCGCAGACGGCGGGCATTCTCACCTTCCTCAGCGCCAATGTGATCCCGGATGCGGAGACGCGCTTTTACTTCGTCGGCATCGACAAGGCGCGCTTCAGGAAGCCCGTGGAGCCCGGCGACCAGCTCGTGCTCACCGCCCAGGTGGAGCGTTACCTCAAAGGCATCTGGCGTTTCTCCACCGCGGCACTCATCGGCGAGAACGAGGTGGCGCACGCGGAAATCATGGTGGCGCCGGAGACCGTGAAGTGATCGACAGCCACGCCATCGTTTCGCCGCGGGCGGAGCTGGCGGCTGACGTCATCGTGGGGCCTTTCAGCGTGATCGGCCCGGAAGTCCGCATCGGCCCGGGGACGGTCGTCGGGCCCCATGTCGTCATCAACGGGCCGACCACGATCGGCGCGGGCAACAGGATCCATCAGTTCGCTTCGCTGGGGGATGCGCCGCAGGACAAGAAATACGCCGGCGAGCCCACGCGGCTCGAGATCGGCGATCGCAACGTGTTCCGCGAGAGCTGCACGGTCAATCGCGGCACGATCCACGACAAGGGCGTCACCCGTATCGGCGACGACAATCTCTTCATGGCCTACTCGCACGTCGCGCACGACTGCCTGGTGGGCTGCAACACCGTGTTTGCCAACTGCGTCTCTCTCGCCGGCCACGTCGAGATCGGCGACTGGGTCATTCTCGGCGGGCTGTCGGCCGTGCACCAGCATTGCAGGATCGGCGCGCACGCCTTTCTGGCGGGTGGTGCAATCGTCACGCGCGATGTGCCTCCCTATGTCATGGTGGCGGGCAATCACGCCGTTCCGCACGCGGTGAATTCCGAGGGCCTCAAGCGCAGGGGGTTCACGGAGGAACAGATCCGGGGCATTCGTGAGGCGTACCGCCTGGTCTATCGCTGCGACCTGAAGCTCACCGAAGCGCTCGAGCGGCTGGAGCCATCGGCCGCGGAGCGGCTGGAGCTGCGCCTGTTCGTCGACTTCATTCGCAGCTCCACCCGCAGTATCGTCAGATGACGGAAGCGGCGCCGCTGCGCGTCGGCATCGTCGCGGGAGAATCATCGGGCGATCAACTCGGCGCCGCCCTCATCGCGGCGCTGCGCACGCGTGTGCCCGGCCTCCGATGCTTCGGGGTCGCGGGGCCGAAGATGATCGCCGCGGGATGCGAGGCGTGGGCGGGCGCGGAGGAGCTCGCGGTGATGGGTCTGACGGAGGTGCTGCCGCATCTGCCGCGCATCTTGCGGCTCAGAGCCGCGCTGATCGCGCGGTTCCTGGCGGAGCCGCCGGACGTCTTCGTCGGCATCGACGCCCCGACCTTCAATCTGGGGGTCGCGAAGCGGCTCAAGGATCGAGGGATCAAGACCGTGCAGTACGTTGCGCCGCAAGTCTGGGCCTGGCGCGAGGGCAGGGCGCGCAGGATCGGCAGCGCCTGCGATCTGGTGCTTTGTCTGCTGCCTTTCGAGAAATCCTTCTACTCGCGCCATGGCGTTCGCTCGGCCTTCGTCGGTCATCCGCTCGCCGATCAGATCCCGCTGGAGGTCGACAGGGAAGCCGCGCGCGCCGCCCTCGGCCTGGATCTCTCGGCCACGATCATCGCGCTGCTGCCCGGCAGCCGCGTGGGGGAGGTCGAGCGCTTGGCGGCGGATTTTCTCGGGGCCGCCGCATGGCTTGCCGAGCGGCGTTCGGATCTGAGATTCATCGCGCCCATGGCGACGGCCCGCGTGCGTGAGGCGTTCGCGAGAAAACAGGTGGAAGTCCCTGTCAGACCTAAGATTTTATTGATCGAGGGACGTGCTCAGCAGGCGCTGGCCGCTTGCGATGCGGCCATCGTCGCCTCTGGAACGGCTACACTGGAGACACTGCTGTCGCGCCGTCCGATGGTCGTGGCGTATCGTTTCGGCGCGGTCACCGCGTTCCTCCTGCGAACACTGCGACTGGTCAAGGTGCCGTACTTCTCGCAACCGAATCTGCTCATCGGCCGGCCGCTCGTGCCCGAGCTGCTGCAGGAGCAGGTGAACGGCGCCGCCCTCGGGGAGGCGCTCCTCGGCCGGCTCTCCGATGGCCAGTATCTGCGGGAGCTCGATCAGGAATTCCGTAGCGTCCACGAGACGCTGCGCGGCGGCGCCGCGGACCGTGCCGCCGAAGCCATTCTCACGCTCCTGCAACGATGACGGGCTCCTTGCGACGAATCGCCGGTGTCGATGAGGCCGGGCGCGGGCCGCTCGCCGGGCCCGTGGTCGCCGCGGCGGTCATCCTGCACCCGCGGCGGCGCATCCCGGGTCTCGCCGACTCCAAGGCCCTCTCGCCGCAGGAGCGCGGGCGCCTCGCGCCCATCATCCGCACCCGCGCACTGGCCTGGTCCGTCGCGTGGGCCGACCGCGACGAGATCGACGCGCTCAACATTCTCGGCGCCACGTTCCTCGCCATGCGCCGCGCTCTGCTTCGCCTGCCGGTGTGTCCGACCCACGTGCAGGTCGACGGCAACCAGCTTCCCCCCCTCGCCGACCTGCCGCTAGGCTGCACGGCGGAGGCCATCATCGAAGGTGATGCGCGCATCGCCGCGATCAGCGCCGCATCCATTCTCGCGAAGACGCATCGCGATGCCATGATGGAGGCGCTCGATTCCTGCTACCCGGGCTTCGATCTGGCGGCGCACAAGGGCTACGGCACTCGCTCGCACCTGGAGGCGTTGCGGACCCGCGAGCCCTCGCCGCAGCACCGCCGCTCGTTCAGTCCGGTGAGAGTGGCGCTGGGAGCGCTGCCCGACCCCCAATGCGAGCTGCCCCTGACCGGCACCGACACGGAGTCCTGACATGTCCGCCGGCTTCGTACACCTGCGCCTGCACACCGAGTACTCGCTGATCGACAGCGTCGTGCGCGTGCCGGAGCTCATCGATGCCGTCGCGGCCGCCGGCATGCCTGCCGTCGCCGCGACCGACCAGAGCAACCTCTTTGCGATGGTCAAGTTCTACCGCGCCGCGCTCGCCCGCGGCATCAAGCCGGTGATCGGCGTCGATCTGCTCGTGCGCGAGTCAGGCGAGCGCCAGCAACCTGCGCGCGTCACGCTCATCTGTCAGAACCAGACCGGCTACCACAACGCCACCCGCCTGGTCAGCCGTGCGTATCTGGAGGGCCAGCAGCGCGGCGTGCCGCTGATCGAGCGCGGCTGGCTCACGCCCGAGAGCCTCGACGGGCTGATCGCGCTCTCCTGCGCCACCGAGGGCGACGTCGGCCGCGCGCTCGTCAACGGCCGTGAGCAGGACGCCGCCCGCGCTCTCGATGACTGGCTCGCGCTCCTGCCCGATCGGTACTACATCGAGCTGCAGCGCCTCGGCCGCGCCGATGAGGAAAGCTACATCGCCGCCGCCGTCAACCTCGCCGGCCGCCGCGGGGTTCCCGTTGTAGCGACCAATGACGTGCGCTTCCTGAAGCCGAGCGACTTCGAGTCCCACGAGGCGCGAGTCTGCATCCACGACGGCACGCTCCTCGCCGACAACAACCGCGTCCGCCGCTACACCCCCCAACAATACCTGCGCTCCCCCGGGGAAATGTCGCGTCTGTTCGCCGACATCCCCGAAGCGCTGGCCAACTCGGTAGAGATCGCCCGCCGCGCCAGCCTCACCCTGAAGCTCGGCCAGCCGCGGCTGCCGCAGTACCCCGTCCCCGGCGGCATGAGCGCCGAGGATTTCCTGCGAAAAGAGGCCGAGTCCGGCCTCCAAAAGCGCCTGGAAGAGATGGCCTCGGCGCCGCCCGAAAGCAACACACTCGACTCCGGGGTCTACGAGAAGCGCCTGCAAGCCGAGCTCGATGTCATCTGCAAGATGGGCTTCGCCGGCTACTTCCTGATCGTCGCCGATTTCATCCGCTGGGCCAAAGACAACGGCGTGCCGGTAGGCCCGGGCCGCGGCTCCGGCGCCGGCTCACTGGTCGCCTACAGCCTGCGGATCACCGATCTCGATCCCCTGCGCTACGACCTTCTCTTCGAGCGCTTCCTGAATCCCGAGCGGGTCTCCATGCCCGACTTCGACGTCGACTTCTGCATGGAGGGCCGGGACCGCGTCATCGACTACGTCGCCGGACACTACGGCCGGGAGCGCGTCTCCCAGATCATCACCTACGGCACCATGGCCGCCAAAGCGGTGGTGCGCGACGTGGGCCGCGTACTCGGTATGACGTACGGCTTCGTCGACAAGATCGCCAAGCTCATCCCCTTCGAGCTCGGCATCACTCTCGATGATGCGCTGCAGAAGGAGCCGGAGCTCAAGCGCCTTTACGATTCCGAGGAGGACGTCCGCAACCTCATCGATCTGGCGCGCTCCCTCGAAGGACTGACTCGCAATGCCGGCATGCACGCGGGCGGCGTCGTCATCGCACCGTCCGTGTTGACGGACTTCGCGCCGCTTTACTGCGACGAGTCGGGCGGCAGCCTCGTTACCCAGTTCGACAAGGACGACGTCGAGGCCGCCGGCCTCGTGAAGTTCGACTTCCTGGGATTACGCACGCTCACGGTCATCGACTGGACCGTGAAGACGATCAACGCGCGGCGCGCGCAGAACGGCATGGCGGGAGTCCATCCCCGCCTGCCGGCGCTGGACATCGGCAAGATCCCGCTGGATGACGCTTTCACCTACGACAGGGTGTTCAAGAGAGCGCAGACCGTGGCGGTCTTCCAGTTCGAGTCCGGCGGCATGCAGCGCATGCTCAAGGAAGCGAAGCCCGACCGCTTCGACGACCTCATCGCGCTCGGCGCTCTCTACCGGCCGGGCCCCATGGACCTGATCCCGGAATACGTCGCCTGCAAGCACGGCAAGAAGCCCGAGTATCTGCACCCGGACATGGAGCAGGTGCTC
>JAGWPE010000275.1 GCA_028870635.1 Gammaproteobacteria bacterium | reverse complement strand
GGCCATCCGCGCGGCAGCCTCGACATCCAATACCTGATCACCTCGACCTCGGTCAGCCTGAGCTCGGATGCGTACCATGCGGGCGCGGGCGGCGCTGAAGGGACGCAGTTTTCGATCGCGGTGGAAGGCGTCGATGCGCGCGCTCCCTACCGCGCCCCGCGAGTCACGCCCAAGCCCATGATCCACGGCACGCAGACCGCGGTCGTGGTCGGACCGAAGGGAGATGAGATCCATACCGATCAGTACGGCCGGATCAAGGTGCAATTCCACTGGGACCGCTACGGCACGCTCGATGAGAAGAGCTCCTGCTTCGTGCGGGTCGGTCAGCTCTGGGCCGGCAAGAACTGGGGCGGCATCTACATCCCGCGGATCGGGCAGGAAGTGATCGTCTCCTTCATCGAGGGCGACCCCGATCGGCCCATCGTCATCGGCAGCGTCTACAACGGCGCGAACAAGCCGCCGTACGCGCTTCCCGACAACAAGACCCAGAGCGGCATCAAGTCGCGCAGCTCGCTCGACGGTGCGGCGGAGAACTACAACGAGCTGCGCTTCGAGGACAAGAAGGGCTCGGAGCACGTATTGCTGCACGCGGAGAAGGACCAGATGATCGTGGTGGAGAACAACGAGACCCATTCCGTCGGGCACGATCGCGACAAGAGCGTCAAGAACAACGAGACGACAGCCATCGGCAAGGACCGTACCGAGACGGTGAGCGGCAACGAATCCATCACGATCGACAAGGACCGCACGGAGAGCGTCAAAGGCAGCGAGAGCATCGCGATCGGCAAGGACCTCACGCAGAGCATCGGCGGCAGCCGCACGATCTCGGTTACGAAGGACGAGTCGATCTCCGTGAGCGGCGGCCGAACCGATGATGTCACCAAGGACGAGCAGGTGAGCATCGGGAAGGACCGCACTCACGACATTGCGAGCAATGACACGCTCTCGGTCGGCAAGAAGCTCGCGATCGATGCGGGCGACAGCGTCGAGATCGTAACCGGCTCCGCCAGCATCACCATGAAGCAGGACGGGACGATCACGATCAAGGGAAACGACATCACTTTCTCCGGCGATGGCGACATCACCATCAAAGCGGGCGGCAACGTCGTCATCAAAGGCACCAAAGTCACCCAGAACTGAAGTCAGCCGCGCGCATCACGCGGCCGACATCAGGGTGCACTGCAAGCGGAACGAGGAGACCATGAGCGCAGATCCACGCCAGCAGCCGAGCGGTGCGGTCATCGCGGATGAGAGTCCTGAGGCGGGCGGCGGCGAGCTCGGATCGCTGCTACGCGCCCCGTCTTCACGCGCACGCGCCGCGCAGGCAACCGCGTTGCTCGGCCGCATCGTCGCCGTGGAGAGCGGAGGTGCCGTCAGCGTGGAGGTTCCGGGTATGGCTGGGGCACGAGCCGCGCGGCTCGCAATCAGGCTGTCACAGGAGGAGTTGCGTGCCGCCAGGGAAATGGGGGGCTCGGCCGTCCTGGTGTTCGAGAACGGTGATCCGGCGCTGCCCATCGTCGTGGGACTGGTAGAAGCGGTCGGTGCGACTCACCCGTCGACGACGCCTGCCGGCGCTCCCGAAACGGCAGGCTCCGCGGCGCCCGATCAGCCGTCGATCCCGCAAGTGCTCGAGGCGGACATCGATGGACGGCGCGTTCGGATCACGGCGCAGGATGAGATCGTTCTCGAATGCGGCAGCGCGTCCATCACGCTGCGCAGGAACGGCCGTGTGGTCGTGCGAGGCACTTACATCGAGAGCTACTCGGACGGCACCAACCGGATCAAGGGTGGTCAGGTGCGCATCAACTGAGAGGCCGGCCGCGATGAATGCGGTACGCACCACCGCCGAGCCTTATTGGGATCTGGTCGAGGAGAGCCTCGAGGAGGCGGCGTTCTTGTGGAAGCGCTGGGAGGCCGATCTCGAGAGCCTCACGCGCAGCCTGGACGAGGTGTGGTCCTGGACGGAGGATCGTCTGCAGGGCGCGCTCGACGGAGTGCGGGTCGCGGGCGAGAAGGTCGTCGAGGTGACGGAAGCGGCGCTGTGCGGCAAGGACCCCGCGGCGATCACAGCCGCCGCGCACGCGCTTGCGGCGCAGACACCGGCGCGCGCGCGCGAAGCGCTCGCCACGGCTGTTCGCAATGGCAACGGCAAATCCCTGCGGGCGATGACGCGAGGCATCGAGACGGCGGCCCTCGACGGAAGCTTCGCGCCGGTCACGGCGGTGCTGGCGTCCGCCGGCCCAGAGCACAGTGCCGCACTCTGCCGGATCAAGCGCTTTCGGCGCGTCTCGCCGGGCAGGGAAATGACGGATGCTCTGCAATCCGGGATTGCGGATCTGCAGGCCGAGGCGCTGCGGTCACTGACGTACGCGGCGGAGCCGGCGCTTGCCGCGCGTCACATCGCGTGGGGCCTGAAGAGCGGCGATCAGGAAGTGCGCCGCGCTGCCATTCAGACAGGGATCCGCCGGGGAGAGCCGGCCGCGTGGCAGGCGGCCGTGCAGCTGGCCGAAGAGCGCAACGCGGCCTGCGCGCCGCTGCTGCCCTCGATCGCCGCGCTGGGCTCGCCCGAAGAGCGGCAGCTCGTGATCGGCGCGCTGCGCGAGCCGAGCCTGCAGCGCGCGGGACTGTTCGCGCTCGCCTACATCGGCACGCCGCAGGCCGTGGAGATCTGCCTGGCCGGGATGCGGGACGAGAAGCTCGCGCGCAGCGCGGGGGAGGCCTACTGCGCCATGACCGGCGCCGCGCTCGCGCGCGATGGTCTCGCGGCATCCGAGCCTGCAGAGGGTCCCTCGCCGCCGCCACTGGAAGTTGACAGGCTCGATGCCGACCTCGTACCCGCGGCGGCCGACCAATGGCCGTGTCCGGATCCCGATGCCGTGCGCCGGCACTGGCAGGGCATTCAGCGACAGTTTGCCGAGGGCGTGCGCCACTGGCGCGGCCGCCCGGCGAGCCCTGAGATCCTCCTCGATGCGATCGAGCGGGGCCCGATGCTGCGGCGAGATGACCTCGTCCTCGAGCTCGCGGTGCGCACCGGCGGGAAATATGACCTCGAGGTGCGCGCCTTCGCCCACGCTCAGCGCTCCATGATGCAGGCGGCCCGCACCCGCGCCGCACTGCCCGCCGCGCGCTGAGCGATGCTGCAGATCGACAATCAAACGCCTTTCTACGCGGTGCTGTCGGTCCTTCCCGACCGCGACGCCATCGACACGCTGTATGTGATACTCAAGGCCACACTGGTGCTGCGCCCCAAGCTCGCGCTCGCACGCGAGCAATTGCCGGTGACTCTGGCGGACGAGTACTACGGCGACCCGACGGACTCGAGCCTGCGGGGCGTCTCCGAGATCCACGTTGGCAAGCCGGGAACGGATGTGCTCCTGGTCGGACGGGCATGGGGCCCGCAGGGACATGCCGTTCCTGAGACGCTCGTGCGTGTACTTGCCGCGGAGCGGCAGAAGATCGTTCGAGTGGTCGGTGACCGGGTTTGGCAGGCCGACGGCACGCCTACGGGGCCCGAGCCTTTCGAGGCCATGCCGCTCGTCTGGGAGCGCGCGTTCGGAGGTGTCCACCCGCTCGAGGACCGGATGCTTGCCGAGGAGCGCAACCCCATCGGTGTCGGCTTCGCAGGCAGGCGATCCGCGCAAGAGCTGACCGGACACCCGGTGCCGAATCTGGAGAATCCGCACGAGCCCCTCGAGCGGCAGGGACAGATCCCCACACCGGTCTGCTTCGCTCCCACGGCACCGCACTGGCTGCCGCGCCGCGCCTTTGCGGGCACTTACGACGACCTCTGGCAGCGTAAGCGCGCGCCCTACCTGCCGCTGGATTTCGATCCGCGCTTCCTGCAGTGCGCCGCTCCCGAGCTCGCCTTCGACCGGTATCTGCGCGGCGGCGAGCCCATCGAAGTCCACGGGGCGTCGCCGGAAGGGCCGATCGCCTTCGCGATCCCCGCAGCCAACCTGCACGTGGAGGTGAGGGTGGCCGGAAGCCGCGAGCATCCCCCCGTGAACCTCGAGACCGTGCTCCTCGAGCCGGACGAGAATCGCGTCTCGCTCACGTGGCGGGCCGCGCTGCCTTGCGACCGCAAGGTGCTCAAGGCGGAAAAGGTCACCGTGACTCGCCAACGCGCCGGAGCCGGCTGATGGCTGGGCGAATCATCGCTGCGAGCGCGCTCTGCGCGGCCGGCCGCGGCGTCGAGCAGCTGTGGGCGTCGGCTCGGGCCGGGATATCGCGCATCGGCAGCTCCCACGTGATCGACCGCCATGGCGAGCCCATCCAGATGGGGCTCGTGCCGGAAGACGCACTGGAGCCCGAGCTGCCTGCCGAGCTCGACTCCTTGCCGCTGCCGGCCAGCGCGCGCAGGATGCTGCGGCTCGGCATACCAGCCCTGCGCTCCGTGCTGGAGCCCGCCGGTGAGGGGCCGTTGCGGCTCTATCTCGGCCTGCCGCAGCTCGCTCTGGAAGAGGCTCCCTGGCTGAGGGGATTCTCCCTCTACCTCGCGCAGGCCGCGGGCGCGAGGCTCGACCTGCCGGCTTGCCGCGTGGTGCCTGCCGGCAGGGCCGCCGCCCTCGTCGCACTGGAGCTCGCGCTGGGCGAGCTGGAGCAGGATCCCTCGCGTCCGGTCGTGATCGGCGGCATCGATACCTATCTCGATCTCAAGCTGCTGGCGTCCCTGGAGGCCGAAGGCCGCATCCTCGGCCCGGGCGTCAGCGACGGCTTCATACCGGGCGAGGGCGCCTCCTTCCTGGTGCTGGCAGACCCTGCTGCGGCGGTCGCAGAGGGCATGGACGTCACTGTCGCAGCGGCCGCATCGACACGGGATCCCGGTCACCGCTTCGGCTCGGCGCCCGCGCGCGGCGAAGGGCTTGCCACCGCCATCGAGCTGTTGCGCAGCCGCCTGAGGCAGCCGCAATCGCTCGTCGGGACCACATTCGCCGGCCTCAACGGCGAGAGCTTCGATGCGAAGCAGTGGGGCGTCGCGCGGCTGCGGCACACCGACTTCTTCGCTCCCGATGCGCTGGTGAGTCACCCCGCGGACTGCTTCGGGGATGCGGGCGCGGCCATGGGCGCGCTGCTGCTCGCCATGGGCGCCAGGGCCATAGCGCGTGGGGAGCGGCGAGGCCCAGCTCTCATCTGGGCGGCATCGGATGGCGAAACGCGCGCCTGTGCTTTATTGTCACGAGCGGAAAACTGAGAGGCGGGGGAGAGCAGGCGTGCCCGGAACCGTTTTCGCCAACACGCTCGGCGTCGCTCACAAGGGCAGCGGCGGGATGAGCACGATATTTCCCGACGTGTGCAAGACACCGACGCCCGCCGGTCCCGTCCCCATTCCCTACCCGAACATCGGTCAATCCTCGAACACCACGGCGGGGCCCACCACGGTGACGACCGATGGTCAGATGCCGATGACCAAGGGTGCGAAGTACATGATTTCCTCGGGCGATGAGGCCGGCTCGGCAGGCGGGGTGATGAGCGGCAAGATCAAGGGGCCCTGCGAGTTCATGCTGTATTCCTTCGACGTGAAGTTCGAAGGCAAGAACGTGTGCCGGCTCGCCGATCCGCTGTTCCACAACGACAAGAACGGGATGGGGTGAGATGACAGAGGTCGGCGAAGCGGTGCTGGTCGCCCTCCTGAAGAATCAGGACAAGGAGAAGTGCGATTTCAAGCCGGACAAGGAGAGCTGGACGGCGAATCTCGAGGGCAGCTCGCGGGCTCTGGAGGGGAACCTCGGCGATAAGCCCACCGCCAGCGAGGAAAGCGAGCTCTCCTCGGACAAGTGGCCGTCGCAGGCCCACCATCTCATCCCGCACCTCACGCTCAAGGATCACGCGGTGGCCGCATGGCTGAAGCAAACGGACGGCTCGATCATGTGGGGCGACACGTTCTACAACGTGGACCATGAGCACAACGGCAAGTGGCTGCCCTACGCGTCCTCGCTGAAGGAATGGCAGCAGTATGGCGTCAAGGACCGCCGGCAGCTGATGTTCAAGGTGATGCGGCTCTCGGGACTGCAGTTGCATCAGGGCCGCCACAGCGGCTCGAATCGCTACGAGATCGGCGAGCAGCCGTACAAGGCTTGCGTGATCAAGTACCTCGACAAGATCGAGGACAATGCCATCTCGCACTACACGAAGCAGCCGCCGTGCGCGGACTGCGCCGGCAAGAGCGAGGCCAACAAGGTTCCGCCGCGGGCGAACACCGTGCGCTTCGTCGACCAGGTCTCGCAGCTGGTCTGGGGCGACATTCTGGAAGAGCGGATTTTCGTATCGCGCATTGCGGCGGAATTCGTTCAATGCGAAGGCTTCGACTGATGGCCCGCTATTACCAGATGGGGCGGCGGGTGACCTCGGACGGGACCATCGTCTACAAGCGCAGCCATCGGCTCTTCAGGCTGAAGACGGGCGCTCCCCTGGAGGCGGGATTCGAGCCGCCGCTGCGCCTCGAGCTGGACCGCGAGCTGCCGCACGGCCGCATGCCAACCTTCTACGAATCCCCGGCACTCATCGCGCGCAAAGCCTTCCACGAGGATCTGCTGGCGGCGGGAGTGTCCAATCTCCAAACCGTGCCCGTGGTCATCGTCAACCCCGAGGATGGCAGCCAGAATCACGACTATCTGCTACTGAACATCGTGGGGCGCGTGCGCTGCGCCGACATGCGCCGCTCCAAGCATCGCAGCATCGGGCCGGGGATGAATGTCGTGGACAAACTGGTGCTTGCCGGCGGGGTGCCCGCGGGCCTGGATCTCTTCGTCGCGGACGAGGACACGGATGTGATGGTCGTGAGCGAGCGCGTGCAGCAACGCATCACGGCGAAAGGGTACGACGATGTCTGGTTCGAGGAGCTGAGCTGACCGGCTCGGGTCACAGGTGATGAATCTCTCGCTCGAAATCGTGAGCCCCAACGGCCAGTCGCTCGGCCCCGCCCGCCGCAAGGTCTTCGGCCCCGAGGGCGGGCGCATCGGGCGCTCGGCGGACTGCGACTGGGTGCTCGCGAATCCTTACATCTCCCGGCACCATGCGACCATCCGCTGGATCAGCGGCACTTACTACGTCGAGAGCACCGGCGAGAACGGCGTCGCGATCGGGACGCCGCAGGCGATGATCCCGAAGCTCGAGCGGCGGCCGCTCAACCACGGCGACCATCTCTTCATCGACGAGTACGAAGTCCTGGTGGGCCTCGACAGTGTCGTCGGCCATCCGGCTGCAGTGCCCGCATCGAGGAGCACATCGGGCGGCGCAGCGGGTGCCTTCTCGCCTGGCGATGATCCCTTCGACCTCGGCCCGACGCGCGCCTCGCGCGCGCTGGTCGAGCCGCTCGAGGCGGCGCCCGAGGAGCTCGATCCGCTGCGGCACATCGGCGATGGAGCGCGCGCCTCGCCGGTCGTGACGGCGCCGCGGCAGGAGCCGGGCTGGAATCACACGCCCGGAGTGAGCGATCACTTTGCCGCCCCGCCGCCGGCCCGGAGCGCTCCGAGCGCGGGAGTGATCCCGGACGATTGGGACAAGACCACCTTCGGCCGCGGCAAGCCGGGCCAGTCCACACAGGCGGGACCCGCGGCGCCGGCGGCGGCGCCCGCATCCAGCCGCGCATCCGCGCCTGCCGCCGCCGCGGGGCAGGGGAATGCCCTCGCGCCCGGGACGCAGGCCATCCCGGATGACTGGGACAAGACGAGCTTCTCGCGCAAGCAGGGAGCGTCCGCGTCTCCCGTGGGTCCTGCGTCTGCCGCAGGTCCCGCGGCTCCTCCGACTCCGACTCCGGCCTCGCCGCCCGCCGGTGCGCGGGCCGCTCCCCAGGGTACTCGAGTCATGAGCCGACCGGCCGCGGTGTCGAGTGCGGCACCGCCGGCCCCGGCCCCACAGAGGCCGCCGCCGTCCTCGCCGACTCCCGCTCCCGCGCGAGCCGCTCGCCCCATCGCGCCAACGACCGAGCCCACCGGGGCTGCAGCGCAGACGGGCTCGTCGCAGAGCAATTTCGACATCGACGCGCTCCTGAAGTCCGCCGGAGTGGATCCCGCGAGCCTGCAGCCGGAGACGGCGGGGTCTCTCGGCCTGATCCTCCGCTCGGTCGTACAGGGCGTGATCGATGTGCTCAGGGCACGCTCGGAGATCAAAGAGCAGTTCCGGCTGTCGCACACGATCGTCAAGACCGCGGAGAACAATCCGCTCAAGTTCGCCGTGAACGCCGAGGATGCATTGAGCTCGCTCCTCGGCAGGCGCAATCCCGCCTACCTGCCGCCGGTCGATGCGTTCGAAGACGCGTTCAACGACATCCGCTTCCATCAGCTCGCCATGCTCGCGGGGATGCGCGCCGGATTCGACCATGTCATGAGCCGGTTCGACCCGCAGCAGCTGCAGGAGAGCTTCGACAAGCGCTCCAAGCGCGGCGGGCTGCTCTCGATGAGCGGCAAGTCGCGCTACTGGGAGCAGTTCGCAGAGGAGTTCCAGGAGCTGGCCGGCGACCGGGAGCAGGCGTTCCGGCGCCTCTTCGCCGAGGAGTTCGCGGCCGCTTACGAGAAGCAGCTCGAGCTTCTGAAACGATCGCACGGCAAAGTACAGCGCTGAGGCTTCGGGGCGCTTATCATGCCCGCGTCACGGCGCGGGGGGAGAACGAGACCTTGCATAGAAGGCGCGGCATTGCATTGATCCTGGCGGCTCTCGGACTGGCAGCCTGCGCATCGCAGCCGCCGAAGCCCGTACCAACACAGGCGACCGTGACAGCGAGCGCGGACGTCAATCCGGATTCGGAGGGCCGGGCGTCGCCGGTGGTCGTGCGGATCTATCAGCTGAGCGGCGACGCCGAGTTCAATGACGCCGGCTTCTTCGCCCTTTTCGACAACGAGAAGACAACTTTGGGCTCGAGCCTCATCATGCGCGATGAGCGCACGCTGTTTCCGGGCCAGCAGGCACACCTCGATCTTGCACTCGCGCCGGACGCCCGGTTTCTGGGTGTCGTCGCCGCGTACCGCGACATACGGTCCAGCCGCTGGCGTGCAGAGGTCGGGGTGCCCGAGAAATCACTGCTCAAGCTGCTCGCCAAGCGCCGCGTGTCGGTGCAGATCGGCAAGGATGCGGTAACCATAGCCGTCACGGACTGACGCGCTACACCAACGCCGACCGAGGTACAACCCGCGATGTCCGAGAAGAATCGAATTGTCTGGTCCGAAGGGTTGTTTCTGCGCCCGCAGCATTTCCAGCAGCAGGAGCGCTACCTCGAGGACTACGTACAGGGCCGCGTTGGCGCGCTGCGTCCAGATGCTTGGGGACTCACGCATCTGGAGATCGAGCGTGATCTGCTCGCGATCGGCAAGCTGGCGCTGCGCCGTGCGCGCGGCATCTTCCCCGACGGCACACCGTTCGCCATGCCGGACTCCGATCCGCTGCCGCCGCCCCTCGAAGTCGGCACGCAGCTGCGCGACCAGGTCGTGCACCTGGCGATCCCATTACAGCGCGCCGGAGCGACGCTCGCAACGCGCGCCAACGGGTCTGCGGAGGTGACGCGCTATCGCAGCGTGGACCATCAGGTCCGGGACGTGATGTCGGACGTCGCCTCGGTTGTCGACCTCGAAGTCGCTGCGCTCAACGCGCGGCTCATGCCGCAGAGCGAGCCCGCCGAGGACTTCGCCCAGATCCCGGTGGCGCACGTCGTGGAGTGCCGGGCCGACAAGCAGGTCGTGCTCGACGACCGCTTCATTCCGACCGTGCTCTCGTGCAGCGTCGCGCCGCGCCTGGCAACGTTTCTCTCCGAGCTTCAGGGCCTGCTGCATCAGCGCGGGGAAGCTCTGGCGGCGCGCGCCGTCGCGAGCGGCCGCGGCGGCGCGGCGGAGATCGCGGACTTCCTCATGCTGCAGACCATCAACCGCTACGAGCCGGTGGTGACGCATCTCGCCAACACCTCCCGCTGTCATCCCGAGGAGCTCTATCGCCTCGGGCTGGAGATCGCCGGCGACCTGGCGACGCTCACGGCGAGCGCGCGCCGGCCGGGGCAGTTTCCGGGCTATCGCCACGATGCGCTGCGGGCGAGCTTCGAGCCGCTGATGCAGGCGTTGCGCGGCGCACTGAGCGTTGTGCTCGAGCAGAACGCCATTCCCATTCCCCTTGCACAGAAGAAGTTCGGCATCAGCGTGGGGACGGTGCCGGACCGTACGCTGTTCGATTCGGCGGTCTTCGTCCTCGCCGCGCGCGCCGACATGCCGACCGAGGAGTTTCGCCGGCGCTTCCCGCAGCAGCTGAAGAT
This sequence comes from Gammaproteobacteria bacterium, assembly GCA_028870635.1. GTDB lineage: Bacteria > Pseudomonadota > Gammaproteobacteria > Steroidobacterales > Steroidobacteraceae > 13-2-20CM-66-19. Next base: position 3,544 of record JAGWPE010000275.1, on the reverse strand, counting down.
CGGACCGGTGGAGAAGATCCGCGACCTGGTGAACCTGCAGCTTCCGGGCATCGCCATCCAGGCCATGCCGGTCGCGCCTCGGCAGATTCCCTATCACGCCGGGTTCGCCTACTTCGAGCTCGATCGGCAGGGCGAGCTGTGGCGCGCGCTCAAGGCCTCCGGCGGCATCGCCATTCACCAGTCCGGCGAGTTTCCGGGTCTCGCGGTCGAGTTCTGGGCGATACGGAGCTGATCCATGAGCACGCCACCCGATGATCCCTTCGCCCCGAGCGATGCGACGATCCTGAGGCCCAGGCCGGGCCGGCGCCCGGGAACACCGGCAGCCGGTGCGCCCGCCGCGCCGGCGGCCGGCGGAGCAGCGCCGCCACCGCCGGCGCCCGGCAGAGGAGGGCCGCCGCAAAGCACTGTGCGCGTCCCTTCCGCGCCGGAGCCCTCATTCAGCGGACCCGGTCCGGGCGTGGCCGAGTTCGTCTCCGCCGGACGTAATCCGATCCTCCAGGCCGCCGTCCCCTTGCTCGTGCTGGCGGGACGCCTGCGCGGACAGATTGCAAACGCCGACGTCGAAAACCTGCGGCGGCAGTGTGTGCAGGAGGTCCGCGATTTCGAGGACCGATGCCGGCGCGCCGGCGTACCCGACGCGGATGTGCTCGCCGCGCGCTATGCGCTTTGCACCGTCCTCGACGAGGCGGTCCTCAACACACCATGGGGCGCTCAGAGCGGCTGGGCGGGACAGTCGCTGCTGGTGACTTTTCATCGCGAGACCCAGGGCGGGGAGAAGTTCTTTCAACTTCTCGACCGGCTGTCGGGGGAGCCGCAGCGCTATCTCACGCTGCTCGAGCTGTGGTACGTGTGCCTGTCGCTCGGCTTCGAGGGCCGCTACCGGCTCGATGAGCGCGGCACGAACAGGCTCGCGGACATCCGCCGTGATCTGTACCTGCGCATCGAGCAGCTGCGCGGCGGCACGGAACCGGCGCTGTCGCCGCACTGGACCGGCGTCGAGGACCGGCGCAACGCCGTCCTGCGGCTGGTGCCGCTCTGGGTGGTCGCGGCGGCCGCGGTGGCCATTCTGGTCGGCGCCTGGCTGTACTTCGATTCGAAGCTGAACGACCGCTCGGCGCCGATCAGCGCAGCGCTTGCAAACGTCGGGCTGCAGCATCTGGAAGCGGCATCAACTCCCAACGCCGCCCCGAGCGGCCTTTCGACACTGCTCGCCCCGCAGATCGCCGCAGGCCTCGTCGCGGTCGACGAGCAGGGAGCGCGCACGAGCGTCACGGTCACGGTACCGGATCTCTTCGCATCCGGCAGCGCGCGAGTGAACACGCGCTTCGACTCCCTGGTCCACGCGATCGGCGCTGCGCTGAGCGCCGTTCCCGGCCGCATCATCGTGATCGGTCATACGGATGACCAACCGGTGCACTCGCTGCAATTCCAGAACAACTACGAGCTCTCCCAGGCGCGCGCCGCGACGGTGGCCAAGCTGCTCGAGGCCCAGGTGACCGATGCGAGCCGCTTCGAGACCCTCGGCAAGGGCGACTCCGATCCGCTCTACCGTCCGGCGAATCTGCCGCAGAACCGCGCGCGCAACCGGCGCGTGCAGATCGTGCTCCTGCGGGGGATGTGAGCATGGCGCTGCTCAAGAGCCGGACCTTCATCGTCATCCTCGGCCTGCTGCTGCTCGCGGCAATCCTCTGGTTCGCCGGACCTTATTTCGCCTTTGCCGGCTACCAGCCGCTCGCCAGCGTCGTCGGGCGCCTGATCGCCATCCTGATTCTCGCTGTGGCCTATGCGGTCTACGTGCAGCTGCGCCAGCTGAAGAGCGCGCACTCGAGCCGCCAGCTCGCCGAGAAAGTGGCGGGCCAGGAAGAGGGGCCTGCCGGTGCCGCGCGGTCGGGGGGCGCCTCCGCGGATGCCGCGCAACTGCGGCAGCGGTTCGAGGAAGCGATGGAAGCGCTGAAGAAGTCGCGCAAGAAGGGCGCGGCGAGCCTCTATGACCTGCCCTGGTACGTCATCATCGGTCCGCCGGGCGCAGGGAAGACCACCGTACTCGTCAACTCCGGGCTGCACTTCCCGCTCGCGCAGAAGTTCGGCAAGGAAGCCGTGCGCGGCGTCGGCGGCACGCGAAACTGCGACTGGTGGTTCACCGACGAGGCGATCCTGCTCGATACGGCTGGCCGTTACACCACGCAAGACTCGAACGCGAAGGCGGACGCCTCCGGCTGGACTGCCTTCCTGCAGCTGCTGCGCAAATTCCGCGGCCGACAGCCGATCAACGGTGTGATCGTCGCCGTCAGCGCGACGGACCTGCTCACCCTCGGTGAGCGCGAGCGCGAGCAGCACGTGAGCGCCATTCGCGAGCGGCTCGATGAGCTCGGGCGCGAGTTGCGCATCCGCATACCCGTCTATTTCCTCGTGACCAAGTGCGATCTGATCGCCGGCTTCGCCGAGTTCTTCGATGACATGGGCCAGGAGGCGCGCGCGCAGGTCTGGGGAACCACCTTCCCGATCGAGGCGACCGAGTCAGGCGCCGCCGCCGGCGCGTTTGGCGCCGAGTTCGACGGGCTGACCGGGCGCCTGCAGCAGCGGGTGCTGGCGCGGATGGATGCGGAACGCGATCCGCGGCGGCGCGCCAGCATCCTCGCCTTCCCGCAGCAGATGAGCCTGCTGAAGCCGCTGCTCGAGGAACTGTTGAAGCGCGTGTTCACGGCCTCCGGCTTCGATCGCCCGGTGCTGCTGCGCGGTGTCTACTTCACGAGCGGCACGCAGGAGGGCTCGCCCATCGATCGCATGTTGGGGGCAATCGCGCGCAGCTTCGGCGTGACGAGCGCGGTGGCGCCGCCACCGGCCGGCCGCGGCAAGGCCTATTTCATCGAGCGCCTGCTCAAGGCCGTGATCTTTCCAGAGGCCGGACTCGCCGGGGTGAATCGCGCTCTGCAAGCGCGCATGATCGCCGCCCGCTCGGGGGCGTACATCGCATGCGTGGTGCTGCTCGCGCTGCTGCTCTCGTGGCTCTTCGCCAGCTACGAGGCCAATGCGGCCTACCTCGGCCAGGTGGCCGCCGCCACCCAACCGCTGCAGAACGCGGCGCCGGCCTCAGGCTCCACGGTCGATGCGGTACTGCCGGAGCTCGACGCGTTGCGCGACCTCACCGCGCTTGCCGAGCAATATCGCGGGCACGTCCCGTTGCACATGCGCGCAGGCTTATATCGCGGCGCAGCGATCGGCAAGGAAGCCCGCGACGCCTACACGCGTGATCTCAACGCGACGCTGGTTCCGGTGTTGCGGGCACGGTTCGAGGGGGCGCTGCAGGCGAACGTCGCCGCGCCGGACCGCCTCTATGAGTACCTCAAGGGATACCTGATGCTGGGAAGCGCGGAGCATCGCGACACGGACCATCTGCGCTACCTCGCCGGCGCGCAGTGGCGCGAGATGTACCCGCAGGATCCGGCGACCGCCCAGCACCTGGCGGACCATTTCGACCAACTGCTCACCGGCGAGCGCCTCAGCTCGATCGCCCTCGATCCGCAGGTGGTCGCGCGCGCGCGCG
>JAGWPE010000274.1 GCA_028870635.1 Gammaproteobacteria bacterium | reverse complement strand
TCGGGGCGCACGCCCGTCGAGCTCAGCCTGCTGCGCGGCAGCTACCTCGATCTGCCGATCACCGAGCAGCCGCCGGCGCCGCCGCGGCCTGTCGCCGGCCGCTGACAGGGAACTCTGCGGCGCGGTGGGGCGTTGCTCTGGACAGGTGGTGTCGAGCTCCGAAGGGCCGAGGAGAAGCTTATGAAGACTGCGGGCAGGGCGGGGTGGCTCAGGGCCTCGCTCATGGCGGCGGCTCTCGCCGGCTGCGCGACCACGCACGGCGGCCTCAACAGCTCCGCTGACAGGTTGGATCGGAACGCGCAGGCGTTTGCGCAGAACTCGCAGGAGGCGCCGCGCGGCTATTCCGAGAACACGGGCTACACCGCGGACGCACGCGATTTCGCGGATCGGGCCCATGAGTTCCGCCGCGCCGTCGAGGACGAGGGTGCCGACAGCAGGGACGTGAGGGCATCGTTCGATGACCTTTCGCGCAGCTATCACGCGCTGCGCGATGATGTCGAGCGCTCGGGCGACCGGGGTGCGAGGCACGATCTGCAGCCGGTGACGCAGGCCTATCTCGACGTCGAGGACAACATGGGCGGCGCGCGGGCGCCGAGCCGCTATTCGGAAGAGGACGACGACCGCGGCCCCGGCCGCTGAGCAGAGGCGGACTCGGACGGGGAGGCCGGCAGTGCGCTAGGATAAGCGCATGCCGGCCACCCGCCCTGCCACCATCTCGGTCATCGATTCGCACACGGCGGGCGAGCCGACACGGCTCGTCGTCGACGGCGGACCCGTACTCGGCGACGGACCGCTCGAGCAGCGGCTGCGGCGCTTCCGCGAAGAGCACGATCATTATCGGCGCGCGATCGTCAACGAGCCGCGCGGCTCCGACACCGTGGTCGGGGCGCTCCTCTGCCGGCCGCACCGCCCCGACTGTCAGGTCGGGGTGATCTTTTTCAACAACGTCGGCTACCTGGGAATGTGCGGGCACGGCACCATCGGGCTCATCGCTTCGCTCGCCGCCGCCGGCCGCTGCGAGCCCGGGCCGATCCGCATCGACACGCCCGTCGGGCCCGTGGACGCCCGCCTGCACGAGGACGGCCGGGTCGATGTGGCCAACGTCAGGAGCTTCCGCAAGGCGCAGCAGGTCAGTGTCTCGGCGCCCGGCCTGGGCGAGATCCGCGGCGACATCGCCTGGGGCGGCAACTGGTTCTTCCTCGCGCAAGCGCCGGCGGTGGCGATCGCGCTCGACAATGTCGCGGACCTCACCAGCCTCACCACGCGCCTGCGCCGCGCGGTCAATGAGCAGGGCTTCCCCGAGGTCGATCACGTGGAGCTCTTCGGGCCTCCCTCCCGCGCCGGCGCGAACAGCCGCAATTTCGTGCTCTGCCCCGGCGGCGCCTACGACCGTTCCCCTTGCGGCACCGGGACCAGCGCGAAGCTCGCCTGCCTGGCCGCGGACGGCGAGCTCGGGGAGGGCGAGCCGTGGGTGCAGGAGAGCCTGATCGGCAGCACCTTCACGGGACGCTATCGCTGGCACGATCGCGGCAAAGGCGAGATCGTGCCGACCATCACCGGGCGTGCGCACGTAACCGCGGAGTCCGTCCTGCGTATCGATCCCGACGATCCCTTCCGCTGGGGTATCGTCGCAGGATGATGCGGGCACTCATCATCCCGGTTACGCCCTTCCAGCAGAACTGCTCACTCATCTGGGACGAGGAGAGTCGGCGGGGCGCCGTCGTCGATCCCGGCGGGGAGATCGAGCGGGTGCTCTCCGAGGCGGACGGGTGCGGCGTGCAGCTCGAGAAAATTCTGCTCACGCACGCGCATCTCGACCATTGCGCCGCCACCGCGGACCTCGCGCGCGCGCGGGCGCTGCCGGTCGAAGGTCCGCAGCGCGAGGACCGGTTCTGGATAGAGGCTCTGCCGCAGGCGGCCGCGCAGTTCGGATTCCCGCCCGCCGAAGCCTTCGAGCCCGACCGCTGGCTCGAGCACGGCGATCGCGTCACGGTGGGCAATCAGACGCTCGAGGTGCTGCACTGCCCGGGGCATACTCCCGGGCACGTGGTGTTCTTTCACCCCGGGGAGCGGTGCGCGTGGGTGGGCGATGTGCTCTTCGCCGGCTCGATCGGCCGCACGGATTTTCCGCGCGGCAACCATGACGCGCTGATCAGATCCATTCGTGAGCGGCTCTTTCCGCTCGGCGATGACGTGCGGTTCGTGCCGGGGCACGGGCCGATGTCGACCTTCGGGGCGGAGCGCAGAGACAACCCTTTCGTCGCGGACCGGCTGTTCGCAAAGAGCTGAGGTGAGAATCGCATGAATGGCGCGCAGCTGCTGGTGGCAGCCCTGGCAAACGAGGGCGTGAAGCGGATATTCGGCGTCCCGGGGGAGGAGAACCTCGACGTCGTGGAGGCGCTGCGGCGCTCGAGCATCGAGTTGGTTTTGACGCGCCACGAGCAGGCAGCGGCGTTCATGGCGGCGACGCACGGTCGGCTGACGGGTGAGGCGGGCGTGTGCCTTTCGACGCTGGGCCCGGGAGCTCTGAATCTGACGACCGGCGCCGCCTATGCGCAGCTCGGCGCAATGCCGATGGTCATGATCACGGGGCAAAAGGGCGTCCTCAGCCGCAAGCAGGCGCGATTCCAGATCGTCGACATCGTCTCGACGATGACTCCGCTCACCAAAATGGCGCACCGCATCGTCGGCACGGCGACCATCCCGTCGCTGGTGCGCGACGCCTTCCGGGTCGCGCAGCAGGAGCGGCCGGGCCCCGTGCACCTCGAGCTGCCGGAGGACGTCGCGGCGGAGGAGGCGCCCGATGTGCCGCTCGTGCCGCCTCATCCGGCCGCCCTGCCGGTCGCGCAACCGGCTGCGCTCGATCGGGCGGCGGAGCTCATCCGCGCAGCGCAACACCCGCTGGTGATGCTCGGCGCGGCCGCAAGCCGTCCGCGGCTCGCGGATGCGCTCTCGGATTTCGTGCGGCGGGTGCAGATCCCGTTCTTCAACACCCAGATGGGCAAAGGCTCGGTGGCGGGCGGATCCGGGCTCTACATGGGCACGGCGGCGCTCTCGGCGCGCGACTACATCCACCAAGCCATCGACCGCGCCGACCTCATCATCTCGATCGGTCACGACACGGTCGAGAAGCCTCCCTTTCTCATGGGAGCGGGCGGCCCCACCGTTCTGCACGTCGGGTACCTCCCGGCGACCGTCGAGGAGGTGTATTTCCCGCACGCAGAGCTGATCGGCGACATCGGCCCGAGCCTCGCGCTGCTCGCGGACCGGCTGGAAGGGAAGCTTCCGCGGGCGGGTGCGCTGCTGCCCCTGCGCGAGCACATCCTGGCGCGCGTCGCGGAGCGGGCCGCGGAAAGCCGCTATCCGCTGACACCGCAGCGCATCGTGCACGACGTGCGCCGGGTGATGCCGCAGGACGGCATCGTGTGCCTCGACAACGGCATGTACAAGATCTGGTTCGCGCGCAACTACCGCACGCGGGTCGCCAACACACTCCTCCTCGACAACGCGCTCGCCACGATGGGGGCGGGGCTGCCGTCGGCGATGATGGCTTCGATGCTGTATCCCGACCGGCGCGTGCTCGCCGTGTGCGGTGACGGCGGCTTCATGATGAGCTCGCAGGAGCTCGAGACGGCGGTGCGTCTGGGGCTCGATCTGGTGGTACTCATCCTGCAGGACGACGCCTACGGCATGATTCGCTGGAAGCAGGCGGCCGACGGATTCCCCGATTTCGGCATGAGTTTCGGCAACCCCGACTTCGTCACCTATGCCAAGGCCTACGGGATGAAGGGGGCGCGCGTGGACAGCGCCGATGGCCTCGCCCCGGCGCTCGAGGCCGCTTTCGCGGCCCGCGGGATGCACCTCATCGCCGTGCCCGTGGACTACTCCGAGAACATGCGCGTGCTGGTCGAGGAGCTGGGGCGCATTCAAGAATAAGACGCCGCCGGCCGGGAAATCCTCCAATCCCCGACCGGGGGGCGTTGCCTGCGCCACGCGCCGTTTCATTTGATGCGCCGCTCGTGATAGGGTTGCCACGAGAGCCCCGGCCCCCGCCCGCATGAGCCCACTTACCGACAAAGTCACCGCGCCCCCCGCAGGGAGGGATCTGGCCGCGCGCTTCTCGGCGCCGCTCCTCAGCTATTTCCTGCGCCGTGTCAGGGATCGGTCTCAGGCCGAGGATCTCGTGCAGGACGCGCTCCTGCGCGTCATCCGCGCCTCCGAGTACGAGGTGATCGAGCATCCGGAGAGTTATGTCTTCAAGGTCGCCGCGAATCTCCTCAAGGACTCGAAGCGGCATGCGGTGCGTCATCCGACCGTTGCGCGTGCGACGGTGGAGGAGGACGCGTTGGGCGAAGTCGATGAGACGCTGGTCGACGAGCGCTCGCCTGAGCGCGTTCTCGATGGAGAGACTTCTCTCGCCCAGGTGCAGCAGGCGCTGAGCGAGCTGAGCGAGCTCACACGCAACGTGTTCGTCCTCTTCCGGCTGGAGCACATGAAGCAGAAGGATATCGCAGCGCTCTACGGGATCGCCCAGAGCACCGTGGAGAAGCACGTCACGCGCGCCGTGCTGCATCTTGCCAGGAGGTGCGGGCGGTCATGACACGCGGCGTCGATCAGGAGCGTCTGGAGCAGGCCGCCGCCTGGCGTACGAGGTTGGCGGAATCCGCCGACCTGCATGCCGGGGAGTTTTCCTCCTGGCTCGCGCAGGACCCGCGCAACCGCGAGGCGTGGCGGCGCGTGCAGGCGCCGTGGGACGTGCTCGGCCAGCAGGCGACGGCGCCCGGTGTCATACGCCTGCGGCGCGCCGCCCTGGCTCATGCGCACGATGCGATGCGCGGTCATCTCCTGTGGCCGAAGCGGCTCCGGGGCCCTGCGATGCTCGCGGCCGCCGCGGCGGCCGTGCTCGCCGCGGGGGCATTCCTCTTCTGGCAGCAGAGCCGGCCGGACATATTTCGGACGGGATTCGGCGAGCGCCGGATCGTCACGCTCTCCGACGGCTCACAGATCACGCTCGACTCCCGCAGCGAGGTCGCTGTCCGCTATACCGCCGACGCCCGCTCACTCACTCTGGTCCGCGGGCAGGCGCAATTCGATGTCGCGCACGATGTCACGCGGCCATTCTCGGTGGCTGCCGAAGGCCACAAAGTCGTCGCCACGGGAACGGCGTTCGATGTGGATGTGCTGGGGCCGAAGCTCCTGGTGACCCTGCTCAAGGGTCACGTCGTGGTGCTGCCGCAGAGCGCGCCGACGATTCCGTGGGTGACCGACGCCTCTCCCACGGGCGCGGGCTCCGCTACGCTCGCGGGCGCCGAATCGCTCGCCGCGAGCGCCGCTGGTGATGCAATGGGCCGCATCTATCTCGATCCCGGCGAGCAGCTCGTGATGTCCCCGAGCGACGCGCCGCGGGTCAGCCATGTCGACATCGAGCGCGTCACGGCGTGGGAGAGGGGCGAGATCGTGTTCGACAACGAGCCGCTCGCGAGCGTGGTCCAGCGAATGAACCGGTACGGGCCGCGCCGCATCATCGTCGGCGATGACCGTACCGCAGATCTGCTGATCAGCGGCGTTTTCCACGAGGGCGATGTGGATGGATTCGTGAGCACCGTCGCGGCGTACCTCTCGGTGAGGGCGCACGAGCGCCCTGACGGCGACGTGGTGCTTACTTACCACGCCTCATCGCCGATGCGCGCGGCCGGCACCTGAATCCGAATTCAGCTTCGGCGTTGTTTTTTCGCCAAAGCAGGAGGATTTCGCGGCAGCCGGCGTCTGTACCCCTGAATGCCCCGTACACGACGGGGTGAAACGAGCATGGCTCAAGAGGGGGATGAGAATGTCTGTTTCAGCCAGGCGCCGCGCGCACCGCGGTGCTTCTCGAGTATCCATTACCGTAGCCGCGATCCTCGCCTCCACTGCCGGCGCCTTCGGCGCCTCGGCCGCGGCGGCGCACGGGCGCCTCTTCCATTTCGACATCACGCCGGAGCCCCTCTCCCAGGCATTGCGCGCTTACGCGCAAACCTGCGGCCAGGACGTTATTTTCACGGAATCCGTCGTCGCGGGGGC
>JAGWPE010000273.1 GCA_028870635.1 Gammaproteobacteria bacterium | reverse complement strand
GAATTGCGCGGGACCGAGCAAGCCCTTGTGAGCGCGGCTCGTATCCATCATGTCGAATATCTTGAGCTGATATCGAAGGAATTCCCGGCGGGATATCCCGCCGTCCCTGCCGCAAGCCATTCTTCTCCGTGGGCTCGATGGTGACGCGAAAATCCGGCGAATCAACGACGTCGTTCACCTGTCGCGCGACGCCCTATCCGGCCATCGAGCTCATCTTGCCGGGCGGATCCTGAGCCCGTGTTGCCGCCCCTGCCCTGATGACCATCACCAGCATCAACAACATGCCGAGGATGACCGCCACCGCGGAGGATCCGAGCAGCGGCTCGAGCCGCGCGCCCGCAGCGACCCGGCCATAGAGCATCAGAAGGCCCGCGAACATACCGATACACCCTGCCTGGTGCAGGACGAATTGAGCCGTCCCCGTCACCCTGGGCGCAGCGGGCAGCCACAACTTGTGGATGACGGCATAGATCAGCGAAGTCACGAATCCCACCAACAGGATGTGCGCATGGGTGACGAATTGTCCGTGATTTCCCGATGCGGCCATGAAGATGCCGAGCCCCATCCCGCAGGCAGCATAGCTCAACGCCCAGATCAGATACGCGCGATCGAAGCATTTCATCGCAGCCCCCTTGTTTTTGTAGTGCGGTTCAGTCTGGCGACGCATGCCCGCGAATGTCAAGCGCGCGGCCGGCCGGGGCCGGGGCCTTATGGGAAGGCCCTGACGCCTCAATGGACGACGCTGGCGCGGCCGATGCTTGCGATGGCGGCGCGCGCGGCCTGTCGAACCTCCGGAACCGGATCGTCGAGAGCGCGCCTCAGGTCCGGCAGCGCGCCGCGCGCCGCGATTCCGATTCCTCCCAGAGCGTTGCAGGCAGCGCCGCGCGATTCTGCGTCGGGACTGCGCAACATGGCGAGAAGGCGCGGCACTGCGCTACCCGCGGCCGCACCGATGTCGCCGATGTCCTGTGCGGCCCAAGCTCTGACGCCGGGATCGGAATCCTGCAGCGCGGTCAGAAGCGCCGGCAGCGCCGGACGGAGGTCCAATTTCCGGCGGCCGTCGGGGAAGTGCCACCAGCCACCGCCAACGACGTCGAGCGCCACCGCCACGTTGCGCCGCATCCCCGGGTCAGGATCGCGAAGCGCACGAGCCAGCGCCGGCACGCTCGCCGGCCCAAGCGAGTGCAGCTCGGCATAGACCTGCTGACGCCTCGATTCCAAAGCCGGCAGGGACGGCGGGGTTGCTTTCGCCGAAGCGGCTTTCGGCGCAAATGGCCGCAACGGCAACGGAAGCTCGCGCAATCTCTCGACCACGGCGCCGGCCCTGGCGCTCGTGACACCGAGCCCGGCGGCATCATCGGAAGTCACACCCCGGTGCTCGGCAAGTGCCGGCGTCGCGCTCGCAGCCAGGATGATCACCGCCGCCGCGGCCCCGAGACGAACCGTCCGCAAGCATCCAGGGCCTACTTGTTGGGACTCGCGCTGCTTTCCCGGCCGTCCATTCACGCCCTGATTTTAGCACCCGGCCGCGGCTCGAACAGCACGATGTCCCCCGGCGCGTTGGATGCGGCGATGCAGTTGCGCCCGGTGGACTTCGCTCGATAGAGGGCTGCGTCGGCTCCGGCGATCAGGTCTTCCATGCGCTCGCCATCCTCGGGATAACAGGCTATGCCGAGAGAGGCGGTCATCCGCGGCAACGCGATGCCGCGCGAGAACACATGCAGCTGCGCGATGGCCTCACGGATCGCCTCCGCCTTCGAATACGCATCATCCATCGCGCAGGACGGGAGGACCACCAGGAATTCCTCACCGCCATACCGGCAGGCGACGTCCTCCGCACGTGTATGGCGCTTGAGCACGTGAGCGACGTTCCTCAACACCTCATCTCCGGCGTCGTGGCCGTTGTTGTCATTGAATGCCTTGAAATGATCCACATCGATCATGATCAGGCTGACCGGAAACCCGTGCCGCATGGCTCGCGCGAGCTCCCGTTGCAGCGAGATCTCCAGGTGCCGCCGGTTGTAGAGATCGGTCAGCGGATCGCGCTCCGAGCCGCTGCGCAGCGTCTCCTGCAGTCTGAGGTTTCCCACGGCCAGCGAAAGTTGCTCGGCCAGGGCCGAGGCCAGCCGCTGCACGTCCTCCGCAAGGCTCCCCCCGCCGGTTCCGCGCAGTTGCAGCACCGCGAGGGTATCGCCCTGCGAGACCAGCGGGACACAGAGGCAGCTGTCCTCACAGTCGCCTATGTGACGGCACACCGCGGCGGCACTTGCCGGGTCATAGAGGTGCGGCCGCCCGCGCCGCAGCGCCCAACAGTCCTCGGCGGAAAAGCCCTGCGATGCGGTGGCAGGCCCCCAGTCGACCTGCAATTCCAGAGCGGCGTCGTCGCGCCTCGAAACATACAGCGCGCCACCGACCCCCGGCAGCAGCTTGGGAAGTGCGCCGTGAATTACCGTATTCGCCTCCGCCTGCGAGTGGCAGGTCTGCAGCAGCTCCACCATCGTGCTGATGGCGGATATCTCCTGCAGCAGCCGGCTTTGGCGCCGGATGGTTCCCTCGAGCGCGGATTCGTAGCGCCGCCGGGTGATGAACTGGAGGACGAGCAGCGCGATGAGCAGCACGGAGAGCCCGAACAGCGCGTTCAGCGCGAGAGAAGCTCCGCGCATGCCGCTTGCGAGCCCGGACGCGGTCCCTCGGCCGGAGCCCAGCGCAAGTACGCCGGTCGCCGCCATTGCGAGCGCGGAGCCGGCGACTATCGTGCAGACGAGCAGCGGTTGCCGGGCGCGGTCCGCCGACCGCGCCGCCAGATCGCTCGTATGGAGCCCGGGCACCCGCATGAGAACCGCGTCCCACCTGAATTGCTGTTCAGGAGGTACTTCGGCCCGCGACATATTGTCTTGAAAGAACGATGGGCGAACTGTGACGCGCCTTCGCGGCCTCGCCTCACGAGCGTGATCCATTCACGCTCGCGCCGGCTCCCGCAGGCGAGGCTCGACCCGTTCAGCCGCCGACGGCCCAGAGCACCACGGCGTCGAAGAGCGCGCTCCCCTGCGGCGTCAGCTCGTCGTAAGTGGGGTTGTCGAGCGGCAGAAGCGCCCGCCGCGCCGGCGCGATGAACCCGCCGGCCATCCGCGCTCCCTTGGGATATCCGAAGATGGCGCGTTCCTGCGGCTCGTTGGGCAGCGTCGCGATCACGATGGCATCAGGCAGCGGGCGCGCCCATTTGAGAACGCCGGGGTCCGTTGCGAACTTCACGAGTCCCGGCTTCAGGCCGGCCGCCATGGGGCTCCAGGCCCCGACGATGTTCAGATAGTTCTCCGCCGGATCGTCGCTCTCGTGCTCCTCCCCGTGCTCGCCGTAATCGACATAACGATCGTATCCGGAGAAGTGCAGGGTGTCCGACATCAATCCTTCGAGCGAGATCACGGGGACCGCGATGTCGGCGTACTTGTTGGCGAGCTTCCACTTGGAGCAGGTTCCGGAGATCATCACCAGATCCTGGCCGCGCGAGCGCGTCTGCGGGTCCGACTGGTCGGCCACGGTCACCGTGAATCCGAGGCTGCGCAGGTGCGCCACGATGTGCCCGTCGGCCTCGGCACCCTCGCCCGCGTCCATGCGCTCCACGAACAGTACTTTCTTGCCCCGTGCGGCATCTCGCAGCCGCGCAGCCAGCGCGGACGGGTCATAAGCCGGCAACGGCGGCGGCGGTGAGGCGGCCCAGCGCAGCGCGGTATCGAACAGCTTCAGCCCTATGGCCCAGCTGCGCATGTTGGGATCATCGGCGGCTGGGCCATACGCCGCGGTCAACAGATGGAAGTCATCGTCGCCGAGATAGAACCCGACACGGCGCGCCGGGGCAATGCGTCCGTCCGCGAGCGACGCTTCACGCTCGTAGGTAAATACCGCCGCATGATCAGCCATGCCTTTGAAGTCCGCGATGACGGTGCCGCCCGGACCTGGATGTCCCCAGCCTGCCGTCTGCGGCTCCAGGTACAAGGTACCGAAGAGCTGCGCCTTCAGGCCCACCGCGCGGCTGATCTGCGACGTCAGATTCGCGCCGTAGGCGTAAAGGACCGAGAAGCTGTCGGGATAGTGCTGCACGGGATCGATCACCTCGAAGTCTTTGTGCAGCACCGGGCCGGTGAGACCGAGATTCGGGTAATCGTAGGTGTTCCAGGTGAAGACTGGTACCGGCGTGTCCGCATACTTGTCACCGAGCACGCGGGGGTTTGCGGTCGAAGACAACACGATGAGCGCCGCCCCATCGGCATCGCTCGCCGGCGCAGCGGCATCGACGGTGTGCACGATGAATCCGAGCTGCTCCAGATGCCGCGCCACCCGCGCATCATCATTGGGCGTCGCACTATCCGTACCACCGGTGACGAAGAGGACCGTCTTACCCCGGAGCGCCGACCACGGTGCCAGGGCGGCATGGGCCGCCGGCAGCGCCATGACCGCCAGAGCTGCGCAGAGACCCGCTGCGCGCAACCGCTTCTTGAAGCCTCTCACTGGGCACCTCCGCTCGAGCCGAGCACCAATATCTGCATGCCGGCCTGTTGCCGCGGCTCGTCCGCCGCCGATGCTGCATGAGCTGCCGCGCCGTCTCGCGGCGCGAGGGCGATCGACAGCTGCCCCGCCGCCGGACTCGCCGCCAGCGCCGTCGCCCGCCCGGGCAGCGGCATCGAGCCGGCCGCCGTGTAGGAGATGAAAGCATTCATGCGTATCGCATCCAGCGCGGGGCCCGCGCCCGCAATGAAGGCCCCACCCTTCCAGCCGGCGGGGCCGTTCGGATGGAAAGCGAACAGCGTCCGCAGTCCCGTAGCCTTCTGGACCGCAAGCTGCTCGAACGCGAAGCCCATGTCGGTATCGATGATCAATGCCGTACCGTTGCTGCAGGCGACGAACAACCGCCTGCCGACCGGATCGAGGTCGAGTCCCGTGGGTGCGCGGCAGTCGGGAGTCGGGATGGCGCCCAGCGACTTCATGTTGCCGCTCGCGAGGACGTCGATGGCATCGCTCGCGGCATTTGCGACGTACACCGTGCCGCGGCCGTCGCCCGTCATCTGCTCGAGATCGCCCTGGAGGCGGGTCACGGCGACCGTCTTCCCATCGGCGGAGTCGAGTCGCGCCACCGTACGGCCAGAGCGACTCTCGACGTAGAGGGCATGCTCGGCCGGCTCGTAGAGAAGAGCCGAAGGCGCTCCTCCTCGGATCGGAACGGACGAGCGGACGCGCAGGGGATTCAGACCGAGGAAGAAGAGCCGCGCCGGCGCGCGGACGGCCACATACAGCGTCCCTCCGCCATCGGGCGATGCCGCCAGGCCGGCCACCTGTCCGGGAACCTTCACGACAGCCTCGGAAGCTCCGGTCGCCGCCTGGAAGCTGAGCACCTCCGCGCCCGCGGCCGCATACAGGTGCTTGCCACCGGGACCGTACGCGAGCGCCTGCACCGGCGCGGCGCCGCTCAGGGGGATTCGATGCAGCACGCGATAGGGAAGCTCACCCGCGGCGGCGGCGAGGCTCGCCCCCAGCGCCGATGTGACCAACAGCATGGCGCCGATACGCGCCGCGCTCGAACGTCTGATCATTATTTCGCTCCACTTGGCGTCAAGCCGGCGATTCGGTCGGCCGCGCCGACCTGCAATTCCCGCAGCGGCAGGAATATCGCCTGCCGGCGCACTGCGCGCTGACCCTCTCGGCTCAGGATGAAGCGCAGGAACTCCTGCGCGGCCGGCGGCAATGGCTTGCCCGGCGGCCGATTGACGTTGCCGTACACCAGCCGGCTGAGGGGATATTTCGCGAGCGCCACGTTGGTGTAAGTCGGGGATACGACGTCCGCACCTTCGCCCACCGCGAGCACCTTGACCGGTGCGTCCAGGAAGGCGAGCCCCGTGATGCCGATGCCATCCGGGTCGGCAGCCACGCGCCCGGCGATCGGGAAGACCAGCCGGTCGAAATGCAGATCGGCGCGCCAGTGTCCGCGCTTGCCGCCGGCATCGAGCACGCGTTGCCGCACGAACTCCTCGTAGCCGCCCCAGGGCTTCAAGGCGTAGACGTGCACCGGCGCGTCGGCCCAGGCGCCGCGGGCACCCAACTGTCCCCAGGTGACCGCGGCCGGCTCGCCGCGCAGGTGCGAGCTCGAGAATGCAGCATCCAGCTGTTCGAAGGTCAGCTGACTCAACGGGTTGCTTTTATTGACGACGATGACGACCGCATCGAGGAAGCCGAACTGGCGCCACGAGCCGCCGCTCACCGGTACGCTGGTCGGATCGTAGCCGTACTTCGCGTGGAATGACGAAACGTCCGTCGGCTTGAGCTCCCGCGAGACGAAGGCGATGTCGACTTTGCCGGCGAGCAGCGCCTTGGCCGCATCGCTTCCCTCGAACGGTGGCCCGAAAGTGAAATGCACCCGCGGATAGACCTTGGCGAACGAGGCCATCCACGAGCGCACCAGCCCCGGCAACACATCGGAGCACATGAGCCGCAGGGTGCCGCCGAAATCGCGGCCGTAGCGCCGATGGAAGGCCGCCAGGCCGGGATCGAGCGCCGGCTGCAGGAACTCCGGCGCGGGGACCGCCCGGCCGTGCTCCATGCCCGCCTCATCCTGCGCCTTCGACTGCGGCGGATGAGTCTGCTCGGCGGGCAGCTGCCATTCGATCGTCGCGGGCGGGCTGCTCTGCGCCATCGCCGCAAACGGAGCCAGAGCGAGGCCGCCCGCGATCAGGGTAACGCCGAAGCCTCGCCGCAAGGAAGCGGCTCGCGAGAGCATCATTGCAGGTAAGCCCGGGCGGAAAGGGTGAACATGCGCGGGCTACCCGGCACGAGGTTGAGGTCGCCGCCATTGAAGCCGGAGCTGTCGTAATAGGTCTTGTCGAACACGTTCTGCACCTTGAAGGTGAAGGTGTAGTCGCCGGTGTCGTAGTAAAGCGCCGTATCGATGCGCGTGTAGGCCGGCAGCTGCAGCAGGGGCGGGCTCGTGGCATTCGGCAGGAATCCCGCGCGCTCGCCCTGGTGAATGACTCCGAGACCCCAGCCCAGGCCGCGCAGCGCGCGGGTCGTGAACTGATACCGGGACCACAGGTGCTCGGCCATCACGGGCACATTGGGCTCGCGCGCGCCCACCTGCTGCGCGATCGTCGATTCGGTGACTCTGGCGTTGGTGTAGGCGGCGCCCGCGGTGAGCTGCCAGCTCGGCAGCGGCCGGGCGTTGACTTCGAACTCCGCGCCCTTCGATTGGGCCTTGCCGACCTGCGCATAGCAGGTGCCGTAATCCGCGCAGGCGAACGAAGTCAGCGTATCCGATTCGTCGATCCGGTACAGCGCGAGCGTCGAGCTCACCCGGCCGTGCAGGAAGTCGTCCTTCTCGCCCACCTCGTATTGCTTGGCGTACGTCGGCACGAAGCTGTTGACGCCGGTGATATCGATGGCCGTGGGCGACGGCGGCACGTAGGAGGTGGCGTAGCTGGCGTAGAAGCTCAAGTGCTCATCCGGCTGATAGACGATGCCGCCCATGGGCAGCGGCTTGGAATTGGTTTTCACCCGCTCGGCTGAGCCCTTGGGCGTGCCCACGGTGGGCAGCCCCTCGGTCCACTGCTTGTCGCTCGAATAGCGCAGGCCGGCACTGGCCTTCCAGTGCCGGGTGAAGGTGATCATGTCGGCCAGGTAGGCGCCGAACTCCTCCGTCACGCTGTAGCGGTCGCTGAGGAGAGAGCCCTTGCCCGTCGCATACAGCGGCAGGCTCGACAGCGGCGGGACGCCATTGTAGTCAGGGTTGTCGATGCTGATATCGAGCGACTGCGGTCCGGTGGACGGTGCATTGAAGAACTGCAGCCGGTTCACGTCCGCCATGGTGCGGCCGTCGGTGACTCCGACCAGCATCTGCTGCTTGATGCCGAGCAGATCCAGCGGCATGAGCAGGTGAGCATCGATGTAGTGATTGCTCCTCCTGTTCAGCTGTCCACGCGCCCGCCGCGTCAGATACCCCGGCCTCTTGGTATCGAAATTCACCACATCGTAGCCATGGGCCTGGTCCGTGTGCCAGACGTCGCGCGTGGCGACGTGGAAGGAGAACCCATTGGCGAACCTGTGATCGAAGAACGAGGTGAGCACGTTACCCTGCTCGGTCTCGTAGTCGCTCGGCTGCTGGTAGCGGGTGGTGATGGGCGCCACCAGGTAGATATTGCTGTTGGGCGCCACCAGGTACGTGTCGTAGCTGAAACGCACGCGCTGATATACGTAGGCGAGCGTGAGCTTGGTGGCGTCCGAGATCCGCCACGTGAAGCTCGGCGCGAGGTAGAGGCTGCGGTTGTAGCTGAAGGACCGGAACGTGTCCTTGTTGGTGTCGTCCACGACCAGGCGGTACAGGAAATGGTCACTGCCGGCGATAGGCCCGGTGGCATCGCCCGCGACATCGAATCCCGGCTTGTCCCCGATCCCGATCCCGTGGCCGTCGTAGGCCGTGCCCGAGGCCGACAGCTCGTACAGCGGCTGCGCCTCGGGCTTCTTGGTGACGAGGTTGATGAAGCCGCCGGGCTCTTCCTGCCCGTTGATGACCGAGGCAGGACCGCGCACCACGTCTATGCGCTGCACGCCGATGGTGGCGGGCGAGCCGAAACGCGTGGCGAGACCCGGCAGACCGTCCACCAGAATGGAGTTGATGTCGTTGGCGCCGCTCGTGAAGCCACGGAACACGATGTCATACCCCGTGTTGCCCGCTCTCTGGATGCCGGTCATGTACGGGTAGAGCGAGGCGACCTGCTGCGCCTCGACGGCGTGCACGAAGCTCTGGCTGTACGTCGAGATGGAAAAGGGCGTGTCGCGGGCCGGAAGGTTCATTCTCATGGCGCTCGAGCCCGCGTCCGAAATGAAGCGCGCCGTGACGACTATCGCCTGCAGCCCGGCGTTCTGCGGCGGGATGAGCGAAGCGCCGCCGGATGCGGCGGCGGGCGCCGCTGCAGCGGCGCCGCTGTCAGCCGATGGAGGCGGATCCGCCGCCGCGGCCACTGCCGGCCGGATTGCGATCGTGCGGCCGTTGACCCGTTGAAACGTATAGCCGGAGCCCTTGAGCAGCAGAGCGAGCGCCTCGTTCGCCTGCATCAGCCCCTTGACCGGTCCCGTGCGCAGCCGCGCGAGCGCCTTGTAGTCGAACAGCAGCTGCACGTGCGCCTGCGCGGCGAAGGCCTGCAAGGCGCCCGGCATCGGCTGCGCGGCGATATCGAAGGATTCCGGATTCGCCCTGGCGAAGGCGGTAGGTGAAAAGGTCAGCCAGAGCACGCCGAGCAGGGAAAAACCGATGCCCAGCCGCCAACGATCGACTCGTGCCACGTCTCGCCCCCTCGTTCTGTTTCCGGCCGGTTGCGGCCGTCACCGATGAAGACGGGCGGGCTTCGCGTTTCCTACACCGTAGAGATGGATCGTTCCCTGCGGGGTGACCCGGGATCCGATGCCGAAAGCGCGGCCGAGGGCGGCGATGAAGCTGTCGAGGTCGAGTGCGCGGAAGCTGCCTCCGATCTGCAGCGCGGCGATGGAGGAGTCGTCGATGATGATCTTGCGGTCGGTGTAGCGGCCGAATTCGGCCACCGCCTCACTCAGCGTCTCGCCCTCGAAGGACAGCTGGCGGCGTTCCCACGCCAGGCGATGCGAGATCTGCGCGGAAT
>JAGWPE010000027.1 GCA_028870635.1 Gammaproteobacteria bacterium | reverse complement strand
TGCCCTTCATCGCGCGCTACCGCAAGGAGGCCACGGGCGGCCTCGATGATGCGCAGCTGCGCACGCTGCAGGAGCGCCTCGAGTACCTGCGCGAGCTCGAGGAGCGCCGCGCGGCGGTGCTGAAGAGCATCGAGGAGCAGGAAAAGCTGACGCCGCAGCTCAGGCAGAGCATCGAGGCCGCCGATACCAAGCAGAGGCTCGAGGACCTCTACCTGCCTTTTAGACCCAAGCGCCGCACCAAGGCGCAGATTGCGCGCGAGGCCGGTCTCGATGCACTGGCGAATTCGCTGCTCGGCGATCCAACACTCGATCCGCAGGCCGAGGCGGCCCGGTATCTCAAGGAGCCCTTCACCACCGAGCAGGGCGAGAATCCGGGCGTTCCCGACCCCAAGGCGGCGCTGGAGGGCGCGCGCCAGGTGCTGATGGAGCAATTCGCGGAGGACGCGGGCCTCGTCGGCGAGCTGCGCGAGCACGTGCGCAGCAGCGCGCGGCTGGTGTCCAAGGTGGCCGAGGGCAAAGAGGAGGCCGGCGCGAAATTTCGCGATTACTTCGACTATCAGGAGCCGCTCGAAGCCATCCCGTCGCATCGGGCGCTGGCGCTCTTCCGCGGGCGCAAGGAAGAGATTCTGCAGCTTGCCTTGAAGCTTCCCGAGGAGCTCGAGCAGGCGATGCAAGCGGCCCCGCCCGCCGACGCGCCAAATTCCTGCGAGCGCAAGATCGCCTCCCGCTTCGGCATCTCCAGCAAGGGGCGGCCGGGCGATGCCTGGCTGCTGCAGACCGCCCGCTGGACCTGGCAGGTGAAGCTCGCCTGGCAACTCGAGGGCGAGCTGCTGGCGCAGCTGCGCGCGCGCGCGGAGGAGGAGGCGATCCGCGTCTTCGCCGGCAATCTGCACGATCTGCTGCTCGCCGCTCCGGCAGGTCCCCGGGCGACGATGGGGCTCGACCCCGGATTGCGCACGGGAGTGAAGGTTGCTGTCGTCGATCGCACCGGCAAGGTGGTGGAGACGGCGACGATCTATCCGCACGCGCCGCGCAACGACTGGGACGGTGCGCTGCACGTGCTCTCGTCCATCGCGAAGAAGCACACCGTCGACCTCGTCAGTATCGGAAACGGGACCGCCTCCCGGGAGACCGACAGGCTGGCGGGTGATCTGATCAAGCGCCACCCGGACCTCAAGCTCACGAAGATAGTCGTCTCGGAGGCGGGGGCTTCGGTGTACTCGGCCTCGGAGCTCGCATCGCGCGAGCTGCCGGGGCTCGATGTGACGTTGCGGGGCGCGGTCTCCATCGCCCGGCGCCTGCAGGATCCCCTGGCGGAGCTCGTCAAGATCGACCCGAAGTCGATCGGGGTGGGACAGTACCAGCACGACCTCAACCAGACGAAGCTCGCGCGCTCGCTCGATGCGGTGGTGGAGGACTGCGTCAACGCGGTGGGCGTCGACGTGAATACCGCCTCACCCGCCTTGCTCGCCCGCATCTCGGGGCTGTCGGAGTCCCTTGCCGCGGCGATCGTCAGCCACCGGGACGAGAAGGGCGCGTTCCGCAGCCGCGAGGCGCTGCGCGAAGTGCCGAGGCTCGGCGCCAAGACATTCGAGCAGGCCGCGGGCTTTCTGCGCATCAACGACGGCGAGAATCCTCTCGACCGCTCCGCCGTGCACCCGGAGGCCTATCCGATCGTGCAGCGCATCCTCGCCGATCTGCGCAAGCCTGTCGCCGAGGTGATGGGCGACTCGCACGCCTTGCGGCAGATCGATGCCATGCGCTACACGGATGAGCGCTTCGGCCTGCCGACCGTGCGCGACATTCTGCGGGAGTTGGAAAAGCCCGGCCGGGACCCGCGGCCGGAGTTCAAGTCCGCCGTGTTTCAGGAGGGCGTTGAGGACCTGAAGGACCTGGCCCCCGGCATGGTGCTGGAAGGCGTGGTGACGAACGTCACCAACTTCGGCGCATTCGTCGATGTCGGTGTGCACCAGGACGGACTCGTGCACATCTCGATGATGTCGGAGCGGTTCGTCAAGGATCCGCGCGAGCTGGTCAAGGCCGGCGATGTGGTGAAGGTGAAAGTGCTCGAGGTGGACCTGCAGCGCCGGCGCATCGCGCTCACCATGCGGTTGGGTGATGCCTCGGCGCGTACCCGGCCGCAAGCCCCGCGCCAAGGTGGCGGCGAGCGCGACCCGCGGCGCCCGGCTCAGCGCCCTGCGGGGCGCCCCGATCTGCACCGCAGCAAAGAGCCGGAGGGAAACGGAGTCATGGCGGATGCGCTGAAGCGGGCGCTCAAGCGCTGAGCTTCGCTGCGTATACAAAAGCTCATATACCGTCAGGGAAGAGGATTATTTGTCGGGAGAGCCGGGCGCGCCAATACTGGTTGGTGCGCTGGATCCGGGCATCCTGCGCGAACCAGGCGCAGCTTCGAGCAAAAAGCGTGGTTTTTGCCCGAAGCTCGCTCGGCGGAGCGAAGCAGTGCTTCGCTGAGAGGCGCCGCCTCGCCCTGCGGCGGCGGGGCACGTCCCTGTGCCTGCACCAGGCGTGCGCTGCGTTCGAAGGGGGGCACTTGACCGAGAATCGCCATCGGAACGCCGGTACCGCAAGCGGCATCGGCTGTCTGCTCTTCCTGCTGCTTTCTGGGCCTTGTCTCGCCTCGCCGGTCGTGCTGGACCGCAACGGTGCTTACGTCGCCGTCGAGTCCTACGCGCCCAATATCGTGCGCATCACGATCGCGACCGACTACGGAACCGCGGCGGCGCTTCCCGGCTACGGGCTCATCGCAACCGCGGACTCGCAGGGATTCGAGCACACCGAGGACGCTGGAGGCGATGACTTCCGTTCCAGCGCCTTGCAGCTGCACATCGATGCGCCGCCTGTTCCCGGCGCTCCCTCGTCGGGAGAGCGTTACTTTGCGCCGTCCTTGCCGCCCGTGGCGCTGGAAATCCGCAACGCACGCGGTGAGACCGCGCTGGCCATGACTGGCTGGCAGATGGCGCCTCACACCGTCAACGGTGAGCGCACCTTCCAAGTGGGCGCCAGCTTCGCGGCGCCGCCTGACGAGCACTTCTACGGTCTCGGGCAGAACCAGGAGGGGATCCTGGATCTGCGCGGCCGCACGATCGATTGCAAGCACTTCTACGACGATCCGCACGGCGAGACCGTCTGCGTGCC
>JAGWPE010000272.1 GCA_028870635.1 Gammaproteobacteria bacterium | reverse complement strand
GAGCGCGAAGTCGATCATCATGATCGCGTTCTTCTTCACGATGCCGATGAGGAGCACGATGCCGATGATGGAGATGATGTTGAGGCTCTGCCCCGCGAGCATCAGGGCGAGCAACGCGCCGATGCCCGCCGAGGGTAGCGTCGAGAGGATGGTGATCGGGTGGATGTAGCTCTCGTAGAGCACCCCGAGCACGATATACACGGTGGCGATGGCCGCGAGCAGCAGCAGCACCTCGCTCGTGAGCGAGGACTCGAAGGCGAGCGCCTCGCCCTCGAAGGTGGTGCCGATGCTCACCGGCAGGCCAATGTCCTGCTCCGCCTGCAGGATGGCCGCGACCGCCTCTCCGAGGGAGGCCCCGGGCGCGGTGTCGAAGGAGAACACCGCCGCCGGGAACTGCCCCAGGTGCTCGATCGCGAGCGGCGCCTGGCGGATGCTGATGTGCGCGATCGCACCCAAGGGCACCTGACCGCCGCCGGAGGCAGGCACGTAAATGTAGTTGAGCGAGTTGACGCTGTCGTCGAGCTTGGGATCGGCGGTGAGGATCACCCGATAATCGTTCGACTGGGTATAGATCGTGGAGATGATCCGCTGGCCGAAGGCGTCGTAGAGCGCGTTGTCGATGGTCGCATCGGTGATGCCGAACCGCGCGGCCGTGCTGTGATCGATGTCGACCTGCGCCGTCAGGCCCTGGTCGAGGTAGGTGGTCGATGCGTGCGCGAGCGCAGGGGAGCGGTTGAGCGCCGCGAGCAGCTTCGGCACCCAGGGGTCGAGGATCCCGCGGCTCGCCGCGCCGAGGATGAACTGGTACTGGGCGCTGCCCTGGATGGAGCTGATGGTCAGGTCCTGCACCGGCTGCAGGGCGAGCGTGATGCCCGGGACCTGCAGCGCCTCCTGCCGCAGGCGCTTCATCACCGTCTCGATGCTGTCGCTGCGGTCCTCCTTCGGCTTCAGGTTGATGAGCATGCGGCCGTCGTTGAGCGTGGCATTGGTGCCATCCACGCCCACATAGGAAGTCAGGCTCTCGACATCACGATCCTTGCGGATCACCGCAGCGAGCGCCTGCTGGCGGCGCGTCATCTCCGCGAAGGAGATCGCCGGCGGCGCCTGCGTGATCGCCTGCACGAGTCCCGTGTCCTGCAGCGGGAAGAAGCCCTTCGGGATCACCATGTAGAGCAGAACGGTCAGCACCAGCGTTCCGGCGGCGACCCACAGTACGAAAGTCTGGTGCTCCAGCGTCAGATTGAGCCACCGTCCATAGCCTTTGATCAGGCGGTTGAACCCTTCCTGGGCTCTGCGCGCGAATGCTCCCTGCGAGCGCTCCTCCTCCTCATGCGTGCGCAGCATCTTCGCGCAGAGCATCGGCACCAGCGTCAGCGAGACGACGGCAGAGATGAGAATGGAGATGGCAAGCGTGATGGCAAACTCGCGGAAGAGCCGGCCGACCACCTCGCGCATGAAAAGCAGCGGGATCAGTACCGCGATCAGGGAGATGGTGAGCGAGACGATGGTGAAGGCGATCTCCCCCGAGCCCTTGAGCGCCGCCGCCAGCGGCTTCTCTCCCTTCTCGATGTGGCGCGAGATGTTCTCGATCATGACGATGGCATCGTCCACCACGAACCCGGAAGCGATGGTGAGCGCCATCAGCGAGAGGTTGTCCAGGCTGAAGCCCGCCAGATACATCACCGCAAAAGTGCCGATGAGGGACACCGGCACCGATAAGCTGGGAATGAGGGTTGCCGGCACGCTGCGCAGGAAGAGGAAGATCACCATGACGACCAGCGCCACGGCCAGCGTCAGCTCGAATTGCACGTCGTTGACCGAAGCGCGGATGGTGTTCGTGCGGTCCGTCACCACGGAAAGATTGACGTTGGAAGGGAGCGAAGCGCGCAGCTCCGGCAGCAGCGCCTGCACGCTGTTGACCACCTGGATCACGTTCGCGCCCGGCTGGCGCTGCACGTTCACGAGGACGGCCGGGACGTCGTTCACCCAGCTCGCGAGCTGCGTGTTCTCCGCGCTCTCGACCACCTGAGCGACATTCTTGAGGTAAACCGGCG
>JAGWPE010000271.1 GCA_028870635.1 Gammaproteobacteria bacterium | reverse complement strand
TTCCTCGGCGTCGCCTTTCTCGAGCAGGCGCTCTATGCACTGACACCCGACCCGACTGTTCTGCAACGCCCGCCGACCGATCGCGAGCTCGCGCAGGTCACGGCGCCCCTCTGGGCCTGGTACGATCGCCTGCGACCTCACCTCTGGCGCCAGGGTCGCGAGTTTCCGGCGAGCGGCCCTGCGGAGCGGCAGCTGCTGAGCGATGGTGAAATTGACATGATGCTGTCGTTCAATCCGATGGAGGCGGCGGTCAACGTCGAGGCAGGACTTCTACCCAAGACCGTGCGCACCTTTGTCCTCGATGGCGGAACGATCGGCAACACGAGCTTTGTCGCGATCCCTTACAACTCACCCCATAAGGCTGGTGCCATGGTCGTCGCGAACTTCCTGCTCTCGCCAGCGGCACAGCTCCGCGCGGCAGATGTAAGGTTTCTCGGCGGCGCTACGGTGCTCGACCCCGCGAACCTGGCCCCGGCGGAGCGCGCACGCTTCTCGGCTCTTCCGAGGAGCGCCTGGGCGCCGCCGAGTGCGGCGCTGCATCAGATCCTGCCGGAGCCCGATCCGACCTGGGCGAGCCGGTTGGCGCAGGCATGGGAGCGGCGCTATACGCCGTAACGAGTGGCATGGCGCTCGAAGCGACTGTTCGGCCTGCCCCGATCCGCTCGCCGTTCTGGCTGCGGCAGGCGCCGCGCGTCACGGTGGCGCTGTTTCTCGCGCCGATCGCCGCCGGACTCCTCGGCACGGTGCTGCCGGCGTTTGGCTGGCTGCCGGCGATCGGCGGCAGGAGTGTGACACTGGCGCCCTGGGCAACGCTCTTCTCGGAGCCCGGCGTCGGGCAAGCCATTGGCCTCACGGTCTCGACCGGACTTGTCGCCACCCTCCTGTCAGTGGCCTTCGCACTGGGATTCTGCGCGCTCATCCACGGTCGCGAAGTCGGTCGGCCGCTGCGCGCTCTGATGACCCCGGTGCTCGCCGCGCCGCATGCGGCGATGGCGATCGGGGTGGCTTTCCTCATCGCGCCGAGCGGCTGGGTCGTGCGCTTGCTCTCGCCCTGGCTCACCGGGTGGCGGCAGCCGCCCGACATTGCTACCGTGCAGGATCCACACGGCATCGCGCTCATCCTGGGGCTTCTCGTGAAGGAAGTGCCTTACCTCCTCTTGATGACGATCACCGCGCTCGGTCAGGTGCCGGCCGGCCGCCAACTTCAAACGGCCGCCGCGCTCGGCTACGGCCGGACGGCGGCATGGCTCAAGGTGATCCTGCCTCAGGTCTATCCGCAGATCCGCTTGCCCATCTACGCGGTACTTGCGTACGCGCTTTCTGTTGTCGATGTGTCATTGATCCTTGGACCCAGCAATCCACCCACCTTGAGCGTGCTCGCGCTGCGGTGGTTCACCGCGCCGGATGTCCGCTTGTACTTTCCCGCCGCCGCCGCGGCCGTACTTCAGCTCGTGATCGTGATCGTCGGTGTCCTGCTCTGGCATTTCGGCGAGAGGGCGGTCGCGGCCGTCGGTCGAACGTGGATCGCCCGGGGCGGACGTATTACGTCCCTGGAGACTGCCGTTTGGGTCTCCGGCGCCGCTGTCGTCCTGCTCGCGGTGTTAGGGCTCGCCGCTTGGATCGATCTCGCCATCTGGTCGTTCGCCGGGGACTGGCGATTCCCGCACTTCTTGCCCGATGTCGTGAGCCTTCATACGTGGAGCACTCAGCTCGCCACGGTCCTCTGGCCCCTTCGCACGACGCTGGCGGTGGCGCTGGCCGCTACGGCGTTCGCGCTGCTGCTCGTGCTCGCGTGCCTCGAAAATGAGCAGCGCAGCGGCGGTCACATGACTTCACGCGCGCTCTGGG
>JAGWPE010000270.1 GCA_028870635.1 Gammaproteobacteria bacterium | reverse complement strand
TCTCTTTCGCCGCGCTGGAGGACGACGACGGCAATCCCAGCGGCATCTTCTGCACGGCCACGGAGAACACAGGACTCATCGTTGCGGGGCGCCAGCTCGATTGCCTGCAACGCCTCGCGAGCCACTGCGCCTGTGCCGACTCGCCCGAGCGGGCGTGTCATCTTGCGGCGCGAGCCCTCGAAGGGCAACGCCGCGACGTTCCCTTCGCCCTCCTCTATCTGCTCGATCACACGGGCGCACGCATCGAGAGCGTCGCGAGCACGGGGCTGGGCAACATTCCCACTGCGGTTCCGGCGGTTGGCAGTCTCGATCGAGCGGCGGATCCCTGGCATCTCGCCGAGGCGGTCTCGAGCCACGGTCCCCTGTTGATCGAGAACGTCGCCAACCTCGTAGGTCCGGCGCTCATCAGCCCCGAGGTCGTGCCGCAGCAGGCGCTCTCCCTGCCCCTCGCCGGTGCCGGCCCCGAGGCGCCGAAATGCGTTCTGGTCGCCGGCCTCAATCCCATGCGGCCGGTCGAGGAGTCCCGCAGGTTCTTCGGGCTCATCGGCCGCCAGGTCGAGACTGCCATCTCCGGCGCCCACATGCGGGAGAGCGCCGAGCGCCGGGCGCGCGAGCTGGCCGCCCTCGATCAGGCGAAAACGGCGTTCTTCAGCAACGTGAGTCACGAGCTGCGCACGCCGCTCACGCTGCTCCTCGAGCCGTTGCGCCAGGTACTGGACTGCGCCCAGCTCGATCCCGGCGACCGCGAGCTGCTCCTGACCGCACGCCGCGCCGGGCACCGGCTGCTCAAGCTCGTCAGCTCGCTCCTGGAATTCTCCCGTATCGAGGGCGGCCGGACCGATGCCCGCTACGTGCCGACCGACCTCGGACTCTTCACCGCGGATCTCGCGGCGATGTTTCGCTCCGCCTTCGAGCGGGCGGGTATCCGACTGGTGATCGATTGCGCGGGCATACCTGACCCGGCCTACATCGACCGCGACATGTGGGAGAAGATCGTCCTCAATCTGTTGTCCAACGCGCTCAAGTTCACCCTCCTGGGACAAGTGAGCGTCCGGACCCAGGCGCTCGAGGACTGCTTCGAGCTGCAAGTGGCGGATACCGGCTGCGGCATTGCGCCCGAGGACCTGCCGCGGATCTTCGACCGATTCGCGGCCATCGAAACATCGCAAGTGCGCACGGTGGAGCGAACCGGCATCGGTCTGTCGCTGGTCAAAGAGCGAGTGAGGCTGCACGGAGGCACGATAGAGGCCAGGAGCGGGCTCGGCGTGGGAACCACCATCACAGTCCGCATCCCGCGGGGGCAGGCTCACCTGCCCCAGGACCGGATCGCTACAGAAGCCTCCCCGCGATCCGAAAGCGCCGCTCAGCCGTATCTCGAGGAGGCGCTCGGCTGGCTCCCCGAGGATTCGCCTGCGACGCCGGCGGCTCATTCCCAAGAGCCGTCACGGGAGCGGATCCTCGTCGTCGATGACAATGCGGACATGCGCCGTTACCTGCTGCGCTTGTTGCAGGACCGTTGGCAAGTGGAGGCAGCGTCCGACGGAGCCGCTGCTCTCGAGCGCATCCGCCAGCAAGCGCCCGATCTCGTCATTGCCGACATCATGATGCCGCGGGTCGATGGACTCGAGTTGCTGCGCACGGTGCGCAACGAGGCTGCAACGGCGCAAATCCCCGTGCTCCTGCTGTCCGCGCGAGCGGGCGAGGAAGCCTCGGTCGGCGGGCTGCGCGCGGGTGCGGACGATTACCTCGTGAAACCCTTCTCACGCCATGAGCTGCTCGCGAGAGTCGAATCACGGCTCGCCACTGCCAGGCAACAGGCGGCGGAGCGTCAGGCCCGCAGCCAGGCGGAGCAGACGATCAGGGCCCGCGAGGAGTTCCTCGCCGCACTGGCGCACGAGCTTCGCGGGCCGGCCGCATGCCTCTTCATTTGGATAGAGAGACTGCGGAACAAACGGCTCGCCGGCAGGGTCGATTCGACAGCCTTGGATGTCCTGGAGACCGCGGCGCACTCGATTCGCAGGCTGGCGGAGGACCTGCTCGATGTTGCCAGGGGAACTTCCGGACGAATGCACGTAAAGCGTGAGCCCTACGCATCGCTCGCCCCGCTCATCGCCGCAGTCCTGGATGCCTATGGTCCGGCAGCCTCCCAGAAGGAAATCACCCTTCGCGGCAAGCTGAGCAACGACAGCGGTCCCGTTGAAGTCGATGCCGATCGCATTCAGCAGATCGTCTCCAACCTGCTCTCGAACGCCATACGCTTCACGCCCAGCGGCGGTTGCATCGAAGTGTCCTGCGGCCGCCAAGGGGATGGTGTCGAGCTGCAGGTGCGCGATTCCGGGCGGGGAATCCCTGCGGAAGCCCTGCCCCATGTCTTTGAGCGGTACTGGCAAGGCGCACCCGCTCCCGACAGCGACAGCGGCCTCGGACTCGGCCTTGCCATCTGCCAGAGGCTGGTCGAGCTGCACGATGCCAGGATCGAGGTGATGAGCGAGGGGCAGGACAGGGGAGCCACCTTCGTGGTACGGCTGCCTCTGGCAACAGGGTCCACTGGCAAGCGCGCCAAGCGCCGTAACCCCGTGGTTCACTCACGCATACGCGACGCCGCACTCAATGCGGCCCGCCTGGCCGGGCGGCAAATCTCGCGTCCCTTCAGGACCGAGTCTTGACGGTCATGCCCCCGCGGAGCGCCATCGCAACCAGCTCCAAACTCGTCTCCGCCTGCATCCGCACCAGGAGCGCCCGGCGGGCGCTCTTGACGGTGCTATCGGAAATCCCGAGCTGCGCGGCAATCTGCTTGGTGAGCAACCCTTTCAAGACGCCGTGGAACACATCACGCTGCCTGGGCGGGAGGCGCTGTATGCGCTGGGCGATCTCCTCGTCATACATCATGCGGGGCGACGCGCTGA